>CAZBIR010000022.1:4771-24746 GCA_964491035.1 uncultured Sulfuricurvum sp.
ATCCCATCAATCCGGCTGGCCGCGGCCGAGCGGACGATCATCCCCAGGTTCTGGGGGTTGTTGATCCCGTCCAGCGCTAACAACCGGAAGTCCCCTCTCAGATCGCTTTCGATCTGTGAAGCGCTGCGGTAATTGAGGGCCCTGACGTCGATGGCAACCCCCTGATCCTGCGCGCTGTTCTTGGAGATCCGCGACAGTGCCTCTTTGGCATGGTATTTGATCTCCACCCCGCGCATTTGAGCCAGATCGATGATCTGGCTGATCGTATCGTCGATGCGGTTGCTCTTGGAGAGGTGCAGTTTATGGATTTGAACCGTCTCGTCCCGCAACACTTCCACGGCGACGTTGCGTCCGTACAGGGTGATCAGCGAGTCGAAAAAACGCTTTTTTTCCAGGTATTCGGGCGAATCACCCATTGACTTCCTCCTTTTTCAGTGTCGCCTTGAGGATGAAATATCCGATCAGTGCCGATGCAAGCGATCCGAGCAAAACGCCCAGCCGCTCATCGGCCAGTTCGATTCCCATCCCCCGCGCGTTTTCATACGCCAGCGATCCGATGAACAGCGACATCGTAAACCCGATCCCGCTGAGCACCGAGACGCCGTAGAGCTGCATCCAGCTTACCCCCCGGGGCAGCTGCCCCAGACCGCTTTTGATTGCCAGCGCACTGAACAAGAATACCCCGATCTGTTTTCCGAAAAACAGACCAAACGCGATCCCCAGCGTCACATTGTCAACAAAATCCTTCGGTGTGATGGTCCCAAAGCTGATCCCCGTATTAACAAACGCGAACAGCGGGAGGATGACGAAGTTGACCGGGGCATGGAGAGAGTGTTCGAGGTGATGAAACGAACGGCGGTTGTTTTTGAGGGGGATGATGAGTCCCAGCGTCACTCCGGCGAGGGTGGCATGCACTCCCGATTTGAGAACGGCCGTCCACAGCACGATCCCCACCAGCACATAGGCCGCGTTATTCACCACCCCCTTTCGGTTCATCGTCACGAGAAGTGCAATCATCGAAGCGGCCACGACCAGAGAGAGGGTAGAGAGCTCGGAGGTGTAGAACAGGGCGATGATGACGATCGCGCCGAGGTCGTCGATAATCGCCAACGCGAGCAAAAACAGCTTGAGCCCGGCCGGCACCCGGTTCCCCAGCAGCGTCAGGATCCCCAGCGCGAAGGCGATATCGGTCGCCGAAGGGATCGCCCATCCCCCCAGTGCGACGGGGTCGTTCCAGTTGAACCACGCAAAGATGAACGCGGGAACCGCCATCCCCCCCAGTGCGGCGATCGCCGGAACGGCGACCGCTTTGGGGTTGCTGAGCGAGCCTTCGATCACTTCACGCTTCACTTCCAGCCCGATCATGAAAAAGAAGATCGCCATCAGCCCGTCGTTGATCCACAGCAGCAGCGGTTTAGCGATGGCGAATTCTCCGAAACTGACCACAACCGGGGTCGAGATGAAAGCGTGATAATTGGCGTTCATCGGCGTATTGGCCAGCACCATGGCCAACATCATCGCAATGACGAGGAGGATTCCCGTCGCCGATTCGAGTTTAAGAAAATGAAGAAGGGAGTTTTTGAGCATGGGCTCTCCTTGGGGGGATTCGAGGTTCAGGATTATGCCAGCGCAAAATTAACGAAAGGCAGCGGCCAATGTCCCCGGAGGGACGACGGATCAGATACGCGAAGCGATTGACTGGGCGCTAAACCCGAAACGCTCAAAGAGTTTGTCGGCAGGAGCGCTGGCACCAAAGCTCTCCATCCCGACAACGTCATCGGCAAAACGGTACCATTCAAGCCCGCGGGCCGCTTCGATGGCGACCTTTTTGGTCCCTGGCTTGAGGATCGAGTCGATGTATTCCCGGTTCTGTTCGATCAGCAGGTCAAAACACGGTACACTCACAACATTGGCAATCGTTCCCTGGGTTTCGAGCAGTTTGGCCGTCTCCAGGGCAAGCCCCACTTCCGAACCCGATGCCATCAGCGTCACGGTCGCGTTCTCCCGCTCTACCAGGAGATATCCGCCGTTTTCGACGTCCCCTTTGACCGCAGCAGGGAGGAGCGGGAGGTTCTGACGCGAACAGACGAATGCCGAGGGGGAGGTTTTCATCGAGAGAGCTTTTTGCCAGCTCTTGACGTTTTCGTTTCCGTCCGCCGGGCGGTAGACGTAGAAGTTCGGGAGCGCGCGGAACTGGCTCAGATGCTCGATCGGCTGGTGGGTCGGACCGTCTTCACCCACCCCGATGCTGTCGTGGGTCCAGACGAAGAAATGCTGGATTCCGCTCAGCGCCGCAATTCGCGCGGAGGGCTTGAGATAGTCGCTGAAGACGAAAAAGGTTGCGCTGAAAGGGATCAGGGGACCATAGAGGGCCATCGCGTTGGTGATCGAGGCCATCGCGTGTTCGCGGATGCCGAAATGGATGTTTTTTCCTTTGGGGAAATCACCCATATTCGCGAGTTCGGTTTTGTTCGAGGGGCCCAGGTCGGCCGAACCGCCGAGGAATCCGGGAATGGCTTTGGCGATGGCGTTGAGGATGACGCCGTTGGTATTACGGGTCGCGTCGGCTTTTTCGAATACCGGCCACTGGATACGGCTGAAATCGGGACGGATCAACTGCTCATACGCCTCGTTCTGCTCGACGAGAGGGAGTTCTTTGAGACGGTGGTTCCACTCACGCTCGGCAAGGTCTCCCTTCTCGATCGCACAGCGGAACCGCTCAAGGACGTCGGCATCAACGTGGAACGTTTTTTCGGGATCGAATCCGGCGGCGATTTTGGCCGCCTTGATGACGTCATGTCCCAGGGGGGCGCCGTGGGAGTGATGGGAACCTTCGAGTTTGTCTCCCCCTTTGGCGATAACCGTGTTGGCGATGATGAGAACGGGACGGCTCATCAGCTTCGCCTGATGGAGCGCACCGTCGATCTCGTCGAAGTTGTGCCCGTCGATCTCGAGGACCGCCCATTGCTGCGCTTCGAAGCGGCCGCGGATATCCTCGCTGATGCTCAGCTCGGTCGATCCCTCGATCGTGATCCGGTTGGAGTCATAGATCAGGATCAGGTTGTCCAGTCCCAGGTGCCCTGCAACCGAACACGCCTCGTAGCTGATCCCCTCTTCGAGGTCGCCGTCGCCGCAGAGGCAGTAGACTTTATGGTCGATCATCGCCGCCGTCTCGGAGTTCACCTTGTGACCGACGTATTTTGCCGCCATCGCAAAACCGACCGCATTGGCAACCCCCTGCCCAAGAGGTCCCGTCGTGATTTCTACGCCAGCCGTGTGACCGTACTCAGGGTGCCCCGGCGTTTTGGAATCGAGCTGACGGAAATTTTTGAGATCGTCGATCTCCAGACCGTATCCCCAAAGGTGGTAAAGAGAATAGATCAGCCCCGTTCCGTGGCCGCCGGAGAAGACCAGGCGATCGCGATTGAGCCACTGCGGATTTTTCGGGTTATGGACGAGATGCTCGGAGAGGACGACGGCGATATCGGCCAGCCCCATCGGCGCGCCCGGATGGCCCGAATTGGCCTGTTGAACCATATCGGCCGCTAAAAACCGGATCGTGTCCGCCATCTTTTGACGCATTGTGTTGCTCATGTTCATTCCTTATGTCGATTGATGTAGTGGGTCAGTGTGGGTGAAAGTTCCTGCCGGAGTCTGGGGTCAAACCCCTCCATCCGTTTCAGCAGTTTTCCGGCCAGCTCGTCCGCTTCCGCCATTGCCTCTTCGAAGCCCAGCAGGGTAACAAAACTGTTTTTCGCCGCGTCGTTGTTCGTCGTTTTACCCGCCTGTTCGCTGCTATGGGTGACATCGAGGAGATCATCCTGGATCTGGAACAGCAGTCCCAGATCGATTCCGAAATCGTACAACCCTTCGGCAATCTCCTCACGCCCGGCCACGATGGCCCCCATTTTCAGCGAAGCCGCGATCAGTTTCCCTGTTTTGTGGATGTGAAGCGTCCGGACCTGTTCGACGCTCAGCGGGGTGTTTTCAAAATGGCAGTCGATTGCCTGCCCCAGCACCATCCCGCCCAAACCGCCGTTACGGGCCAGTTCACGTACGAGTTTGACAAGGACACGATCGCCCAGCGGCGCATTGGAGAGGACCTCAAACGCATAGGTATTCAGCGCGTCCCCGGCCAGTATCGCGCTGACATCGCCATACGTCGTGTGCAGCGTCGGTATCCCCCGGCGCAGGTCGGCATTGTCCATGGCGGGAAGATCGTCGTGTATCAGCGAGTAGGTGTGAAGCAGTTCGACGGAGAGGGCGACGGGATAGGCGCTTTGGAGCAGCAAAGGCTGATACGCTCGCACCACCCCCAGCAGCAGCGCGGGGCGGAAGCGTTTGCCTCCCCCGACCAGCATCCGGCGCAGCGACTCTTCGTAATGGGGGTGGAAACTGGGGGCGCTGGGGAGATGTGCGAGGAGGTACGCTTCAAACGCTTCCATGGAACCCTTTCCCCTTTTTTTGGCGAAATTGTACACTCACGGAGCTTTCATCCCCATTATTTCATAAAAGGGTTCATCCCCCCGAGCATCCCGAGGGCATGCTGTTTTTTGTTGTCCTCGATCATCTTGTAGCCGTCAGTGATGATCGACATAAGGATGATCTGGAGGGAAGCTTTGTCTTCGAGGAGCGAATCATCAATCTCCAGATCGATCGCTTCCCCTTTCCCGTCCAGGGTAAGTTTCACCATTCCGCCCCCGCTCTTGAGGGTGTAACGGCGCTCGGAGAGTTCTTCCTCCATCGCCTTGGCCTGCGACTGGAGCGCTTCGAGCATTTTGCCCATATCACCCAGGTTGCCGAACATCAGATTTTCTCGATGATATCGGTGATGGCGTTCTCGTCGTCGACAAGAACCACCGTCGGCTTATAGTTTTCCAGCTCCGCGTCGCTGTAGGTCGCGTAGGCGACAATGATGATCTTGTCCCCTTTGTGAACCTTGCGCGCGGCGGCACCGTTGAGACAGATGTCACGTTTGCCCCGTTCGCCGAGGATGACGTAGGTTGAAAAACGTTCGCCGTTATTGATGTTGAGGATCTCGACTTTCTGTCCGACCCGCATTTTGGAAGCTTCCAGAAGCTCCTCGTCGATCGTGATCGATCCGACGTAATTGAGGTTGGCATCGGTCACCGTTGCCCGGTGGATTTTGCTGTAGAGCATTTCGATCAGCATCGTTTAGCGACCCATCTGCTTCATCATCTCGGCCGGAGTGATCGGGGCGTCCCACAAGTCTGCCGGGATAACATACTCCTGGACCACTTCGCCGCCGATAATGTGGCGTTCGATGATCTCGTTGATTTTCTCTTTGGTGAGGCCGCAGTACATCACGTGCCCGGGCTCAACCAGCATGACCGGCCCAACGTTGCAGCGGTTCATGCACGAGGTGCGGATCGGCTGGACCGTCGCGATAAGCCCGCGCTGCATCAGCGTTTGCGCCAGATGCTGGAAAACGTCCTGCGTATTGGGGTTTACGCAGCTGGGTTTGGGCATCCCCGGAGGCGAAGACTGCTCACACTTGAAAATATAAAACGCCGGTTGAGGAATACCCATCAAACGCTCCTTCTGCTTCGGTGATTCAAGGCACCGGAAAATAGTAACGGCATTATAGCCAAAATCGGGCTTTCGTTATTAAGCCCTGTTACCCAACTCCACCTTTTAAGGGGTCTTTTAGGGGAGTGTTACTTTTGCGCCAGCAATTCCCGCGCCACAACGCGGTCATCAAAGGGGAGATGCTGATCATAAATGATCTGCGACGTTTCATCCCCCTTCCCCAGGATCAGTACCGCTTCGTCCCCTTCACGATCGTTGAGGGCCTGGGCGATCGCGTTTCGGCGGTTGACGTCGACGAAGACGTTGCTTTTATCCTCGATCCCCGCCAGGATATCCTCGATTATCGCGTCGGGATCTTCGAAACGGGGATTGTCGCTCGTCACGTAAAGCTTTTTGGCGTACGCCGAAGCGACCCGTCCCATCAGGGGGCGTTTGGTACGGTCGCGGTCGCCCCCCGCTCCAAACACGACGAGCAGCTCTTTTTCCTTGAGCGCGCCGAGTACCTGCTCCATCCCATCAGGGGTATGGGCGAAGTCGACGATAACAAGGGGATCCGTGCTGACCACCTCCATGCGCCCGCTCACCCCTCCGAAATTTTCCAGCGCTTCGGCAATTTTCTCCAGGCTCTCGCCACTTGAGAGGTGGACCGCCGCCATCGCCGCCGTCACGTTGTAGAGGTTGAAAAAACCGTGCAGAGCCGATTCAAACGTCACCAGTTCCTCAAAGTGTTTCAGCACCCCGCTCACCCCGTTATTGAGCGAATAGGCGACAATTTTGTAGGTTGCGGGGTTTTCGACGCCGTAGGTGTAGGCGTTTTTGATGTTGAACTGCGCTTTGGGTTCGTCTTTGTTGATCAGCTTTCGCGCCTCGTCGGCAAAGAAGAGATTTTTGATCCGGACGTACTCTTCGAGACTTGCATGGTAGTCGAGGTGATCTTGTGTAATGTTGGTGAGGATTTTGAGATCGAACCTGATCCCTGCAATCCGCTCCTGCTCGATCGCATGGGAACTGACTTCCATGACAAAATACTCACATCCCGCTTCCCGTGCCTGTTTCATGTGGCGGTAGGTATTCAAAACCGTGGGGGTGGTCAGGGTTTTTCCCTCGACGGGCTCGTCGTTCATGAAAAACCCGCGCGTCCCCTGCATCGCGGCTTTGTACCCCAGATCCAGCAGAAGTGAATAAATCGCGCTCGCCGTCGTCGTTTTGCCGTTGGTCCCGGTGATGCCGATCACCTTGATCCCCTCCAGCCCCATCATATCCCACGCCTCGGAAGGGATCAGCACCCCAGCCGCCCCCCGCGCTAGGGCATCTTCTTGGTATTTGCCGTTCTGCTTGGTCACTACGAAAGCACAATCGGCTCCGCAATCGGCCGAATTTTCCGAAATAAAGGCAAACGGCGCACCGTGGACTTCAATTTTCAAGTGGTTTTCCTTTTGCCAGGCGGCGGAGTAGATTGCGTAACTGCCGGTCATTGGGGTAAACGCCGAGGGCGCTTTCGAGATAGCTCAGCGCCATCTCTTGGTATCCGTGGTGTATGAGGTTGTCCAGGAAATCGACGAAATCCTCTTTTTCGGTGATAATGACGCGGGTCGAAAACATGATATTTTCGAAGATCCGGTTGAAATCGCTCTCATCCTTGACGAGTTCTTTGAACTCGTTATACATGATGCCGTCTTCATACGCAAGACGCTGTTTGATCGTTTCGCCGAACAACGTCGAAAGCTGCTCGAGCGTCCCGTCCATCGTTTCGAGGATTTCGGATATGACCACGTCGGCCTGTTCAGCATCTTCGTTTTTAAGAATCGTATAGTAATCGAACAACGCTTCCGCACCCGCTTCGCCGCTCATCGCCATATCTGAAAGAATGGCCCCGTTATAGGCCTCTTTCGATCCCGGGTGATCTTTGAGCGCGAGCGAATAATCCCTTAATGCCTCCCGGTATTCACCGGCTAAAAAATGGTCGTTGGCTTGTCTGAGGGTTTTGGATAAATGGATCGTATGCATAAATATCCCTCCTGTTTATTACTATATCGGTTATCGGATCGGTAATTATAGTGCGTCTATCTGATTTTCCATCCCCTGGGGGACATTTATCACGACCAGTTCGGGGTGGATATCCATCCGTAGCTGGCGCTCGACACCGTATTTAAGAGTATTGCCGCTGCTGGAACATCCGACGCACGCTCCCTGAAGCTGTACATATATTGTTCCGTTTTTCACGGTCAGGAATGCGATATCACCGCCGTCAAGCGCTAAAGAAGGTCTGATTTTATCGATCACGCGGCGAACCGGCTGCATCAATTCTTCATCGGTAAAAGGGATCATCGGGTTATGCCTTTGAAACGGGTATAGTTAAGGGCGGTATGATAGATCAAAAGGGCTAAACAAGGACTAATACGAAGCAGATAATTTGCGAGCGAAGCTCGGTTTAAGGGGTGGGTATTGAACTCGTTATACGAGTTCAATGTATGCCATCGGCGTAGCGTCACCGCGGCGGATGCGAGTTTTGACGATACGGGTATACCCGCCGTTGCGCTCGGTATATTTGGGAGCAACTTCGTTCATGAGAGCTTTCGTTGCTTCTTTGTTCTGAAGAACCGCGAAGACGGCACGGTGCGCGTTTGCATCACCGGCGCGAGCAGTTGTGATCAGCTTTTCCGCGAAAGAGCGGAGTTCTTTGGCTTTGACCAAAGTAGTTTCGATTTTACCGTTTTCAATCAACGCAATGCTCAGATTTTTCAACAAAGCGGCGCGGTGCGCGCTTGTACGTCCGAGCTTGCGGTATCCGTGACGATGTCTCATAAGATACTTCCTCTTGTGTTGTAAGCTTATTCAGCTTCGATTTTCTTTTTGATCGCGCTGACCAGGTCATCGCTCAATTCTTGACCTACGGTGTAGCCGTATTCACTGATTTTTTCCAAAATCTCTTCAAACGATTTTTTACCGAGGTTTTTGACCTCTTTCAAATCATTCTGGCTCATCATGACGATTTCGCCGATGTATTTGATGTTGGAACGGTCCAGGCAGTTGAAACTGCGTGCACTCAGTCCGAGTTCCTCGATTCGGGCACCCAAACGTTTCAGTTCGGGATGTTCATCCGCGCGCTCAGAAACCGCCGGAGCCTTGATGCTCACTTCGCTGTTGAATACAGCCAGTTGTGCATACATCACTTCCAAAGCGTTTTTAAAGGCATCAACCGGTGAAATCTGGCCGTCAGTGACGATGTTGATGATCACTTTCTCGAAATTCGGATTGTCCTCGACCAATACGTTGTCGATCGCGTAGGTAGCGCGGCGTACGGGAGTGAAAAACGCATCCAGGGCGATGTATCCCTCACCCAGCATATCACGAACGTCTTCACTTGGAACATAACCGATTCCCTGATGAATTTTGACGGTGAAGTTCAGCGTCGCGTCTTCGTTCAGGGTAGCCAGAAATGCGTTCGGCGTGACCACTTCGACATCATCGTTTTCCAGATCGCTGCCGAAAATTTCGCAAGGGCCTGCGAAACTGTAGCTGATCTCTTTCTCTTTCAGGCCGTTTTTGAGTTTGAAACGGACCCCTTTGAGATTGATGATGAAGTCCGAAATGTCTTCGAGCATACCGCGTACAGAGTCAAACTCATGCTTCGCACCTTCGATTTTGATACCGATCGGCGCATACCCTACCGAGCTGCTGAGCAGGAAACGGCGGAGGGGATGGGCGAGTGAAACCGCGAAACCGGTTTCAAACGGGTAGGCAATAATGTTCGCTTCGTTCGCGCTGATTTGCTCGACGACAAACTCTTTCGGAAGAAGCGGTGATGTTTTAATTTTTTTCATGCTGAGCGCCCTTTCTTTAATGATTATTTCGAGTAAAGCTCGACGATTAGACGTTCCTCAACAGGGATAACAACTTCTTCACGCTCAGGAAGACGTGTGAAAATACCGAATACTTTGTCCTGGTCGATGTCAACCCACGGAGCAAGCCCGGTCTGGTTGGTCAGTTCAACCGCACGCGTAATCTGGTTGTTCTTTTTGCTGCGCTCGATGATCTCAACTTTCTGTCCGGGTTTAACACGGTAAGAAGGGATATCGACGCGTTTGCCGTCAACCAGTACGTGACCGTGATTTACCAGCTGGCGAGCAAAACGACGGGTTGTCGCGAAGCCCATGCGGTAAACGACGTTGTCAAGACGCTGCTCAAGGAGGATAACCAGGTTGGTACCGGTGTTTCCTGTGCGGCGTTTCGCTTCGGCGAAGAGTGAGCGCATTTGCTTTTCACTCAGACCGTACATGAATTTGGCTTTTTGCTTCTCGCGAAGCTGCGTGCCGTATTCAGAAATTTTTGTGCGGCGCTGACCGTGCTGTCCGGGTCCGTAAGGACGTTTGTCCAGTGCACTTTTGCCAGCGAGACGACGCTCACCTTTGAGTCCAAGGCTTACACCGAATCTTCTTTCGATTTTTTCTACGGGTCCTCTATATCTTGCCATTCAAAAACTCCTTACACTCGGCGGCGCTTAGGCGCACGGCATCCGTTGTGTGGCAGAGGAGTAACGTCTTTCATGAAAGAAACGCGTACGCCCTCGATAGCGCCGACACTTTTAACTGCAGTTTCACGTCCTGAACCAGGACCCTGAACCTTGATTCCCACTTCTTTGATTCCGTGGACCATTGCTTTTTCCATCGCCGCTTCTACTGCCTGCTGTGCAGCAAAAGGAGTCGATTTTTTAGACCCTTTGAAACCGAGGCTTCCTGCCGAGCTCCATGCGATCATGTTCCCCATTTCGTCAGTGACGGTTACGAGGGTGTTGTTGAAAGAGGCCAAAATGTGAACGATCCCTTTGGAGATGTTCTTTTTGACGATTTTTTTACGGGTTGCTTTTCTTTTTGCCATACTCTAATCCCTTACTTTGTGGCCGAGCCGACAGTTTTCTTTTTACCTTTGCGCGTACGTGCATTGGTTTTGGTTTTCTGACCACGGCATGGAAGCCCTTTACGGTGACGAAGACCACGGTATGAACCCAGGTCCATCAGCGCTTTGATATCCATTGCGACTTCTTTACGAAGGTCCCCTTCTACCGCGATACCGCTGCTGCGGATCTCTTTGGCGATGGTTGCCGCTTCGTCTTCGCTGAGTTCGTATACACGCTTGTTGTAATCGATCCCGGTAGCGTCCAGAATTTTGCGAGACGTATGAAGTCCGATCCCGTAGATATAGGTCAGACCGTACTCGATCCGTTTTTTCTTAGGTAAGTCTACACCAGCAATACGTGCCATGCTTATCCTTGTCTTTGTTTATGTTTTGGGGTTTTGCAGATTACGCGAACTACCCCTTTGCGCTTGATGATTTTGCAATCGTCGCACATTTTCTTCACTGAAGAACGTACTTTCATCGGTAGGCTCCGTTCATTTAGGTCACTTGCCCTCGTAGGTGGATTGTCATCGCACCAATACTTCTGACTGCGTCAAACACAGTGAGAAACATTCATCCTGTGTGTCCGAGTGTGCAAAGTGGACGCGTATAATACAGCAATATAGGTTAAATTATTATTAAGGTAAGAAAGAAGAGGTTCAGGGGAGACTCCCCCTACACAATCCGTATCATAAACGGCGTTTCGAGAACCGATTCGAGCCCTTCGAGCTGCCCCATCAGTTCGCGGATAGAACGCTCGGTCGCTTCGTGCGTCGCGAACAGGAGGTGGGCGCATTCGCTCTCGCTCGGGCGCTGGATCACCGCCTCGATCGAAATGTCATGATCGGCGAAAAGCCGGGTTATCTTGGCAAGGATTCCCGGTTTGTCCGAAACCCGCAGCCGCAGGTAATATTTGGAGCGGATCGCTTCGGAGGGCTTGAGTCCGAGTCCCTCTTCAAGCGGGTGGTTGAATCCGAGCATCGGGGAACGCTTCCCGGAGCGGACGATATCGATGATGTTTGCCACGACCGCGCTCGCCGTCGCGTTTCCGCCCGCTCCGGGGCCGTAATAAAGGGTTTCACCGACGCGATCCCCGACGACGCTGATCCCGTTCATAACCCCGTCTACCTTGGCGATCATCGCTTCTTCCCGTACGAGCGCCGCATGGACACGGAGTTCAACCTCGTTGCCGTCGCGTTTAGCGATCCCGAGGAGTTTGATCGTGTAACCAAACTCCCTGGCAAACGCGATATCGGCCTGGGTGATCCCCTCGATCCCCTCGATGAGCATCTCTTCGGGTTTCGCGTCGATCCCGTAGGCGATCGACGCGAGAATCAGCAGCTTGTGCGCGGCGTCGAATCCGCCGATGTCGAAGGTCGGATCGGCTTCGGCATACCCCAGCGCCTGCGCTTCGGCCAACACCGCCTCGAACGCCGCCCCTTCGTTCATCATTTTCGTCAGCATGAAATTGCAGGTGCCGTTCATGATCCCCGTGATGGAGAGGATATGGTTGGCCGAGAGGCCATCACGCAGTGCGTTGATGATGGGGATTCCCCCCGCGACGCTCGCCTCGAATTCAAACGGGATGTCCCCCGCGATCTCCTGAAGCTCATAACGGTGGTAGGCGAGGAGCGCCTTGTTCGCCGTTACGACGGCCTTGCCGTTCTGAAGCGCTTTTTTCACCACTTCAAGGGGGAGTTCAACCCCCCCCATCAGTTCGACGACGATGTCGATCTCGGGATCATCGACGACGTCATACGGATTTTGGGACACGGTGATGGCGAGGTCCGAGGCTTTGGAGAGGTTACGCACTACCCCGCTTTTAACCCGGATCTCATCGCCCGCGCGTGCGGTAATGATGGAGCGGTTCTCTTCCAGGATCTCGACGACTGAGCGGCCGACCGTCCCGACCCCGATTACGCCGACACGGATCACTCGCCGCCCTTGCATCCCAGTGACTGGAGGAACTGTTTGATGTTTTTTGCCGCCTGGCGGATCCGCTTGTCGTTTTCGATCAGGGCGATACGGACGTACTCGTCGCCGTAGTCCCCAAATCCGATCCCCGGGGCAACGGCCACGTTGGCTTCGACGAGGAGACGCTTGGAGAATTCAAGGCTTCCCATGTGCCGGGCACATTCGGGGATACGGGCCCAGACGAACATCGATGACTGGTTGCGACGGATCGGCCATCCGGCGCGGTTGAATGCCTCAAGAAGCACATCCTGCCGGTGGTCGTATTTCTCGACGATCTCCTTGACGCAGCTCTGATCTCCCTGCAACGCAACGGTCGCGGCGACCTGAATCGGGGTGAACATCCCGTAATCAAGCCAGCTTTTGATTTTCTGGAGTGCACCGATCAGTTTGGGGTTCCCGACGAAAAATCCGACGCGCCATCCCGCCATATTGTAGCTTTTGGAGAGGGTGAAACTCTCGACCGCAACGTCTTTGGCCCCCGGAACGGCAAGGATCGAAGGGGTTGCATAGCCATCAAACGTGATGTCGCCGTAGGCAATGTCGCTGATGATGTAGAAGCGTTCGCGTTTGGCCATCTCGACGATGCGGGTGTAAAACGCCGGGGTAACCGTTGCGGTCGTCGGGTTGTGGGGGAAATTGACAACGACGTATTTAGGCTTGGGGAACGAAACATGAAACGCCTGTTCCAGCCGCTCGAAAAAGAGGTCTTCGTCTACTTTGTAGTCCTCATCGAAGGGAAGTTCCATTTTCTGGACGTTCCCTCCTGCGAGGATAAAAGCGTAGGAATGGATCGGATAGGTAGGATCGGGGACGACGACGACGTCGCCGGGATTCGTGATCGCGTAGGCCAGGTGGGCGTAGCCCTCTTTGGAACCCATGGTGGCAACCGCTTCGGTTTCGGGATCGAGATCGACGTCATAACGGCGTTTGTACCAGTCGCAGATCGCCTGACGTAGTTTGGGAATCCCTTTGGACACCGAATAGCCGTGCGTTTTGGTTTTCTGCGCCGATTCGATCAGTTTTTGACGGATGTGTTCAGGGGTATCGCCGTCGGGGTTTCCCATACTGAAATCGATAACGTCGGCGCCCGCGCGACGGCGCGCCATTTTCAGCTCGTTCACTTCGGCAAAAACGTATTTAGGAAGGCGTTTAATCCGGTCAAATTGGATTTCATCAAACATGGCTACAACCTATGAGTAAAAAGTTGCGCCATTTTAACATAAGAGGCTTAGTTTATCTATAATTTCGCCTCAACGCCCCGGAGATTTCGATTCGATCCACATCCCCTCGCCGACCCCTTTCATTCCCCATAGATTCGAGACTTTGAGGTAATGGGCCCCTTCGGGAAGAGGGAACTCGTACTCTTCGGCATCATAGGGCGAACGGTAGGTCGAAAGGACCCGGAAAGAACGGTCAAGCACCGCAATGTCCGGGTACCATTTCCCGACGTACGGAGCTTCAATCCGGAGTGTCTGGCCGTTCTCGACCCGGAACCAGACGGGCGCGGCGGAGCGTTCAAGCTGCACCCCCTCGTCCACGCCGATCATCGCGAGATTCCAGAAGCCGTTCCGGGCATCGAGATTCAGACGAAGCGCCCCCCTGGCCGAACCCGCGTCGGCGACAAGCGCCCCTTCTTCCTTCAGGTTTTCGGCAAACGCATCGACGGCAAACGGGCGAAGCCCGACCGCTTCACCTTCGATACGCCCCTGAGCGGACGCAACCGAAAGATTCCGAACGTCGAGTTTGTAACCGACGGAGTGAAACGCGTTATGAAGAAGTTTCAAAGCGACCTGGCTTTCCCCCTCAAACGTAATGGCGGCGGAAATTTTAAGGGGCTGTGCGGCAAAAACCGCGACCGGAAGCAGCCATAGAATTCCCCATTTTCTCATCCGGCCCCCTTCGCGATTACCAGTTTTTACCGTTGTTCAGCCCCTGGAATTCGTTCTGGCTCAGACGCCGGAAGGTTCCGTTTTCGACCGCCAGCCGCAGGGTGTTTCTCTCTTTGACCGTTTCTTTGCCCGCAGCCGATTCGATCTCGACCATACCGTGCCCCAGAACGATCAGCAACGCCGCTGAACCGTCCACGACGATTGGGTCCGAGGTGATTTGCTGGGTTTTGGTCCCTTTGGCCGTATCGATCATCCCCACCCATACCTTGTATTTCGGGACGATCCGGATCTGCCCGGAAGGAAGGGCATCCCCCTTCGCCGGGACGCTCGTGTTCTGCTCTGCGGCAATCGGTGCGGCCACAACGCTCAGGTTCCCCTCAGCGCTCTGATTCGCCTCCGCACTCCCGTTGGCTTCCTCCGTCTCCGCCGTCTCGACATGCAGGGAGCTCAACACGATCAGCTCTTCGCGGGGGGCATTGGAAAGGGAGCTTTGCAGGAGGTATCCGCCGACGATCAGCAGCGCCGCCGCTGCCATTCCCGCCACGATCCATTTTTGTTTGCTGTTGGATTTCGCCTGCAGGATCGAAGAACTCTGTTGCGAAACACTCGGTTTGTGCTCGTTCCAGAACGCGGTGTACTCTTCGCGGATATCATTCAGATCCAGATTGTATTCCCGCTCGAGAATGGAAATGAACCCCATAAACTGTACTTTGCCGAGTTCCCCGTAGGACTTGGTCAGCACCAGTTCAATCTTATCGCGTGAAATGTGGGTTTTTTCGTGAATTTTTTCCGAACCGAGTTCCTGCAGGTCTTCAAACTTCTGATACTTGCTCATCGCATCCTCTCCATCAAAATTGCTCCGGCTACGCCGACGTTCAACGAATCAAAATCATGGGCCATCCGTATCGACACGCCATGATCGAGCCCTTTTTGGACCCGTCCGCTGAGCCCCTCCCCCTCGTTGCCGAGGATCAGGGCCCGCTTGGAATCAAACGTCAGTTCCCGCACTTCCTTGCCCTCCATCATCGCGCCGTAGAGGGTGAATCCCGACTGCTTGAGCTCATGCATCACATCGTGGATGTTCTGGACGATCACAAGCGGCAGGTCGAGCGCCGCTCCCGTACTCGTCCGTATGATCGGCTCAAGGTTGGGCTCCTTGATCCCGCAGATCACGAGGGCATCCACCCCCAGGGCATACGCACTGCGCACGAGCGAGCCGATGTTTCCGACATCGGTAATCGAACTGAGGACGACGACAAATCCGCACCCTTTCAAAAAAGTGGACGCATACGGCCGAACCGGTGAGATCTCGGCGATATAGCCCTGGTGGTTCCCCCCCTTGACCATCGACTGGGCGGCGTTGGGAGGGATCCGTTTTACTTCGAACCCCATTTTCATGAGATGCGAATACTCTTTTTTGTCGATCTCCTTGGCCAGGTAGAGGGTCTTGATCCGTTCGCGGTGGCGCTCAAGCGCATAATGAACCGGCTGTTTTCCGTAAATAAGCATGGGTTATTGTATCCTTATGAGTTTAAGAGCCGCTGATAACACTCTTTGGGATTCTCGCCCGTGATTTTCGCGATCAGTTTCGACGCCGCTTTTTTAGGGATATCCAACCCCAGAATATCGGCTTCGCTGAGCGACGATCCTTTTCCTTCGGAGGCTTCGATAACGACGACCCATTCTCCCCGGATCTCCTCTTTCATCTCGTCGAGGAGTTCGCCGGCGCGCCCCCGGTAGAAGCGCTGGTATTTTTTGGTCAGCTCCTTGGCCAGAAACACCTCCCGATCGGGTGCGGCGGCGGCAATCTCGCGCAGCAGTTTCTCCAGCCGCGTCGGTGCTTCGTAAAGCACTGTCGTATAGCCGTTGAACAGCGCCTCCTGCAAGGCGGAGGAGCGGTCGTTCCCCTTGTGGGGGAGAAAGCCGAAAAAGAGCATCTTCGTCGCAACGAAACCGCTGGCGACAAAGGCGGTCAACGCCGCGTTCGCCCCCGGGAGGATATCGTAAACGATACCGTTCTCGATGCAGTAGCGTACCAGCATCTGCCCCGGGTCGCTGATCCCGGGCATCCCGGCATCGCTGACGTAGACGACGTTACGGTCGAAAAAACCGGGCTTCAGCGCCGCGACGAATTCGGCTTCGTTATGGGAATGCAGACTGATAAAGTGCTGTTCCGGGGTCTGGAGGGCGTAACGTTCTTTGAGGAGATGAAGGAGCTTTTTGGTGACGCGGGTATCTTCGCACAGCAGAACCTCTGCCTGGGAGAGAGTCTCTAATGTACGGAGGGTGACGTCGGCGATGTTTCCGATCGGGGTGGGGACAAGAGACAGCATCGTGTTTTCTCAATTTCTGCCGTATCCGGCAAGCGGAATCGCCGGATGGGCCGGCAGCCCTCGGGAAATTTCCCGAACGTTTTCGTTCTTAGTTGAGCGAGTAACGTTTTTTGAATTTGTCGATACGTCCGGCAGTGTCGACCTGGCGCTCAGAACCGGTGTAGAACGGGTGGCACTCGTTGCAGATATCGACACGGATCGCTTCTTTGGTGCTTTTTGTCGTGAACGTGTTGCCGCATGCGCAGGTAACGGTTGCTTCGACAACGTTGGGGTGAAGATCTTTTTTCATACTTTTTGCCTTGGTGGCCGACGGCGTTGTACGTCGGCCGGTATAGTTTTACATCCGTACGGGGGCGGATGATTTGGAGGCGAATTATAACGGAAAATTTCTTTTTTTACAACAATCTGGACGCGATCGCCACGGCAGCGGTTTCGGAGCGGAGGACCATCGGCGAGGGGAATACCCGAACCCTGTGGGCACTGAAAAGTTTCCGTTCGCCCTCGTCAAACCCCCCCTCGCAACCGATAACGACCGTCTCCAATACCTCATCGCCCTGAAGCACCTCGCCGCCGAAATCGAGAACGGCCGCTTCGGGGTGCTCGCGCAAAAAAGTACTCAGCGCGGGAGACTCGGCCAGTTCGATCAGCGACGTCCGGCCGCACTGCATGATGGAACTCTCCATGATCCGGCGGAACCGTTCAAAATCGAGGCGAAAGTTCTGCTGGGAGCGGCGGCAATGGATAAAGGTGATTTTCGCCACCCCCAGTTCGGTCAGCATCGGGAGGGTTTTCTCAACCGTTTTGGGATCGACCAGACACCATCCGATATGGAGGCGGCGGCTGTTTTCAACTACCGAACGATAGCGGCTCTGGAGCGAGAAATAGGCTTCCCGCCCATCCGTTCTCTCGAGGCGGTAGCGATACTCTTCGCCCAAATCACCCAGCGTTCTCATCGGGATAAGATCGCCGACTTTATGGCGGCGCACCTTGATCAGGTATTTGTAATCGTCCCCCGATACACTCAGATCGTTCGAACCGGCATCCTTGTGAAGCAAAAATTTCATGCTGCCATCATCCATCCGCTCATCGCGGCAAGAAGGGCCATCTCGATCCCCAGAAAACGAAACGCTTTGGTCTTGTACGCTTCAAATGCCCCCTCCTGGGTAATGTCGGTCCGCCGTTTGAGGGTTTTATACCGTTTGGCCTCGAGGATGATCACCGCCACCGCGATCACGATCATCGCAATATTCGAAACGTCAAACGCCAGCCGCTTGGCCGCCATCATCACCGCCCCCGTAAAGAGGATCAGGGCGATCAGCGAAGCCGAAATCGGCATCACGATCCGCATCCGTCTGGCGTAACGGACGACGTGCTGCGACAATCCGAGCATCACCATGTTAAAGACGACGACCCCCATCAGCACGATAACGCCGAAATAATGGATATTGAGTCCGGTTGTGTACATAGCTTCCATAAAGGGGATTTTACCTTAAATTCCCTATAATCGGAAACAAGTTTCGAGACAGGAGAGACAATGGCAATCAGCGTTGAAGAGGCCCTTGAGAAAATCTATGCCCTCTGCGGGAGGCTCGAAACCGAAATCGAACCGCTCGAAAACGCCGGGAACCGTATTCTGGCGCAGCGCATTCATGCCCGGTATCCCCTGCCGGCATTTGACAATTCGGCGATGGACGGCTACGCCGTTCGCACCGCGGATGCCGGGAAAACCCTGACGCAGTCGTGCACCGTATTTGCCGGCGACCAGGAGGAGATCCGGCTGGTCGAAGATCAGTGCATACGGATCATGACGGGGGCCAGAATTCCACTCGGGTGCGAAGCCATCGTCCCCGTCGAAGAGGTGTGCAAAGAAGGTGATGCCGTGACTTTTCCCCCCTCGATCAAAGCGGGACAGCATATCCGCCTCAGGGGGGAGGACATCGAAGAGGAGATGATCCTGCTCGAAGCGGGGACGCTGCTGCATGCCCACCACATCGCCCTGCTCGCCTCGCAGGGGATCACCCACGTGCACCTCTACCGCCGGCCCCGCGTCGCCCTCTTCTCATCGGGGAACGAGCTGAAAATGCACTACGAGAGCGTGGGGGCCAACCAGCTTTATAACACCAATACCCCCACCTTTGCCCAGCGGGCCCGCGAGCTGGGGTGTGACGTCATTTTTACCGGAACGGCGGAAGATACCCTCGAATCGATCCGGGAGCACATCCACCGCTCCCTCAACGCCGATCTCATCATCACCTCCGGCGGCGTCAGCGTCGGGGATGCCGATTTCACCAAAGCGGCCTTCACGTCGCTGGGATTCGAGAGCGGCTTTGAATCGGTCGACATCAAACCGGGCAAACCGACGACGTTCGGACGGATCGGCGGGACCCTGATCCTCAACCTCCCCGGAAACCCCCTCGCGGCGGCGCTGTGTTTCGAGCTGTTCGGCCAAAGCATCATTTTGGCCATCAGCGGGCGGAGCGATAAATACCTCTCCACCCTAACGACGCAGATGAAAGAGCCGTTTGCCATGAAAAAAGGGAGACGTGCACTGATACCGGGGTGGTTTGACGGCGAAACGTTTATGCCGTGCGAAAAATTCGGTCCGGGGATGGTGTTGCCCCTCTCGTTGGCCAACGCCTTTATGATGGTGGATGCTTCGGTAGAGGGGTTTGATACGGGAAGCCGTGTCCGGATCATCCCGACACGCTGGTGCATGAGTTCAAAAGAGCAAAATCCGCTTATTACCGTTTAAACCGTTGTAGGGTTAACGAACCGCTCTCCGCGCTTGATCTTCTCCCATAACTCCGGGTCGCTCCACCCCTGCCGTATCTCGTCGCTGAAAACGATCTTTTCCAGATCGATCAGCCCCATCTTCTCCGAATAGGCATCGGGTCGAAAACACTGGGCGTACCCCGTATCGGTCTCATGGACGATGATGCTGAAGAGGCGCACCATCTTCTCCCCGTTCACCATCTCGGTGAACCAGTGGAGTTTGTCGATCATCACAAAAATCAGACGGCTGAACTGCTCGGCAGAGGGGGAGACGGGGATCTGTACCCAACGGTTGGAGTGACGTTTCATATCCTCGATGTACTCCGCGTCGTCTCCGTCCCACAGGGCGATGGCGTGATCGAACGCATCGATCAGCTCTTTCATCCCGTGCTTCATCAGACCGAAATCATAGACCATCTGGCCGTTATCGAGATAATCGGATTCGAGGAGCACTTCGACTTTGTACGAGTGCCCGTGCAACGACGCACGGCACCGCTGGGTGGAGCACCCCCGAACGATATGGGCGTTTTCAAATTTAAATAGTTTTCGGATAATCATCGG
>CAZBIR010000023.1:0-24302 GCA_964491035.1 uncultured Sulfuricurvum sp.
CGGTGCGGAGAGGTTCAGATCGGTAAATAACATGGGGATATGGTTTCCTTTAGGTGGTTGAAGCGGATAAAAAAGTGCGGATTCGGCAGCTTACGGATTGTCCGTTTTAATGACAGTATTATAGCGAGATTCGCGTAAGTTATACCTTCCGCGAATTATAATAATTTTCAAACTCGCCGGAATCCATCGGTTTGGCAAAATAATACCCCTGCACCTCATCGCATCCGTACTGTTCCAACACGGCAAGCACTTCGGCGTTTTCCACCCCTTCGGCGATCGTTTTGAGGTTGAGGCTTTTGGCCATCTGGATGATCGTTTTCACGATAATCGCATCTTCCTGGTCTTTAAGAATATCACGGACAAATGACTGATCGATTTTGAGCTTGTTGACGGCAAAACGCTTGAGATACGAAAGGCTCGAATATCCCGTGCCAAAATCATCTATGGAAAACTGTACTCCGATTTCACGAAGACTTTGCACCGTCCGAAGGGTATTTTCCGTATCGTGCATCATCGTCGATTCGGTTACTTCCAACTCCAGATGACAGGGGGAAAGCCCCGTTTTTTCAAGTGCCTCTCTGACAACGCCTTCGAGATTCCCCCGCTTGAACTGGATCGGAGAGATGTTGACGGCGATCGTAATGTCTATTCCCCGCTGATGCCATAGGGAAGCCTGTCTGCAAGCCTCCTTGATAACCCACTGCCCGATACGCACGATCGCCCCACTCGATTCGGCCATCGGTATGAACTTCATAGGCGGTACCATCCCCATCTGGGGATGATGCCAGCGAATCAATGCTTCTGCCCCGATAATGCGGCCGTTTACAAGATCAATCTGCGGCTGATAGTAGAGGATAAACTCATCCTGGTCAACTGCCTGAAGCAGATCACTCTGGAGTTTAAGCTGTTCAGCCATATCGGCATTCATCCGGTTGGTATAGAAACAATAGGTGTTCCGACCCATTTCTTTGGCCTTGTACATCGCCGTTTCCGATTTCTGAAGAAGCGATTCGAACGTCTCTCCATCATCCGGCGCCAGGGCAATCCCGATCGACACCGATGCAAACAAAGTATGTCCTCCCGCCTGAAACGGTTCCCGAAACGATTCGAGGAGTTTACGGACTATCGGGATGACGATCCCCTTGGTATCGGTGATTTCAGGAAGAATCAGGATAAATTCGTCGCCCCCCTGTCGGCTGACCGTATCGGTCTTGCGCAAAACATTTTTCAGGCGGGCAGAAACCATTTTCAGCACTTCATCCCCCACCGTGTGCCCCAACGAATCGTTGATCGTTTTAAAGCCGTCCAAATCGATGCACAGCAAGGCCGTTTTGGAATTATTCCTTTGGGCATACATGATCGCATGATCAAACCGATCCTTGACCAGAACCCGGTTCGGCAATCCCGTCAAGGGATCGTGATGGGCCAGGAATTCCATTTGTTTTTCAATCGATCTGCGTTCGGTGATATCGTAAAGATTGGTAATCCGGTGCACGATGACACCGTTATGATCCCTCAGCACCGTGACATGGACTGAAACTTCTACCGGTGTTCCGTCTTTTTTGACATGAACCGTCTCGAACGAAACATCATCCGTTGCACAAAAATAGGCGTTTTTTCCGACCGTTGCGGGATTGGGACGGCCCATACATTCCGGGGCGAAGATTTCACCCGGTGAAACGCCGATCAGTTCGCCGGGTTCATAACCGTGAATACGGGCAAAAGCCGTGTTAACCAGTTCAAGGCGATTATCCTTTGCACTGCATAATGCCATGCCGATCTTCGCATGCTCGAAAAGATACTGATAAAGATTCATCGAATAACGTGCCCCGATACGAAAAATTTTCTCTCAATACCGTCTAAAGGGGCCACGGATGTTGTCCGGCAATACAATATCATTTTTCCAGTCCCGCACGGGTTTCAAGACGATATCCTACCCCCCTTACCGAAACAATAATTTCTGCATTGAGTTTTTTACGTATCCGCAGGATAAGATTTTTGATTGCCGAATCGCAGATAGGGTCCAAAGGCCACAATGCCCGCGATATTTCGTCTTTTGTCACGGTTTTGGACCGCTGTTTCATCAGCAACAGGAGTAAATCGAGTTCTTTGGCACCGAGAGAAACAATCGCACCGTTTTGAAAAAGTTCCTGCGTGGCGGGGTTAAAGAACAGATCATAACCCAATTTAACCATCTCCTCACCCCGCTGGGAGCGGCGCAACGACTTGCAAATCGTATCGGTCAAGGTATCAGGTTGCATCGGTTTGACAAGATATCCATCTACCGAAAGGTTAGCCGCGTTCAGCAACATCTCGTTTTCAGTACATTGGCTTAGAAAAATAATCGGAGTGTGATAATCGTAACGGCGAATCTGGCCGACAAGTTTGAGACCGTCTTTTTTCGGCATCTTGATATCGGTGATGATGATATCGGGGGATTCTTCTTCATAGACACGATAAGCTTCTTCACCATCCTCGACGGGGTAAACGGTCCCAAAAAGCATTTCTAGGACTTCTGCCGTCTGTTCACGCAGGAGATGGTCATCTTCGGCAAAAAGAACACTTTTGTTTTTCAACCATGAAAGCTTATCGTTCACCTACCTTCCTCCCGTATTTCGTGACATTCGACGCTGCCGTTTTTTATGTTTATGCGTTACTTTAACATCAAAACGGTCATAAATTAGTCATCTCTTGCCGGATTTAACGGGTTTAAAAGGATATTACCCCCTCTGGAAGGAGAAGAAGTGACATAAACTCATGAATAAATACTCTCATTCGCTGACGCACCGCACATAGGCCGCTTCTTTTTTGCTGACGGTGGCGACGGAGCCGAGCTTGAATCCGACCGCGTAGGCCTCCTGGGCGTTCAGTTCATCCGAGCTCCAGTAGTACCGGTGCATCATCGCCCCGAAGTAGGTCATATCGACGGTAGGACGAAAACGGGAATAATCGACGATCCCGTACAACTCCTCCAGGCTCGGCAGGCGCCAGCTTCGGCCGTGAAGGGTGAGGTTTTCGCACATCGCCTCGGCTTCGGCAAAGGTGTATTTCGCCCGTTTGTCGGTCGCGTCGAGCGAATGCCACAACAGAGCTCTCTCGCGGTCCACCGTCCCCTCCGGGGTGATCGCGTAATCGCGCTTACGAAGCGATCCGGGCTCGTCGGTGCACGCCGCGGCGACTTTTTTGGACGGGGGGGAGAGGGTAATATTGCGCTCTTTGGGATAATAGCTGTACCCCACCATTTCGACGATTCCGCCGTCCCCTTCGTTCCCCGATCCCAGCACCATGGTATCCGAGGGGGCGATATCGGCCGACCAGTAACTGAAATTTTCCGCAAACGGGGTAGTCGCCGCAAGCGCAAACAGCTCGCCGATCCGCATCGCGCGCCAGCCGGGTCCAAGATCGCGGCAGTAGCGCAATGCTTCTTCCTGGGTGTACGCCTCATTCGCCGAAAAACGGGCCTCTCCCTGTGCTGCGGCACAGACGCCCAGGAGCAAAAGGGCTTTAGAGATCCGCACAGTAATCGGCCAGCAAACCGCCGCGGAGTTGCTGGTACATCTCCGTTCCGACGAGCTTTTTCACGATAGCCAGACCAAAACAGATCGCCGTCCCCGGCCCACGCGACGTCATGACGTTACCGCTCTCGACGACGGCATGTTCGGCACCCCTGAACCCTGCGGTTTTGATCTCGTGTTCGACGCTGGGATAGCAGGTATACCCCTCTTTGAGGACCCCGGCGGTATCGAGGGCGTAAGGGGCCGCACAGATCGCGCCGATGGGCTTGTGTTTCGCGTCCATCTCCTTCAGCAGCGCCTGCACGCGCGCATCGTGGGCCAGCGCTTTCGTACCGCCCCATCCCCCCGGAAGGACGATCATATCCAGCGCATCGGCACCGATCCCCTCCACCGCTCGGTCACACTGGATCGTAATCCCGTTGGCTCCTTTTACAAGACGCTCACCGCCAAGCGACCCGACGATCACCTCGATCCCGGCGCGGCGCATCACGTCGATGACGCTCACCGCCTCGATCTCTTCGAACCCTTCGGCAATCGGAACTAAAACTGTTGGCATGGATGATCCTTCTATCATAAAAGTTATACGGCAATGGAAGTATGGTACAAAAAGAAAGTCAAGGGGTCAAGCCCCCTGCCCGGAATAGAGTAGAGAAAAGAGGAGATTATTTCACTTTTTCGAGGTACTCGCCCTCGACGGTGTTGACCTTGATCACGTCCCCTTCAAGAACGTGGTAAGGGACCTGGACGACCGCACCGGTTTCCAGGGTCGCCGGTTTTTTGGAGGCGCTTGACGTATCTCCTTTGAAGTTCGGCGGAGTCTCGACGATTTTGAGTTCCATGATTTCAGGGGCGTCGACGCTGATCGCTTCGTTGTTGTGGAAAACCATCTGGACGTTCGTACCGTCTTTGATCCACTTCATCGCGTCTTCGCACTGATCGTACGTCAGACCGAGCTGCTCGTAGCTTTCGTTGTCCATGAACTGGAGCATTTCGCCGTCGTCGTAGAGGAACTGCATCGTTTTGTGCGCCATGTTGGGCACCTCGAATTTATCCCCGGCGTGAACCGTTTTCTCGATCACCTTGCCGTTTTTGAAGCTTTTGACCTTCATACGGACGAACGCCGCCCCTTTACCCGGTTTGACGTGTTGGAATTCGACGACTCTGAACGGGTTGCCGTCGATCTCCAGACGTACCCCTTTTTTGATATCACCCATGCCGATTGTTGCCATGACTTGATCCCCTGATCTTTATTTTTGGGCGAATTTTACCCGAAAGTGCGCCGAATTTCAAACAACGTGTAACTTATGGTACACTGTTCGTTCCTTAATCTGACGTCAAAATATGTTTTTTTAGTTTTCCTGAATCGCTCAGCATGTATAATTATACTTATACATTCGATTATAAAACCAAATAGCACCAAGGATTTTGCCATGTCGACGATCTCACGCGTTCTGAGCGCTTCGCTGCTGTTCGCTTCCTGCCAGCTGGGTGCGGCGGGGCTCAGCCTGAACGATGCGCTGGAACTTTTGCACAACCAGAACCTCGAAATCAAAGCCTCCGACCTCGACGTCCAAAGCGCCAAAAGCGACGTCGCCATCGCACGGGGATATCATTTCGGAAGCCTCGATTTCACCCAGAACGTCCTCCGTTCCAACGATGCGGGGAACGTCTTCGGGTTCAAACTCAGCTCCCGCGAAGCGACCTTCGGGGATTTCAGTGCGGATGAATTCATGGCCAATTTCATGGCCGGGAATCCCGACTACGACACCCCTCCCGACCGGCTGAACTACCCCGGCTACCAGAACTATTTCCAGAGCAAGCTCACCTACATGCTTCCGCTCTTTACCGGGGGCAAGCTGAGCGCCTACGGCGACATCGCCGAAAAAATGGAAAAGATCAAAAAACTCGATGCCGAGCAGGTCAAAACCGAAAAAAGCTATGAACTGCGCAAAAGCTATTACGACATGGCGCTGCTCCAGAACAGCATCGACCACATGAACGTGATCCTGGGCAACATCGCGACGCTGGAGAAAACCACGCAGATGATGATTACCGAGGGGTACGCCAAAAAGGTAGACCTCCTCGAAGTACAGGCGAAAAAAGCCAACGTCGAGCGGAGCCTGAGCGAGATGGAAGCGAACAAAAAGCTCCTCTACCACTACATCAGCTTTCTGCTCAACCGCGACGTCGCCGAAATCGAACTTCCCCGCAGCGACTACCCCGCTCCCGCGATCGATGAAAATCACGTCCTTGCCAACAACCTCGATCTGAAAAAAGCCTCCGAAGGGCTCGCGGTGCGCGAAAGCATGGTCGATCTGGCCTATGCTCCGTTCCTGCCGCAGATCGGCGCGTTTGCCGAAGCCTCCAGCGCGGACGACACGTTTCTGGGCGACTTCAACGACCACAAAGCCTTCACGGTGGGGGCGCGCCTGAGCTGGAACCTCTTTAACGGCGGCGTAGACGGTGCCTCCCTCGAAAAAGCGCGGGTCGAGAAACTCAAAACCCAGACGCAGGTCGAACTCGCCCGCAAAGGGATCGCACTGCAATACGAAAAAATCCAGACGGAGATCGCAAGCCTCAACGCCCAGATCGCCAGCCTCGAAAAAGAGCTCGAACTGGCCAACCAGATCTACCGCAACTACGAGGGACGCTACCACGAGCATCTCGCGTCGATGTCCGACGTCATCATCAAGCAGTCCCAGCAGATCGAAAAGGTACTGAACCTCCAGATGGTCAAAAACCAGCGTAACGAACGCCTCTTCGCCCTCGAAAAACTTAGCAACGGAGTCAAATAATGAAATTTTGGATTACCACCCTCGCCCTCGCCTCGTCCCTCAGCGCCGCGGGACTCTCCCTCTCGGGGAGCGTCATCAGCGACAACCAGAAGATGATCACCAGCCGTAACATGGGATTCGTGACCGGGGTCAACGTCTCCGAAGGTTCCCGCGTCTCCAAGGGGCAGCTGCTGTACACGATCGACTCGCGCGAAATCGATTCGGCCAAAACGCAGGTCGAAATGGGGATCGCCCAGGCCGAACTCTCCTTGCAGATGTACCAGAACCAGTACGCCAACCTCGAACTCAACCTTGAGCGTAACCGCCGCCTCCTCGCTCAGGACATGGTGAGCAGATACGAGGTCGAGAACCTCGAACTTTCCAAAAAGAACCTCCAGAATATGATCCAGATCGCCGAACGGCAGGTGAGCCAGGCCAAAGCGCGCCTCAAAGAGGTGAACAACCAGTACAACTACCTCCGCATCACCGCCCCCAACAACGGCGTCGTCATTTCCAAAAACATCAAGGTGGGGGAGATGGCGATGCCGGGAATGCCCGCGATCGTACTGGCCGACCTCAACTCGCTCAAAATCGAGGTCGAAGTGGCCGAAAACAACCTCAAACTCGTCCCCGTGGGAAAACGGGTCAAAGTCTCGATCCCCTCGGTCGGCTACAGTGGCATCGGCAAGGTGAGCGCCATCATCCCCAGCTCCAATCCGATGACCCACACCTTTAAAATCAAGGTCTCATTCAGTGCCAAGCAAACCGTCTATCCGGGCATGTACGCGACCGTCGAGATCGAATAGGAGGTCATATGCACGCGCCCCACTCCTACGAACCCAAGGACATTGCCGGAAAACTCGCCAAAGGGTTTCTGCGCAATCCCCTCACCCCGATCCTGGGGGTATTCCTCCTCGTGATCGGCTACATCGCCCTGATGCTGATGCCGCGTGAGGAGAATCCGCAGATGGTCGTCTCCGGCTCGACCGTCATCGTCGCGCTCCCCGGCGCGACGGCGAGCGAAGTCGAAAACGTCATCGTCAAGCCGCTAGAGCGCAAACTCAAAGAGGTCAAGGGGATCGAGCACATCCACGGGATGGCGATGGACAACGTCGCGGTGATCAACGCCGCCTTCTACATCGGCGAGGAGAAAGAGGACTCCAACCTCAAGATCTACGACAAGATCATGCAGAACATGGCCATCCTCCCCAAAGGGGCGATGCAGCCGATCATCAAACCCCTCGATATCGACGTCGACATCCCCGTCCTCTCGGTCGCGTTTTACGCAAACGATCCCAAAATGGACCCGACCGTCCTCTACGACCACGTCAAAGCGATCCAGCACCACATCAACGGCCTCCCCAACGTCGCCGTCACCGATATCAAAGGGGGCAAAAAACACCAGTTCAACGTTCTGGTCGACATGAACCGCCTCAGCGGCTACAACCTCTCGCTGGGACAGATCGTCCAGGCAACCCAGTCACTGGCCTACAACGTCCCCGAAATCAAAGGAAAAACCCGGAGCAACGAAATCGTCATGATCGGGGTGCGCAACGCGATCGAGAGCGTCGAGGACGTCGGCAACATCATCGTCGCCCAGTACGGCGGATCGGCGATCCACCTGCGCGACGTCGCGACCGTCACGGCGGGGAGCGATATCCAGAACTTCCGCTCGGCCCTCGTGACGATCAAAGGCGAAGACGGCAAATTCTCCCCTCTCAAAGACCAGGTGACCCTTACCGTCTCGAAACTCCAGGGGACCAATGCCGTCGTCATCGCCGATTCGGTCAAGGAAGAGCTCGAAAAATACAAAGAGCAGATGAAAAAAGAGGGGATCAGCTACGTCATCACCCGCAACGACGGCGAACGGGCCAACGAAGCGGTCAACGAGCTCGTCTTCCACCTGATCCTCTCCATCGTCATCATCGCAATCCTCCTCGTCTTCGTCCTGGGATGGCGCGAATCGCTGATCGTCACCTTTACCGTCCCCGCGATCCTGGCGATCACCCTCTTCATCGCCTACATCACGGGACAGACGGTCAACCGGATCACCCTGTTCGCCTTTCTCCTCTCGCTGGGGCTTCTCGTGGATGCGGCGATCATCGTCATCGAAAACATCCACCGCCATTTCCACTCCCCCGGCGCGGCGGACCAGGACGCCGATGAGCTGATGATCGAGGCGACCGACGAGATCGGGGCGCCGACGAACATCGCGACGCTGGCGATCATCCTCACGATGGTCCCGATGGCGTTTGTCGGGCAGATGATGGGGCAGTTCATGAAGCCGATCCCCGCCAACGTCCCGGTGGCCCTGATCGCCTCGCTTTTCGTCGCCTACATCTTTACCCCGTACCTCGCAGTGCGGCTGCTGAAAAAACCTGACCACCACGGAGGTCATCACTGATGTACCAAAAGTTTGAAAATACCCTGCTGGGGATCCTGAACGCCCCGGCCAAGAAAAAAGCCATTTTATGGGGAACGCTGGGGGCGTTTCTCTTCTCGGTCGCGCTGATCCCGACCGAACTGGTACTGGCCAAGATGCTGCCGGGCAAAAACAACGACACCTACAGCGTCTACGTCGACCTCCCCGGCGGCAGTTCGATCGAGCAGACGCGTGAAGTAAGCGAATGCGTCGTCGGCGTCTTGCAGCACGAGCCCGAGGCGCTGGACGCCGAAGTGTTCCTCGGGACCGGATCGCCGCTTGATTTCGCCGGGCTCATCAAGGGCTCGCAGTTCAAAAACAGCGAAAACGTTTCCGAAATCGTCGTCAACCTGACCAAAAAACACGACCGTGACGAACCCTCCTACATGATGGTGCAGCGGCTGCGTCCCCTCATCGTCAAGCAGTGCGAGAACCTCTACCCCGGCACGAGCATCAAATTCATCGAGCCCCCCGCCGGCCCTCCGACGATGGCCGCCATCGTCGCCGAAATCTACGGCAGCGACGCGGAAGGGATCCGTCACCTCGCCGAACGGGTCAAAGGGGTGTTCAAACAAACCGAAGGGCTCGTCGACATCGACATCATGCAAGACGAGATCTACGACAAGTTCGAGGTGCGGGTCAATACCGACAAGATCAGCCGCTCCGGGCTGGACGTCAAGCACGTCAACGACATCCTCTACCTCGCGTTCGAAGGGATGGGCATCGCGGTCAAGAACTCGCAAAAAGCGACCGACCAGATCCCGATTTTCCTGACTCTCACCCCGGAAGGGAAAAAATTCGCGTCGCGCGACAAAACGGCGATCGAGTACAAGCTCGCCGGAATGAAACTGATGAACCAGATGGGCTTCATGGTCCCGGTGACCGAAGTGGTCGATATCGTCCCGGTCAAGTCCAACCCGATGATCATGTCCAAAAATCTCCACCAGATGACGAACGTCCTGGCCGAAACCGACATGGTCTCGCAGGTCTACCCGCTGATGGACGCGCGAACGGTGATCCTCGAAACCTTTAGCGACGAGTACGAGATCCGCAAGATCGGCCTCTTCAACCTTGAACTGACCGACAAAAAGACGGGCAAAATCTATGAACTCCTCTGGGACGGGGAGATGGAGGTGACCCTCGATACGTTCGTCGATCTGGGCGGGGCGTTCATCGCGGCCCTGGTACTGATATTCTTGCTGATGGTCGTTTATTACAAGAGCTTCGTCCTCAGCGGTATCGTATTGCTGGGAAGTTTCCTCTCGATCATCGGGGTGATCGTGGGGCACGGGATCGTCGATCTCTTCACCGCCGACACCTTCTTTTTGACGGCGACGTCGCTCATCGGCTTCATCGCCCTGATCGGGATCAGCTCGCGAAACTCGCTCCTGCTGATCGACTTCACCAAGTCGCTGATGTGCGAGAAGGGGATGCACAAAAAAGAGGCGATCGCCTACGCGACGGCGACCCGTGCCAAACCGATCTTCCTGACCGCCGCGGCGATCATCCTCGCCTCGACGCTGCTGGCCAGCGACGCGGTTTTCGGAGGGCTTGGCGTTTCGCTGATTTTTGGTACAATAGCGGCAGTTATCGCGTCGCTCGTCGTTGTCCCCGTTCTGATCGACAATTCCGATCTCGAACGCCATTTCGACTTCAGGGAGCGCAAAGCGGTATCCATCATGGAGCCTTGATTGCCTGATTTCTCTCCCGTCGTCACCGTCACCGACAACATCACGAACGTCCTGCTGGATATCGCCAACGAAGAGGGGATATCGGCCGACGCGTTCGATTTCGACCTCCTCTCGTACGAGACCTATTACCAGGGGACGGTCGATGAAGAGTGGCAGCGGCTGGGAAACAACACCCTCCTGGAGGTGACGACGGAGGTGGAGATCCGCTCCAGCACCTTCATGCTCCGGCAGGAGTACGAGATACGCATCCGCCCCGCTCTCCCCCATCCCCTGCTCGATCTTCGCTTTACGATCGCTTCGGACCGCTACAAAAGCAAGCTCGTCGCGATCATCGATCCCTCATCGACGATCCCGCTGAAAAAGGGGATCCAGGAGTGGATCAAAGAGGCCATCCGCAACAAGCAGCTCCGGCTGGGGTTCATGATCGGCCTGTTCGAGCCCAACCTCGATCGCGAAATCAACCGCCTCCTCCTCAAGATTCAGAAAGAAGGGCCCCTCAAAGCCCCCTACCGTCTCCCGATCGGGGAGTTTTATCCCCCCATCCTCCCGATTGACGACAAGGTGGTCCTCCACTACAAACACCTCAAAAAAGAGAACAACTTTATCGACGGCGTCAAACCCGACGACCTGCTCCTCGAATACATCTTTCCGAAAAACGGGCGCGACGGGCGCGGCTGCGACGGGGGGCACATCGCCGTCCCCGATCCCCAGGTCCGCCATGCCGGGCTGATCGTCATCGACGATGAAACGATCAGCAGCGAGCAGGATGAGGCGAGCATCCGCTTTTACGCCCGCGTCTCGGGATACCTCCAGCGCAAAAAAGGGATTTTCACGATCTCGCAGGAACTCCAGATCGATTCGGCCAACATGCGCAAAACCGGTTCGATTGAAGCGGGAAGCGACAAGGAGATCTCCCTCAAAATCAAAAAGAAAGTCGCCAGCGAAGATTCGGTCGGAACCGGCGTCAACATCGACGTCCAGAAACTCGACGTCAGCGGGACGGTCGGAGCCCACGCGAAAATCCAGGCATGCGAGCTCAACATCGGGGCCCAGACCCATAAAAAATCGGACATCCAGGTGAGCGAAAAAGCCCATATCCATCTGCACCGGGGGAATCTCCGGGCCAAAGAGGCCACCATCAAAATCCTCGAAATCGGCCGGGTCGAAGCCGACGTCGTACGGGTCGAAAAAATGGTCGGCGGGGAGATCATCGCACGGATCGTCGAGGTCGATACCCTCTACTCCAACGCCACGATCACCGCCCTCGAATCGATCACCGTTCACCGCATCGCGGGCAACGGGAACAATCTCATCATCGACCCCCGCGCGATCGAAAGCTATGAGGCGCAGATCGAAGCGCTCGAACTCGACATCCGGACCAAAACCTCCCGGATCCAGCTCCAGAGCAAAGAGTTCATCGCCCGCGAGCTCGCGTTCAAAGAGCAGGTCAGCCGCGTCAAGCAATACCAGCAGCGGATCATGCAGGCAAGAAAAAACGGGATCGAGCCGATGAAAGCCGACGTCGTGCGGATCCAGCAGTTCAAGACGCAGGCCGAATCGCTCCGAAACGAAAGCGAGAAACTCGACCGGGAAAACGATGAGCTCCAGGAACTCCGCGCGCAGCTCGAAAAACTCTACGAAGCCGACCTCCATGCGGTCGTTTCCCATCCGGGAATCTACGACGGCCACACGCGGATCGTCTTCATCGATCCCAAAACGTCCGAAGAGTACGCCATCACCCCCCAGTACAAAGCGGCCCGTATCCGCCTGATCCGCGAGGGGGACGAAAAACAGATCCACGTCGACCCCTGAACCGGAACGCTCAAACTGCTTCTTAAAGCATCATCCGGTGCGATGTGCAGCGTAACCGTATCGTAATCTTCCCCTGTCCTGTCTAATATTTAATCAGCCGACCCGGTCACTCGCTCCGATTACCTTTTATACTGTCGCCTTGATTATTGAGCAGGAGCATTTATGCAGCGCAACCACCTCATCGGCTTTATGCCCGACGTACAGAATTTTGAAAAAAACATGAGTTCCCTCTCCGACAAATGGGATCTGCTGACCCTGCTGGGGTCGATGTCCAACATCGGGATGGATACGAGCGAAACCCGAAAAGCGTTCGAAGATCTCCTCGATGAGCCTCTGGTCCGCCTCATCGAAGAGACCTTCAACAAAACCCTGGACGAACTCTCTTCCAAGGCCCAGTCGGCGATCGATATCCTGATCCGGAATCTCTTCGAGCGAACCGCCGACATCGGGTTTCTGGCCACCGACGACGATATCCGCCAGTACCTCCGTTTCCTGAAAATGGCCGACCTCTCCGTCTCCGAAGAGCTGCGGGAGCTCAAAAGCGAGAAAAAAGAGGCCCTGACCCGGCGATTTTCCGAGTATGTCGCCAAATACACCGTCTACGAAAACGTCCTCCTCCTCGACACCAGGGGGCGGGTGCTCGTCCAGCTCGATCCCGACAATCCCGTGACGCTGACCAAAGATCCCCTGCTGGGCGAATCGCTCCACACCCACGAGGGGTACGTCGAGACGTTCCGTGCCACCGATCTGACCCGCAACCAGACCTCCCTGATCTATTCGTACCGCGTCAGCGATCCCGCCACCGACGAGGCGCTGGGGGTTCTGTGCCTCGTGTTCCGCTTCGAAGACGAGCTGCGCAGCATCTTTTCCAAACTGACGCGCGAAAACCCCTACATCGCGCTGGAACTCCTCGATCCGCACGGGCGGGTCATCGCTTCCTCTTCCCCCTACCACGTCCCGGTGGGATCGACGCTCCAGGCCCATAACACCCCGTCTCACCAGACCTATTACGCGGGATTCGAGTATCTCTACAAGGCGGTCAAGGCCACGGGCTACCAGGGGTACGCCGGTCCGGGATGGATCGGTCATGCGATGGTGCCGATGCACCTCGCGTTCCGCCCTTCGGCCCATACCCCCCTCTCGGCCGATCCCCTCTTTGAAAAAGTGGCCACCACTTCCGAATATTTCCCCAAAGAGCTCAAGGAGATCCTCGAAAAAGCCCAAAAGATCCAGACCGAACTCGACATCACCGTCTGGAACGGCAACGTCCAGATCGCCAACGCCGCCAACAAGGAGAACCCGTTTACCAAAGCGCTGCTGGGGGAGATCTCCAAAACGGGGGAAGAGACCCGCAACGTATTCGACCAGACCGTCGCCAACCTCAACACGGCGATGCTGGAACGCTACCTCGCGGACCTGCGGTTCCAGTCCTCGCTGGCGATCGACATCATGGACCGGAACCTCTTCGAGCGGGCGAACGACTGCCGCTGGTGGGCATTGACGACGACGTTTCGCGAGCTCCTCTCCAAACGCGATCTCACCCCCGGCGAGCGGGAGAAAGCGGGGAGCATCCTGGAGTACATCAACTCCCTCTACACCGTTTACACCACGATGTTCCTCTACGACCGCGACGGGACCGTCCAGGCCGTTTCCAACCCTTCCTACGCCCATACGATCGGCAAACGGGTCCCCTACCGGTGGGCATCGGATACGCTGCGGCTGCAGACGACCCAGGAGTACGTCGTCTCGGAGTTCGAACCCACCCCTTTTTACGACAATGAACATACCTACATCTACAACGCCTGCATCCGCGATTTCGCGGGGGAAAGCGTGGGGGGAATCGGAATCGTCTTCGATGCCAGGCCGCAGTTTGAAGCGATGCTGCACGACATCCTCCCCCAAAACGAAGAAGGGCAGGTCCGGGAGGGGATGTTCGCCCTCTTCGTCGACACCCGGGGGCGGATCCTCTCCTCGACGGAAGCGTCGTTTGAAATCGGCTCGATCATCCCCCTCCCCGAATCGGTACTGAACCTCCCCCCCTCGGGGAGTCACGCCCAGATGATCTCCCATAACGGCCTTTACTACGCGCTGGGGGCTACCTGTTCGAGCGGATACCGCGAATACAAACAAACCGACGGCTACCGCAACGACGTCATCGCCGTATTGTTCCGCCCCATCGGCGCCTGCGCCCTCTCCCGGGAAAACACCCCTCAGCGGCGCACCTATCGCTATCCCAAACCCAGCGGTTCCGAAGAGACGTGCGAAATTTCGACTTTCTTCATCGGTTCCACCCTCTTTGCGATCGAATCGCGCGAAGTGGTCTGCTCGCTGATGCACCAGGAGCTCACCCCGATCCTCCACGCCAGCGAATACAACCTCGGGGTGATCGGGTTCGACAAACGGATGGTGAGCGTCATCTCGCTGGCCCGCCTGATGGGAATGGAGAAAAAATACGACAAGGAACGCGACACGATCATCGTCGTCAAAGCCGACATCGACGGCCAGGTTCTCCACCTGGGGCTGGCGGTAGACGCGATCTACAGCAGCCCCGAAGTACCGCTGCGATCGATCAGCCACTACAGCAACGTCCTCAAAAACGAAAACTCGCTGACCAAAGCGGTCATCATCCCCGACCGGGCCGAGGATTTCGGCAACGAGATGATCTCGATCATCGACGTTCCGAAAATCTACACCCAGCTCGTCCAGCCCTATTCACGCCCCCTGAAGCAGGTGATGGCCTGATCCTATTTCCGGATCTCCCGACCCACTTTCGCCTCCACCGAGGCGATCTTACCGCTCAGCCGCCCAAGCTCCCCTTTACGGATATCGAGCTTGATCGTCGAATAGACCCGTTCGCACTCCCCCAGCTCCTCATACGCCCTCTCGACAACACTCAGTGCCTCTTTGACGCTTGCACACTCCACGATGGTCCCCATCGGGGTCAGCTGATACGCCAACCCCGACCGGTCGATCATATCAATGATTTTGGCCACCTGATGGGACACCGACGAGCCTTTGCGACACTCGTCGCTCGTGGGAAACATCGCAAATTCGAGTAATACGGACATATAAACCCCTCTCTCATTATTTGTATCCTGCGGATTATAGTGGGGATCGTATAAAAAAAAGATATCAAACTCCTTTAACATTAATCGTAGTAGAATCGTTAATTCTCGTATCGGGAGGCCCCATGAATTCTACCACCGCCACAATCGACGGCAACGAAGCGGTTGCCCGCGTCGCCTACAAAATCAACGAAGTGATCGCCATCTACCCCATCACCCCCTCCTCGCCGATGGGGGAGCTGAGCGATCTGTACAGCGCCAAAGGGGAAAAGAACCTCTTCGGTACGGTCCCGCAGATCATGGAGATGCAAAGCGAGGGGGGAGCCAGCGGCACCGTCCACGGGGCGCTCCAGAGCGGCGCCCTGACGACGACGTTCACCGCGTCGCAGGGGTTGTTGCTGATGATCCCGAACATGTACAAGATCGCGGGGGAGCTCACCCCGAGCGTCTTTCACGTCGCGGCCCGCTCCATCGCGGCGCAGGGGCTTTCGATCTTCGGGGACCACAGCGACGTGATGGCCGTACGGCAGACGGGATTTGCGATGCTCTGCTCGAATAGCGTGCAGGAAGCCCACGATTTCGCCCTGATTTCCCAGGCTGCTTCCCTCGAATCGCGCCTCCCCTTCGTCCATTTCTTCGACGGGTTCCGCACCTCGCACGAGGTGAGCAAGATTTCCCTCCTCGACGACGCGACGCTCCGATCCATGATCGATCCGCAGACCCTCAGCGCCCACCGCTCCCGTGCCCTCACCCCCGACCGCCCCGTATTGCGGGGAACCGCCCAGAATCCCGACGTCTATTTCCAGGGGCGCGAGAGCGTCAACCGCTATTACGACGCCGCCGCGGGGATCGTCGAGCGGACGATGGAGCGGTTCGCGTCCCTCACGGGGCGGAGCTACCGCCTCTTCGACTACGTCGGCGCCCCCGATGCGCAGCGGGTCATCATCCTGATGGGATCGGGAGCCGAGGCGGCGCACGAGACGATCGAACATCTTGCCGCCTCCGGCGAAAAAGTGGGGATACTCAAGGTGCGCCTCTACCGCCCCTTCAGCGCGAAGCACCTCATCGCGGCCCTCCCCGCTACCGTCCGCTCCATCGCGGTACTCGACCGGACCAAGGAACCCGGATCGATCGGCGAACCCCTCTACCTCGACGTCGTAACCGCCCTCTCCGAAGCCTCCGGCGAAGGGAACCTCCCCTTTGCGCATCCGCGCGTGATCGGGGGGCGTTACGGCCTCTCCTCCAAGGAGTTCACCCCCCCGATGGTCAAGGCGATTCTCGACGAACTGGCCAAGCCCTCCCCCAAAAACCACTTCACGATCGGAATCATCGATGACCTGACCCATACGAGCCTGGAGTGGGACGAAACGTTCTCCCTCCCCTCAAGCGGGACCTTCGAGGCGATCTTCTACGGGCTGGGCTCGGACGGAACGGTGGGGGCGAACAAAAATTCGATCAAAATCATCGGGACCGAAACCCCCTCCTACGCGCAGGGGTATTTCGTCTACGACTCCAAAAAATCGGGTTCCATGACGATCTCGCACCTGCGCTTCGGCCCCCGGCCGATCCGCGCCACCTACCTCGTCGAACACGCCGATTTCATCGGGTGCCACCAGAGCGTTTTCCTGGAGAAATTCGACATCCTCACCCATGCCAGGGAGGGGGCCGTATTCCTCCTCAACTCCCCCTTTCCCAAAGAGGAGCTCTACCACCGCCTCCCCCGGCGCGTGCAGGAGCAGCTGAAGGCGAAAAACATCCGCCTCTACGCGATCGACGCCTACCGCGTCGCGCGCGAGAGCGGGATGGGACGGCGGATCAACACGGTGATGCAGACCTGCTTTTTCGCCATCTCCGGGATTCTCCCCCGCGACGAAGCGATCGGGAAAATCAAAGAATCGATCCGCAAAACCTACGGGGCCAAGGGGGAAGCGATCGTGGCGAAAAACTACGCGGCGGTCGATGCGACCCTCGCGAACCTCTTCGAGGTTCCGCCGGGAGATTCCATCACCTCCGAAATCGAAATGGAGCCCCTTCTCAAAGGCGCATACGATCCCTTCGTCGCCTCGGTCACCGCCCGTATCGTCGCCGGGGAAGGGGACCGGATCCCGGTGAGCCTGATCCCCGATGATGGTACCTGGCCGACGGGGACGACGCAGTACGAGAAGCGTAACATCGCGCAGGAGGTCCCCGTATGGGATCCGCTAAGCTGCATTCAGTGCAACAAGTGCGTCCTCGTCTGCCCCCACGCCGTCATCCGCACCGGGATTGTCGAGGAGAGCGCCCTCGCCGCCGCCCCGGAGGGGTTCGCGTCGATCAGGGCCAAGGGAAAGGAGTTTTCCGATACCGAGCGCTTCGTCTTGCAGGTGAGCGTCGAGGACTGCACGGGATGCGCGCTGTGCGTCGAGGTGTGCCCCGCCAAAAACAAATCGAACGCCTCGCTCAAAGCGATCAACATGGCCCCGCAATATCCCTTGCGCGAACAGGGAAGCCGCGAATGGGGGTATTTCACCACCCTCCCCCTCATCGATCGCAGCCGTCTTGATCCCGCCAAGGTCAAGGAGAGCCAGTTCCTCGAACCCCTCTTCGAGTTCTCCGGCGCCTGCCCCGGATGCGGTGAAACCCCTTACGTCAAGCTTGTCTCCCAGCTTTTCGGCGACCGGGCGGTGATCGCCAACGCGACGGGGTGCTCCTCCATCTACGGCGGAAACCTCCCCACCACCCCCTGGAAGAAAAACGCCCAGGGCAGAGGGCCTGCGTGGTCGAACTCGCTGTTTGAGGACAACGCCGAGTTCGGCCTCGGGTTCCGCCTCGCGATCGACAACCATACCGCGCGGGCCAGGGAGCTGTTAAGCGATTTTCGCCCGCACGCGGGCGACGCATTGTGTGACGCCCTCCTGGGAGCCGACCAGCGCGACGAAGCCGACATCTTCGAACAGCGGCTGCGCATCGACATGCTCAAAGAGCGCCTCTCCACGCTCGATAGCCCCGCGGCGTCCGAACTGGTCGAACTCGCCGACTACCTCGCCAAAAAATCGGTCTGGATCATCGGCGGTGACGGGTGGGCCTACGACATCGGCTACGGCGGGCTCGATCACGTCCTCGCCAGCGGCCGCAACGTCAACATCCTCGTTCTGGATACGCAGGTTTACTCCAACACGGGGGGACAGCAGTCCAAGGCCACCTTCACCGGGGCCGTCGCCAAGTTCGCCGCGGGGGGAAAAGCACAGATGCCCAAAGACCTCGCCCTGATGGCGCTGGCCTACGAAAACGTCTACGTCGCCCGCGTCGCGATGGGATCGGGTGATACCCAGACCCTTAAAGCGTTCATCGAAGCCGAGCGGTACGAGGGCCCCTCGATCATCATCGCCTATTCCCACTGTGTCGCCCACGGCTACGATCTGCGCTACGGGATGGACCAGCAAAAACGGGCCGTAGAGTGCGGCCTCTGGCCCACTTTCCGTTACAATCCCGATCTGCTCCGCGAGGGGAAAAACCCGATGATCCTCGACTACAAGGGGCCGCAGATCGGCGTCAAAGAGTTCATGTACCGCGAAACGCGTTTCAGCATGGTGGAAAAAATGGATAAAACCGCCGCCGATACGTTCGTAGAGAGTGCATCCGAACACGCGCGGCAGATGTGGGAGCGTTACCGCAACCTCGAACAGATGTGGGGTACCAAAGGAGGAGCATCATGAAACTGGACACGACCTACATGGGATTTTCCCTGAAAAATCCCCTCATCGCCGGGGCATCGCCCATGAGTGCAACCCCCGAGGGGGTCAAATCGCTCGAAGATCACGGGGCCGCCTGCGTGGTGCTCCATTCGCTGTTCGAAGAGCAGATCAACCGCGAAACGGGGGCGCTGGACCATTTCCTCTTCGAAGGGAGCGAGAGCTACGCCGAGGCGCTGAGCTATTTTCCCGAACCCGAATCGTTCGCCAATCTCCACGCCGAACACTATCTCGAAGAGATCGCCGCGCTCAAGCAAAGCGTTGAAATTCCCCTCATCGCCAGCCTCAACGGCGTTTCGCCTGGGGGGTGGATCCGCTACGCCCAAAAACTACAGGAGGCGGGAGCCGACGCCATCGAGCTCAACATTACCTACATCCCCACCGACCCGACGCTGGACGGCCGTGCGGTCGAAGCGATGTACCTCGAGGATCTCAAAAGCGTCCGCGCCCATACGACCCTCCCCGTCGCCGTCAAGATGAACCCCTTCTTCACCGCCCCGGCCCACATGGCCAAAGCGTTCGAACGGGAGGGGGCCGCCGCGCTCGTCCTCTTTGACCGTCCCGTCCGCTCCGATATCGACCTCGAAAACCTCGACGCCCTCCATCGCGTCACCCTCTCGACCTCCGAAGAACTGAGCGAGCCGCTGCGGTGGTCGGCCATCCTCTACCGCGAACTCGAAGCCTCGATCTGCCTCTCCACCGGCATCCACACCCATCACGACGTCCTCAAGGCGATCATGAGCGGAGCAGACGCGGTACAGATGGCCTCGGCGCTGATGCGTCACGGCGCGGGGCATATCGGGGGAGTGCTGAACGAACTGGAACGGTGGATGGAGCAGCACGAGTACGTTTCGCTCGCACAGATGAAAGGATCGCTATCGCTGGCCCATTGCCCGAACAAATCGGCGTACGAGCGGGCCAACTATATGCAGCGACTTCAGGAATACCGCCCCTGACATTCCGTTTTGCCTCGAAAAGGCAAGCTGCAACGCCCTGAACGTTAAAAAAACAGTTTAATGCTCACTGAGGTAGTCGATCATATCCTCGGCGACCTCGTAGGCGGCCTGCTCGACCTCGATCCCCTGACGGGCGAAATGGCGCAGTTTGGCGACCGTTTTGTTGTTTTTGTCGCTCAATACCATCTCGATCCCGATCCCCGCCTGCATCTGGTGACCGCCCGCAAACGGAATCCACGCTTTTCCGGGGCTGTATTCCTGGGTTTCATAGATACAGACGTCCGCTTTGAGTGGCTGCGCCCCTTTGACCTCTTTCATGTCGGCGAAATTTTTCTCGTAGGCGCTTTTAACCGCATCGTTCACCGATTTGCGGTCCCGCTTGGCCTTGTTTTCCACTTTTCGGAGCGAAATGGCGGTATTGGCCGTTTTCAGATCGGGAGCGACCCAGACCCAGTCGACGTCATCCCCTTCGACCATGTCGGCGTAATCTTTGATGTTGCACGATTTGAAATCTTTCTCTTTATAATCGTCGCTGTCGATAAACTTGTCCGCCGCACTGATTCCTGCCGGGACGAGCATCATCCCCGCCAACGCCGCCGCGATCATTTTTTTGGTTGCCATACAATCTCCTCGTGTAAATATGATCTATTGTAATCTGTTTTTCGCAGATGGGGAATAGTTTTTTCCGTGAGTGAAGCGGTTTAAACCGAGGTGTCTGGATCGGTAACAGCCAACGCCGCACAGACGTCAATGGGGACGGTCAAAGATTCAATGCGCCTTGTTCGCTGTAACTCAGCCGCAACCCGTCCTCCCCCATCACAAACCCGTGGATCGAAATTTTCCCCTCGTGGACGAGGCGGTGGTGCTTGGAACACAGCGGGATCAGGTTATAGCGGTGGTTCATCCCGAAATGGCCGATGGAGCCGCCATCGTCGGCGTTGGCCTGAGGGACGATGTGGTGCACCTCGTCAACCGCCTCATCGCACAGGGCGCATTTGGTAAGGTAGAGCTTCGTGTTGTAGCGGCTCTTTTTCTCCCGTTTGAGCATCGAGGCTTCATGGGTCTTGTCGGTGATCCGTCCCCGGATCTCGTAGGCCCGTTTGATGAACGTCTCGTCCATGTGGAGCGAGCGGGCGAACTCCAGACCGTACAGGGTACTGCCGCTCCCCGTTTTGAGCTTGCGGTCATACACCAGCCGGTCCGCCGCCTCGTCGTAATAGACCCCCAGATGGAGCAGCGCGATCCCTTTGGCTTTTTGAATCTCCGGGAGCGACGAGAGCTGATGGAGGTGGGTGGCGAAAATGAACATGCTGCCGATCTCGCGGAGTTTGAGAATCGCGCTCGCCACGATCGCCAGCGCCGATTCGGTTTCGGTGCCGTGGCTGATCTCGTCTCCGAGGATGAGGGTATTTTCGGTGGCGCGGTTGAAGATGTTACGCAGTTCCAGCATCTCCACCGCAAAGGTCGAGAGCCCCTTGTAGAGGTTGTCTTTGGAGACGATCCGGGTGAGGAGCTTGTCGACGGGGGCGAAGCGAAACAGCGCGGCCGGGACGAAAAAACCCGCCTGCGCCATCACGACGGCGAGCCCGATGCTCTTCATCAGCGACGATTTCCCGCTGGAATTGATTCCATACAGGAGCACCCCCTTGACGTCCTCGCCGCCGCATCCCTCGATCGTGACGTGCTCGTCGAAACTTTTCTGCGCCGCGTCTCCCAAAAAGAGGTCGTTGGGGACGAAGATCCCGTTCTCCTCGCGCGATTCGATGAGCGGATGGCGCAGTCCCACCGACTCGATAAACGCTTTGGGCGACGTGACGATTACGGGGCGGACGTAGCGGAACTCGCGCGCGCATTTCGCGCCGCTAAGCGATACGTCCAGCACGGCCAGAAACGCAATCAGGTGCTCGATCGCGTGCGAAAAACGCCGCTCGATCCCCTCAAGCTCCTCGCGGTAGCGCTCCCGCACCTGTGCGAGCATCCGCGCCTTGGCCCCCGCATTCTCGTACGAGAGCTCATCGAGGAGTACCGAGGAGAGTTTGACAGTCGTCTTGAGCTTGCGCACCGTGAAATCGCGGAAGAAATAGTGCTCCCCCGCGAGGGTGAAAAAGCTGTTGTAGAGCTGATCCTCGACGCTCACGTAGCGATTCCGGGTCATGAGGAGGTGATACCCCTCGCTCTCCAGCCACCCGATCTGCGCGTAGGGTCCCCCCTCCCCCTCGAAAAAGGTGCCGATATGGTCGATGATCGATTCGATCTTTTCGACGTTGGAGCGCTGAAGCGCTTCGAGGGCGTCGATGGAAGGGTCGATCCCCTCGTTGAAGAGGTTTTCGTCCACCTGGTCGCGCCGGAACTTCGCACACCGCTCGATCGCGAAAATCCGGCCCAGCTCCGCGGCGCACTGGGAACATTCGACCGCGCTTGACCTGTCGTACCCGATCCCGAGTTTCCGGGCATCCTCGAACAGATGCTGCGCCGAAACGAGCGACGCATGGAAGTACGCCAGCTCGAAGGGGTGGAGTTTCCCCAGTTTCAGGCGACGCAGTATCCGCTCCAGGTCGTACACCTCTTTGAGCTTCGTCTCCAGCGGGGCGATGTGGTTCTGGGTCTTTTCGATCAGGTCGTAGCGCTCTTCGAGGAGCTTGGCCTCGCAGACGGGGTTGAGGAGCCGTTCGCGCAGCAGCCGCTTCCCCATCGCCGTCGAGGTTTTATCGATCAGTTTGAGCAGCGTCATCTCGTCCGCATCGCGAGAGATGATTCCCAGCTGCTCGCACGCGTTGTTCCCCAGGTACATATAGCGCGCGCTTCCCAAAAAGACGGGGCGGTTCATCTTTTCGATGATCCCCTGGTCATGGTCGATGATGACGTTGATCAGCACCCCCAGCGATTCGGAGGCGTAGGGATAGCGCTCCAGATCGAGATACTCGATGGGGCTCAGAAGCGAGCGGATCTGGTAGATCCGTCCGAAGAGCTCGTTTTGGTAATCGATCCGCAGCCGCTTTTCGTTCTCGTTGCAGCGGTGGTGGCTGTTGAGCTCCAGGTACCGCTTCACCTCGTCGCGGTCGATCGTGGCGTCGCAGAAACTCACGACCACCTCGGAGGTCTGGTAGCTTTGCAGCAGCGTAAACACTTCATCGAGGGCAAAGGTCTTATCCTCGCGCGTCCCGTGGATTTCGTTGATGAGGGTCTTCCCCGTCCCCACGTCGATGGCGGCGTATCCCACCGAATAGACCCCGTGGTTCTGATCGATCAGGAGCGAGGCGATGTAGTTTTCGTTCGCCTCGGCGATGTAGTCGAAATTGGTTCCCGGCGAGATGATGTTGGAGATGTAGCGGCGGATATGGGGCGGTTCCCCCTGCTGACGGACAAGGACGACGGTGTATTTTTTCGACTGCACGAGCCGTGCGAGGTAGCGTTCGATCGAGACGGTCGGCACCCCGGCCAAAAGGGGATTCTGGATCGAGTTCTCCAGGATCGTCTTGTTTTTGCGGGTAAGCTGGATGTTGAGGAATTCGGCGACCTCTTTGGCCTTGCCGATCTTCATTTCGTCATTGTTGACTTCGTACACTTCGAAGAACGATCCCACCTCGATGACGACCAGCGCATCGGGACCGAATTTCGCTTCACACGCCGCCTGAAGGTCGAAATAGATTTCGGAGAGGAGCTTGTTTTTATCGTTTAATATCGCCCCGATCTCTTCGATACTCATCGCTTCTCCGCATCCAATAAAAGTATTGGATTATAACGAAGAGGGGCTATTTTTTCGCTTTTTTACTTTCGTAGAAGATTCAACAGTTAATCGAAAATCCCGAACAACTGAATAAAACAGGGTTCCGATCAAGTCGGGAATGACGAAAAAAAATTGCTAGATTATATAGAAAATTCGGAATTTCCGATTTTTCTCATCCTCTATCCTTTAATACTTTTTAACATATATGGACTATAATATTGTTCTAATTGTCCTTCGGGATGCCTCTTGCTCTGCAAGGGGAGAAAACTCCTAAAATCCCTACAATCCTTTTAGTTTGAATTGGCGGTACACTTGTTTTCGCAGAAGTTACGTTAACGCTTGCTTTGTCGAATCATGAATGAAACACCCTTCGACAAAACAAGGGTACCGCTCGCTAAGCGATGTTTCCTTGAGCTCAGGGCGAACGGGATCATATAGTTAAGTTAGGGTTATACAAGAAGTTTATTCAAAAGAAAGATTGCTGGATTCCCGATCAAAGTCGGGAACCTCGTAGAGGTACTCGTGCCCTTTAGGGTATGACGGAAAGTATTAATACTACAACCCTCTACGGTATTTTGTCATCCCCAGCAAAACAATTTTTGTGTCGTA
>CAZBIR010000024.1:0-6660 GCA_964491035.1 uncultured Sulfuricurvum sp.
ACTTGTGACATCTACCTTGTAAGGGTAGCGCTCTACCAACTGAGCTAAACTCCCGAAAATCGAAATAACCTGAACGAGTGGCGACCCCTAAAGGATTTGAACCTCTGTTCCTACCATGAAGTGATAGTGTCCTTGGCCACTAGACGAAAGGGTCACTGAACCAACACATGGTGTCCCGTGATGGATTCGAACCATCGACCCCCTCATTAAAAGTGAGATGCTCTACCGGCTGAGCTAACGAGACCTCTTCAACCGTCCTGTTCGGCGATTGCGAGGGCGAAATTATAGGGGAAACTTTCCCTTTTGTCAAGCGATTTTGGAAAGATCTGCAAAAGCACGCTTGCGTGCGCGGGCTTTCCGCCGAGGAAAACACAGCGTTAGCGTAGCGGAAAGGGGCTTTGCTCCTTTCGCGTATCAACCAAAGAAGAGTTCTCTGTCAACATTGAGGAGCATTTTGACCGCCATCAGGACGCTTTGCTCCTGGATATAGTTGCGGTCCCCTTCGAAATGGAACCGTTCGGTGTGAACCGAGGTTTTGGAGCGGGCGCTGATGTAGACGGTTCCGACCGGTTTGGCGTCGGTTCCCCCCGTGGGTCCCGCGACGCCGCTGATGGCGAGGGTATAATCGGCAAAACTGACGTTCATCGCCCCCTCCGACATCTGCAATACGACTTCCCCGCTGACCGCGCCGAACGCCTCGATCGAAGCGTCGTCGACGGCGAGCCAGTTGGCCTTGAGGGTATTGGAGTAGGTGATCAAAGAGCCCTCGAAAACATTGGAGGCTCCGCTGTGAGCCGTGAAAAAGTGGGCGAGAGAACCGCCGCTGCAGCTTTCGGCGAATGAGAGTTTCCTGCGGTGGGTGGAAAGTTTCTCGATGATGTAGGCGGCGATGTTGGATGCGGCGATCACCTTGTGGTGCATGAGCCCTTTGGCCGAGGCGATAAACTGCGAAAGGTTGCCGTGGCGGCGGGCATGGATGCGGATTTTTACCCACCCCTCGATGAGCTGGCTGAACTCGACCCGGACGTCGAAATTCTGTGCCAGCGGTTCGAGGAGGGTCTGGGCGCTGCTGAGCTCTTCGTTAAAGAGGTGGATGATCGCCTGGCGCGATTCGTCGTCGATCAGGATGGGGGGGAACGATTTGCCCTCGGTGGCGAGGATGACGTTGATTTCGGAGGTGTTGTGGCTGAGGAGGTAGCTGCCGTTCTCCAGGACCCCGGCACGCGAGGGGATCAGCATGCCGTTTTTGAGGATCTGGTTGTCCGCCGTTACGGTGCTGAGGAGTTTTCCGACGATTGTAAAGGTGCTTTTGGTCGTGACGACGATCAGCTTCGATTCGTGTTTGAGGAGTGTTTCGAGATGCAAAAACAGGTCTTTGTCCGACTCTTCGAAATAGCTGATCGAATCGATCGAGGAGAGCTTTTCCTTGATGCTGCGAAGGATGTAGCGCTCATACGCCTCGTTGAGGATGAGGCGGTTGCCGACAAAAATAACGTCACGTTTCATAAATCCAACCCGGTATAAAATTGGGACAGTATAGCACAGTGACAGCAAAATTTAATCACCCGAAAGCTATAATGCACCACTTTTTTATATGCTCATAACAAGGGATCCGATGGATTATAAAGATACCCTCCTACTGCCTCAGACCGAGTTCCCGATGCGGGGGAACCTGGTCGCGAACGAGCCTGTACGCTACGCTTCGTGGATTGCCAAAGAGGTCTACGACCGGATGAAAGAAAACCGCAGGGGGGCGCAAACCTTTACCCTCCATGACGGTCCCCCCTATGCCAACGGCCATACCCACATCGGCCATGCCCTGAATAAAATCCTCAAAGACATCGTCGTCAAGTACCACTACTTCAACGGTAAGTCGGTCCGCTTCACTCCGGGATGGGACTGTCACGGCCTCCCTATCGAGCAGCAGGTCGAGAAGAAACTGGGCGGAAAACAGAAAAAAGAGCAGCTCAGCACGGCTGAAGTGCGCCGTTTGTGTCGCGCCCACGCGAGCGAGTTCATCGACATCCAGCGCGAGGAGTTTAAAAAGCTCGGCGTCGTCGCCGACTGGGAAAACCCCTATCTGACGATGGACGCGAAGTTCGAGGCGAATATCTACCGGACTCTCTGCGCGGTCGCCAAGAAAGGGCTCCTGATCGAGCGCTCCAAACCGGTCTACTGGAGCTGGGCGGAGCGGACGGCGCTGGCCGAGGCCGAAGTGGAGTACGAGGAGAAGGAAGACTATTCGATCTACGTTGCGTTCGAGCTCTCGGATGAGGCCAAAGTGCGCGCGGGGATCGAGGGGAACGCGGCCATCGTTATCTGGACGACGACCCCCTGGACCCTGCCGGCCAATACGGGTATCTCCCTGAATCCCGACGAACTCTACGTCCGTACTTCCGATGGGTACATCGTGGCCGAAAAACGCTACGAAGCGCTCCTCGAAGAGGGGGTTTTCACCGGAACGGTCGTGCAGAAGATCGAAGCGAAAAAACTCGAGAATCTCTACGCGATCAACCCCCTCAATGGACGCGGATCGCACATCGTTTTGGGCGAACACGTCCTGATGGACAACGGATCGGGGTGCGTCCATACGGCCCCGGGGCATGGGGAAGACGACTACCGCGTGGGACTTCGCTACAACCTCGAGGTCGTGATGCCGGTCGATGAGACGGGGTGTTACGACAACTCCGTCGTACGTGAAAAACTTCTTCCGAATGCCGAAGAGTTTGTCGGGATGCACATCTTCAAAGCGAACGAACCGATCATCGCACTGCTCGGTGAGAAAGCGCTCAAAGTCTCTAAATTTCGCCACTCCTATCCGCACTGCTGGCGTTCGCACACGCCTCTGATCTACCGCGCGACAAAGCAGTGGTTTATCAGCGTCGACGGAACCCCTGAGGGGGAGATGAAAACCCTCCGCGAAATTGCCAAGGATGAAGTGGCCAAAACGGCGTTTTATCCCGAGAGCGGACGCAACCGCCTCGGCTCCATGGTCGAAAACCGTCCCGACTGGTGTATCTCCCGTCAGCGCGACTGGGGGGTTCCCATCGCGTTTTTTCGCGTCAAGGCCACCGGAGAGGTGATTCTGGACGAAAAAGTCCTCAACTTCATCGCGATGATTTTCGAGATGCACAGCACCGATGCATGGTATTCGATGAGCATCGAAGAGCTTCTCTATCCCGGCGCTCCCTACAAAGCCGATGAACTCGAAAAAGTATCCGACATCCTTGATGTCTGGTTCGACAGCGGCTCGACATGGAACGCGGTTCTCAAGTCCCGCAATTACGACGCGGGAACCTATCCGGCCGACCTTTACATCGAGGGAAGCGACCAGCACCGCGGATGGTTCCAGAGTTCGCTCTTCCTGAGCGCGTCGGTCGAACACGTCGCTCCGTACAAAGCGCTTCTCACCCACGGTTTCACCGTCGATGAGAAGGGCGAGAAGATGTCCAAATCCAAAGGCAACGTCGTTGCTCCCGAATCGGTACTCAAAGAGTACGGCAGTGAAATTCTCCGTCTTTGGGTCGCGATGAGCGACTATCAGGGGGATTTGAAAATTTCGGGGAATATCCTCAAACAGACGGCGGAACAGTATCGGAAACTGCGCAATACTTTCCGCATCATGCTCGCCAACCTCGACGGGCTGGAGCAGATCGTTCCCTACAGCGAAATGGGCGAGATCGACAAGTGGATCGTAGCCAAAGCCAAAGCGGTGTTCGACGAAACGCACCGTTTGTTCGGGGAATACAATTTCGTCCACGGGATGAGCGGACTGAACTACTTTATCGTCAATGAACTCAGCGGGATCTACATCGACATCACCAAAGACCGGATGTACTGCGACGAGGCCAATTCACCGGAGCGCCGCTCCAGCCAGAGTGCGATGGCCCTCATCGCCCGCTCGATGCTGGGGCTCATCGCCCCGATCCTCACCTACACGGCCGACGAGATTTTCGAGCACGCCCCCGCCGTGATCAAAGGGGACGCGAAGGATATTTTCGACCTCGTCTATGCCCCGATCGAGCCGGTCGAGAGCACCTGGAACGAAGAGTATATGAAAGCGGTCCGCGAAAAACTCAACGAGGCCGTCGATGCCCTTAAAAAAGAGAAGGTCATCAAAAACACCCTCGAGCTGGTCGTCTCAAGCACCGATCCCAAAGCCAAGACGGTGCGCAAGAGCGATGCGGAGGAGTACCTGGTCATCTCCAAATGGTGCGCCTGCGTCCTGGATGACGTCAAGGCGACCTTCGAAATCGAAGGGGAAACGTACAATGTCGCCCTCGCGACGAAGGCCAAATGCCCCCGTTGCTGGAAGTACCACAGCGTGAACGAAGAGACGGTGTGCGAACGGTGTGCCAAAGTGGTCGCCAACTGGATGGTCGCCGAATGATCGACGTGACCCAACCGGTACCGATGGCGTTCGTTGCCCAAACGGTGGGGGTCATCCTTGCCGTGATCGGAATGGGGATCTACAGGGTGAAAAAAGCAAAACGAACAAAGGAAAGTGCATGATAACACTCAAAGAGGCGTTGAAACTCTCCAAAGAAGAGATTGCTTCGCTCAAAGAGGAGCTTGCGTCGAAAATCGCGCAAAAGAGTGAACTCAACGCCTATATCGACGTTCTGAACGTGGGCGAGGGGATCCCGATCGCGATCAAGGACAATATCCAGGTCAAAGGGTGGTCCATCACGAGCGGATCGAACATCCTCAAAGGCTATATCGCCCCCTACAACGCGACGGTCGTTGAAAAACTGCTCGAAGCAGGGTTCAGCCCGTTCGGACGGACCAACATGGATGAATTCGCGATGGGATCGACGACCGAGAGCAGCTGTTATGGCAAAACCCTCAACCCCCTGAATCCCAACTGCGTTCCCGGCGGAAGTTCGGGCGGTTCGGCGGCGGCGGTTGCCGCCGGGCTTGCCGTCGCGGCGCTGGGAAGCGACACGGGCGGATCGATCCGCCAGCCGGCGGCATTCTGCGGTATCGTCGGGATGAAACCGACCTACGGACGGGTAAGCCGCTACGGGCTGGGAGCCTACGCCAGTTCGCTCGACCAGATCGGCCCCATGACACAGAACGTCGAAGACGCGGCGATCCTCTACGATATTATCCAGGGGTATGACCCCCGGGATTCGACGAGTGCCGAACGCGACGACGGCACGGTGAGCGACAAGCTCGACCCGTCCGTGAAACTGACCGTCGCAATCGTCCCCGACTACGTCAAAGACGCCTCCGAAGAGGTACGCAAGGCCTACGCCAAAGCGGTCGAAGCGCTGAAGAACGCCGGTCATACGATCGTCGAAAAAAGCCTGATGGATCCCAAATACGATATTTCCGCCTATTACATCACGGCGACCGCCGAGGCGACGACGAATCTCGCCCGCTACGACGGCATCCGCTACGGGAACCGCGTGGAGGGGGAGAACCTCAAAGATACGTTTTTGCAGACCCGTTCGAAAGGGTTCGGCCCCGAGGTGCAGCGACGTATCATGCTGGGGAACTTCGTCCTCTCGTCGGGATATTATGACGCCTATTACGTCAAGGCGCAAAAAGTACGCCGCCTGATCCAGGAAGAGTATAATAAACTGTTCGAAGAGGTCGACCTGATCCTCACCCCCGTTGCTCCCCGTACCGCGTACGAGTTCGGGGCTTTGAGCGATCCGCTCGAGATGTACCTGAGCGACATTTACACGATTTCGGTCAACCTCGCGGGGCTCCCGGCCCTTTCGCTTCCGGTCGATACGGCTCCCAACGGCATGCCCGTAGGGCTTCAGCTCATAGCCGCTCCGTACGCGGAGCAAACCCTATTTAACGGGGCTCTCAGCCTCGAAACTCAACTCAAAGGATAAAACCCATGAATATTCGTAAACGTGCCCTCACTTTTGAAGATGTCCTGCTCATCCCGAAATACTCCGAGGTTCTCCCCAAAGAGGTGAGTTTGAAGACGATGCTGACCCGCAACATCCCCCTCAACATCCCGATGGTCTCCGCGGCGATGGATACGGTGACCGAATACCGTGCTGCCATTGCGATGGCGCACCTTGGGGGGATCGGGATCATTCACAAGAACATGGACATCGAGACACAGGTCAGACAGGTCAAAAAGGTCAAAAAATCCGAAAGCGGCATCATCATCGATCCGATCTACGTCCTCCCCGACGCGACGCTCGCCGAAGCCGAGCAGCTGATGAGCGAATTTAAAATCTCCGGCGTTCCTGTCGTAGATGCCCACAACAAACTGCTGGGGATTTTGACCAACCGTGACATGCGTTTTGAGAAAGACCTCAAAAAACAGGCCCACATGGTCATGACCCCGATGCCTCTCGTGACCGCGAAAGCGGGGATTACCCTCGAAGAGGCCGAGCAGATCATGCACAAAAACAAGATCGAGAAGCTCCCCATCATCGATGATGAAGGGTGCCTCAAAGGGCTGATCACGATCAAAGATATCAAAAAACGGATCGAGTACCCCCACGCCAACAAAGACGACTTTGGCCGCCTTCGCGTCGGTGCGGCGATCGGGGTAGGGCAGCTGGACCGCGCCCGCGCCCTGGTCAACGCCGGAGTCGACGTACTCGTCCTGGATTCGGCGCACGGCCACTCCAAAGGGATCATCGACACCGTCAAAGAAATCAAAAAAGAGATGGTCGTCGACATCAT
>CAZBIR010000024.1:6760-18380 GCA_964491035.1 uncultured Sulfuricurvum sp.
GTCGGGGCGAGCGTCATCATGGCCGGATCGCTTTTGGCCGGAACGGAAGAATCACCCGGCGATACCATCATGTACCAGGGGCGCCAGTACAAGGCGTACCGCGGTATGGGCTCCATCGGGGCGATGACGAAAGGCTCGACCGACCGTTACTTCCAGGAGGGGACTGCGGCGGACAAGCTCGTCCCCGAGGGGATCGAGGGGCGCGTCCCCTACCGCGGCACGATCGCGGCGGTGGTTCACCAGATGATGGGCGGTCTGCGCTCGTCGATGGGATACTGCGGAAGCGAGAGCATCCCGATGTTCTGGGAAAAAGCCGAATTCGTCGAGATCACCAGCGCCGGGCTCAAAGAGTCGCACGTTCACGACGTCATCATTACGCAGGAAGCGCCGAATTACCATGTATAAGTAAATCCTATCGGTTTAATGGCAATTAAACCGGTGGGAAAGCATGGGAAAAGCGACGGGATGACGATACAATTGCAGCAAAAATCTAAAGGATGAATATGCAACTCCAAACCGATGCCCTCCACGCCGGGTACGACAAGGATACCCAAAGTACGATGGCGGTCCCCATCTACCAGACGACGGCTTACGAATTTCGTGACGTCGAACACGCGGCGAACCTCTTTGCCCTCAAGGAGCTGGGGAACATCTATACCCGCCTGAACAACCCGACCACCGACGTGTTCGAAAAGCGGTTTGCCGCACTGGAAGGGGGGGCGGCCGGACTGGCTGCGTCGAGCGGAATGGCGGCGATCTTTTATGCGATCGCCAACGCCGCCGAAGCGGGGGACAACATCGTTTGCGCCAAGCAGCTCTATGGCGGGACCCTGACGCAGGCGGCCCACACCCTCAAGCGCTTCGGCATCCAGGCACGGTTTTTCAACGTCCATAATCCTGATGAGATCGAAGCGCTTGTCGATGACAAAACCAAGGCGATCTTTTTCGAAACCCTCACCAATCCGAGCATCGACGTTGCCGATATCGCTTCGATCACGGCCATCGCCAAAAAGCACGGGATCCTCACGATCGTCGACAATACCGTCGCGACCCCGGTTCTGTGCCGTCCGCTGGAGCATGGGGTCGACGTTGTCGTTCACAGTGCCAGCAAATATACGACGGGGCAGGGGCTAGCGATCGGCGGGATCATGGTCGAGCGCCACGGCCTTGCGGACCTGATCAAAGGAAACGCCCGCTATCCGCAGTTCAACGAGCCCGATGAGAGCTACCACGGTCTCGTTTACGTCGACGTGCCGCTTCCACTCTTTACGCTGCGCGCCCGCCTCTCCTTGCTGCGCGATCTGGGGGCGGTCGTATCGCCGTTTAACTCGTGGCTTTTTATCCAGGGGATCGAGACCCTCGCCCTGCGGATGCGCGAGCACTCCCGCAACGCGCAGGTAGTGGCGGAGTTCCTCGAAGCTCACCCGAAAGTGAAAAAGGTCAACTACCCGGGCCTCTCCAGCAACGCCAACTACGCCAATGCGCAGCGCTATTTTGACGGAGGCTTGGCGAGCGGGCTGCTCAGTTTCGAGGTGGAGAGTTTCGAGGAGGCCAAAAAGATCGTCGACGCGACGAATCTTTTTTCCCTCGTCGTTAACATCGGCGATTCGAAATCGATCATCACCCATCCCGCATCGACGACGCACCAGCAGCTCTCCGAATCGGAATTGGCCGCATGCGGCGTCCCCTCCGGGCTGATTCGCCTCAGCATCGGGCTTGAAGCGGCGCAGGACCTGATCAACGACCTCAGAGCGGCGCTGGACGCGTAAGGAACTTATGTTAAACCTGCAGACCCACACGGAGCACTTTACCAACCCTCTTTACCTGGAGAGCGGGCGGATTCTCGAACCCTACGACATCGTCTACGAGACGTACGGCGTACTGAACGAGGCAAAGGACAACGTGGTCGTGGTCACCCATGCCCTCACCGGATCGCATCATGCGGCCGGTACCTACGAGGGGGACAACAAAGCGGGCTGGTGGGACGGTCTGATAGGTCCGGGAAAAGCGGTCGACACCGACCGTTTTTTCGTGATCTGCACCAACGTCATCGGCAGCTGTTTCGGCTCCACGGGCCCCATGTCGCCCCGATACCCCTATACCGAACCCTACCGTTACAAGTTTCCCGTCATCACGATCCTCGACATGGTCAAGGCGCAGCGGATTTTGTTCGACCGTCTTGGGATTCACCAGGTCCACGCGATCATCGGGGGATCGATGGGGGGGATGCAGGCGCTCGCGTTCGGCGTCTTTTTCCCCAACTTTGCCAAAAAAATCATAGCGATGGCGACGACCGCCGCAACGCAGCCCTGGGCGATCGCCTTTAACAAGGTGGCCCAGGAAGCGATCCTCAAAGACCCCGATTTCAAAAACGGTTATTACGATCCCGAATCGATCCGGGAAAACGGTCTTTCGGGGATGGCGATCGGCCGGATGGCGGGGCACATCAGCTTTTTGTCCCACCAGTCGATGACGAAAAAATTCGGGCGTGAATACCGCCGCAACGACGGACTGTTCGAACTCTTCGGAAAGTTCCAGATCGAGTCGTACCTCGAATACAACGGCTACAATTTTACCAAATGGTTCGATCCCCTCTCGTACCTCTATATCACCAAGGCGATCAACATCTACGATCTCTCGCGGGGGTTCGATTCGATGGAGGAGGCCCTGGCCAAGATCAATGCCGAGCTCTACCTGGTGAGTTTTGAAAAGGATCTCCTTTTCCTCCCGGACGAGATGGAGAGCATCTATACCGCGATGAAATCGCAGGGGAAAACCAACGTCGACTATTTCGCCGTCCAAAGTGACTACGGCCACGATGCGTTTCTGGTCGAAATCGATAAAATCGATACCTATGTGAGGGAGGCGCTATGAGCGAGGAAGAAAATTTCGAAACGAAAATCGCCAGGGCTAGGGAGATCCTGGAAAAACTGATGGATCCCTCGTTGCCGATGAACGAAAGCATCCGGGCGTACGAGGAGGGGATGAAAGAACTTCAGCGTGCCGAAAAGATGCTCGAAGAAGCCGAGCTCCAGATCCAGATCATCAAAAACCAGGAAGTATGATGCGCATTGCCCTTTTACAGCTCCCCTCCATCGGGATGGGAAACCCAAGACTTGACAATTACGCCCGCGTTGCCCACCAAAAAGGGGTCAAACTCGTCTTGATGGGTGAATATCTCCTGAACCCCTTTTTCAAGGAGCTCGTCCATACCCCGGTATCGATGATCGGCGAACAAAGCGCCCACCAGATCGAGACCCTCAAGGCCCTTGCGGAAAAATACGACCTGGTGTTTGTGGCCCCCATCGTCACGGTCAGGAAAAAAGAGTGCACGAAGATGATCGTCAAGGTCAGCCCCCGCAGCGTAACCTACTATCCGCAGCAGTTTCTGATCAACTATCCCCACTGGAACGAAGAGAAATTTTTTGCCAATCCAATCGAGCCCATCAAACCCCCGATGATTTTTGCCGTGGAAGGGTTCAAATTTGCCGTTATGGGGGGCTTCGAAACCCATTTTGACCCCATGTGGAGTGCGGTAGACGCCAAAAACGTCGATGCCGTCCTGATCCCCAGCGCCTCGACGTTCGAGTCTCACAACCGGTGGCGCGAACTGCTCAAAACCCGCGCGTTTACCCACAACTGCTATATTCTGCGGGCCAACCGGATCGGCGAATATTTCGACGAAAAACACGCCTGGAAATTTTACGGCGACTCGATGGTCATTTCCCCCGACGGGGAGATTGAAGCCGACCTGGGGAATACCGAGGAACTGCTCATCGTCGATCTGGACCGCAAGGCGATCACCGAGTCGCGCAAAGGGTGGGGATTCAAAGAGGCGCTGCGGCGGCGAAATCTCTCGCACTGATTCCCGAGCCGATTCCTCGCGTTTGACGCGTTTTTAACGCAAGCGATGGTAGAGTATGCGCTATTACTCCGGGAGGAAGACGAGATGATGCACTATTTTCATCGACAGGTACAGTTGTGGGGGGAAGAGACCCAGCGCGGATTGCAGGCCAAGCGGGTGGCCGTGATCGGGAGCGGGGGGCTTGGCTCGTCGCTTGCCTTTGCCCTGGGAGCCTCGGGGATCGGCGAGATCCACATGATCGATTTCGATACCGTCAGTCTGCACAACATCCATCGCCAGATCGCCTTCAAAATGGGTGACGAGGGGAAGTTCAAAGCGCAGATCGCCGCATCCCTGATCGAAGAACGGTGTCCCTACGTCAGGGCGATACCGCATATGTGCCGATTCGAGGAATTTATCGAGAAAAACATCGAGGTGGACCTGATCATCGATGCCACCGATAACCTCCCTTCCCGCGGCGCCATCAACAGCTATGCCAAGGCCAAAGGGTTGCCGTGGATTTACGGATCGGTAGAGGCGTTCAACGGGCAGGTGTGCTTCTTTGAAGCGGCGTCGTTCAACGAGCTGTTTAAAATCACCCAGAAGACCCCGGCGGGGATTGCCGCACCGATCGTAATGCACATCGCTTCGCTTCAGGCCAATCTGGCCCTCCGGTACCTGGCGGGGCTCAGTGTCCGGAAAGATTATCTTTATTATCTCTTTTTTAACGCGGAAGGGGAGCTGGTAACGCAAAAATTTGCGTTACCCGGATGCGAAGGGTAGAGGAGACTTTCCCGCGGGCTTAGAGCCCCGAGATGTGTTTGGCCAGAGCATCGATGGCTGCGTCATCCAACGCTTTGGCCTGCCCCTGCATCAGTGCTTTCATCTCCTTGCCGTACGTGCCGGCCTGATACCCCTTGAGGGCTTCTTTGGTCTGCTGGACGCTCCATCCGGCAATCACCTGTGATTTTCCGAGCGCCGGTTTTTCCGCTTTCATACCGTGGCATGACGCACATTTCTGGGTGAAGAGGGCACTTCCGTCAACACCGGCAGAGGGGGCTGCCGCAGCTTTGGGGGCCACTGCGGCCGGTGCGGCGGCCGGTTCGGGTACGGCGCTCTGGGGAGCGGGTGTCACTGCGGGCGCCGTTTCGGGGGCGGAAGCCTCTTCCGGTGCCGCCGGTACGGTTGAGGGGACGGCGGTATCTGCGGGGGCGGGTGTTTCGCTGGGAGCCTGGGCCTCCGGTTGCGTTGGCGCCGAATCACCGCAGCCGATCAACAATGCCGACACTAAGACGGGTAAAAGGTATTTCATGGGTGCACTCCTAAAATAGATTAGGATATTTTACGATTTATAGGTTGAAGGGAGATTGAAGAAAAAAAAGAGGAGGGAGTTTCGCACCGAAGTGCGAAACCTGCGGTAAAGCTAAACTTATTTAGCTTCAGCAGCAGGTGCAGCTTCAGCAGCAGGTGCAGCTTCAGCAGCAGCGTCAGCAGCAGGTGCAGCTTCAGCAGCAGCGTCAGTAGCAGCAGCTTCTTCAGCAACTGGTGCAGCAGCTTCTTCAGCAACTGGTGCAGCAGCTTCTTCAGTAGCAGGTGCAGCTTCAGTAGTAGCAGATTCGCTGCATCCGATGAACATAGCAGCAAGCAACAAAGCAGAAATAACTTTCAACATGGTAAGGCTCCTTAAAGATTGATGGCGGAAGTATATCACTACTTCCCCCACTCTTGTCAAGAGGTTTTTGCATTTTTTTTGAAAATTTTTATCAAACTCCCTATTTCAGGGCTTTGCAGGGTATCACAAATTTCTCAAACCGGCTTTGAAAACGGTTAGAACGGTAACAAAATTCGCTTTCCGGAAGAAATTAAAACCTCTTTTTTGGGGGTATTTACTTTTTGTTGTCTTTTAGGGGGCATTTTCTAATGAAGCGGGGGAAAGGGAACCGGGGGTAAACCCCCGGGAAATGTTAACCGGATGTTAACATCACCGGCCGGCGGGAAGATAATCGGGCTCGGGAATGGAAGTGCCGGCGTCCCATCCTCCCCCGAGTGCCTTGTAGAGGCCGACGCTGGCGCTGAGGGTATTTTGGCGTGCGATCAGGTAAGCCTGCTGTGCGGCAAGCCATTGCTGTTGGACGCTGAGCATGTCGGTATAACTGATGCTTCCCACACGGTAGCGAAGTTTCGCATGTTCGAGCGCTTTTTGGATCGCTTGCGCGCGCTCCTGCTGGTAGCGCATCTGATCGGCGGCCGAGGCGTGCTGTCCCAGTGCGTTATCGGTGTCATTGAAGGCCGCCAGGATCGCTTTTTGGTAAGCGGCCAGGCTAACCTCGTGCTCGGCCTCGGCGCTTTTGATCTCTCCGCTGATCCGTCCGGCGCTGAAGATGGGGACGGTGATCGAGGGGACCAGTTCCCACAGCCGTGTCGGGTTGGAGACGAAATCGCTCAGATCGCTGCTTTGAATCCCGAGCATCCCGGTGAGACGGATGCTGGGAAAATAGGCGGCCCGTGCGATCCCGATCTGCGCGTTCGCGGCGATCAGGTTCTGTTCGGCGGCGGCGATGTCGGGGCGGCGGGTCAGCACGGTGCTGGGGAGCGCCTCGGGGAGTGGAGGGATCGCGATGGTTTCGAGCGGCGAGGTTTCCACGCTCCGGGGATGGCGCGAGAGGAGCTGATTGTAGAGCGACTCTTCACCCCTTTTGGACGCTTCCAGCTGCGAGAGGGTGGCCTGTGCCGAAGCGTATTCCGATTCGGCCCGGTAATAGACGCTCTGATCGATCGCGCCGTGGCGGTACCGGATGTCGGTCATTTCCAGTATCTCGCGGCTGGTTTTCAGATTTTCCCGCGCCAGTTCTATCTGGCTTTGGATCGAGGAGAGTTTGATGTAGGAAGCCGCGACACCGGCGGCTACCGAGAGGCGGACGCTTTCGCGGGCGTAGTCGCTTGAGAGGAGCAGCGCGCGCGCCGCTTCGTTGGCCCGCCGTACTTTGCCGAACAGGTCGATTTCGTAGCTGGCCAGCGAGAGTGATGCGGCGTAGGTAGAGGTGATCCCCTCGCGCAGGTTTGGCTGGTTGGTGGAGGTGACGTTTTCAGTCCCTTTTCGGGTCAGCGAACCGCCCCCGTTGATCTGGGGATAGAGGTACGATTTGGCCTGATCGAATTTCCCCAGCAACGCGTCGACTTTGCTCTGTGCCGATTTGAGATCGTAATTGGAACGGAGCGCCTCTTCGATCGCACGGGAGAGGAGAGGATCGTTGTACCCTTTCCACCACTGCGCATCTAGGGGTGCGGAGCCGTTGGCGTCACGGAACGTTTCGTTCTTCGGAGCCTCGGGCCGGGTGTAATCGGGACCGATCGCACATCCCCCCAGCAGCAGTGTCGCGGCGAGTGTACCGAAAATGAGACGATTATTCATGGGTTGCCCCCTTGCGTGCGGCGAATTTTTCCTGGGCCGTAGCGACCCAGTAATAGAGGTAGGGGATGAAGTAACGCTCGATGAACGTTGCGGCCATCATCCCTCCGAACATCGCGACCCCGATCGAGAAACGTCCCGCCGCCCCGGCCCCTGAGCTGAAAATGAGGGGGAGCATCCCGGCGAGGAAGGCAAACGAGGTCATCATCATCGGGCGGTAACGCAGGCGTGCCGCCTCCATCGTCGCATCGTAGATGCTTTTGCCCATCTGGCGCTGTTCTTCGGCGAATTCGACGACGAGGATCGCGTTTTTCGCCGAAAGGGCGATGAGGGTGAGCAGACCGATCTGGAAAAAGACGTTGTTGTTGAGCCACGGGATGAGCCATACGACGGCGTAGGCCCCCATGATCCCATAGGGGACTGCCAGCATGATCGAGACGGGGAGGGTCCAGCGTTCGTACAGGGCGGCGAGGATCAGGTAAACCATGATAAGGGCGAAGCCGAGGATGAAAAAGGCTTTTGCGCCGACCATTTTTTCCTGCAGGTAGAGCCCTTCCCAGTCAAACGTCGCGTTGAGCGGGAGATGCGCTTCGGCGGCACTCTCGATGGTCCGGATGATATCGCCCGAACTGTACCCCGGCGCGGGGGAACCCATGATCGTCGTACTGAGTACCCCGTTGAAATGCTCGATCGAGGAGGGGGCGCTCGTCATTTTCACCGTTACGACCGAGGAGAGGGGGACGAGAAATCCGCTCGAGGAGCGGACCCAGGCGCGGCCGATGTCTTCGGGTTTGGTACGGTAGGGGGCATCCGATTGCATTTGCACCCAGTAGGTCTTGCCGTTTTTGTCGAACTGGTTGACGTACATGGCGCCGATCGTCCCCTGCAGGGTCTGGTAAACCTCGCTGATGGAGAGCCCCAGCGATTTGGCTTTTTCCCGGTCCACTTCGACGGTGAGGGTCGGCGTGTTGACGTTCATCGTCGTGAAAGGGTTTTTGATGCTCGGCTCGTTGCGCAGTGCGGCGACAAACTCGTTCGTGGTGGCGGCATGGCGTTCGAAATTATTGTCCCCGGGCTGGAGAATCCGGACGCTGAACATGTCCGAAGGCCCCATTCCCCGGATCGGGGGAGGGGGCATCGCGAATACTTTGGCCTCCCGAATCTGGCCGTATTTGGGGTTGATCGAATCGAGGATACCGAAGATCTTGAGTTCCTGGGTCGTCCGATCTTCCCACGGTTTGAGCCGGGTGAAAACGGCCGCCGAGTTCGGCTCTTGCGAGAAGGTGAGGATGTTAAGCCCCGTGATGGCGGTGTACTTGTAGATCCCTTCTTGTTCGGCGAGGATTTTTTCGACCTCTTTGACCACCTCGAGGGTACGGCTCGCGGTTGCACCTTCGGGGAGGTTGATGCTCGTGATGAAGAATCCCTGATCCTCCATCGGCAAAAAAGCGGTCGGAAGGGTCTTGTGGAAATAGGCGATGAAGCCGTACGTCGAGAGATAGATAACCCCGAAAATCGCCGCTTTTCGGATCATGAACATCGAGCGGCGGACGTAGTTGTCGGTCATGCGGCCGAACGCGCGGTTGAACCAGCGGAAGAAGGCGTTGGGTTCTTTGTCATGGTGTCTTAGGATCATCGCCCCGATCGCTGGGGCGAAGGTGAGAGCCATGAAACCGGAGAAAACGACCGAAATCGCGATCGTGGCGGCGAACTGTTTGTAGAGCTGCCCGGTCATTCCCCCCATGAACGTGGCAGGGATAAAGACGGCACACATGACCAGAACGATCGCGATGACGGGACCGGAGATCTGCATCATCGCCTTGATCGCCGCTTCGCGCGGCGGGAGTTTCTCGGTCTGGAGTATCCGCTCCATGTTCTCGACGACGACGATCGCATCATCGACGACGATCCCGATCGCGAGGACGAGGCCGAAGAGGGTGAGGGTGTTGATCGAGTACCCCAGCAGGTACATCCCGATAAAAGCCCCCGTCAGCGAGATCGGGATCGAGAGGATCGGGATCAGCGCGGCGCGGGTGCTTTGCAAAAAGAGGTAGATGACGAGGCTGACGAGAATGATCCCCTCGATCAGGGTTTTGACCACCTCTTTGATCGAAATCTCGACGAAATCGGTCGTGTTGTAGGGGATGTCATAGGTGATGCCGGCGGGGAATTTTTTGGCCAGTTTTTCCATCTTGGCCTCGACGGCGGCGGAGGTGTCGAGGGCATTGGCGTTGGTATCGGCGAAAATCCCGATCATCGCGGCCGGACGGCCGTTGACCCGTCCGAAGAACTCGTAGTTGGCACTTCCCAGTTCGACTCTGGCAACGTCTCTCAGCCGGATCATCGAGCCGTCGTTTTTGGCCCGGATGATGATGGAGGCGAACTCTTCGGCGCTCGAAAAGCGTCCTTTGGAGGTGAGCTGCATCGTCCACATCTGCTCGTTCTCGGTCGGGCCCTGTCCGAGGCGTCCGGGGGAGACCTGGAGGTTCTGGTCGCGGATGGCGGCGGCGATTTCGTTGCTGCTTACCCCGAGCGAAGCCATCTTGTCGGGGTTGAGCCAGATCCGCATCGCGTAGTCGCGCTGCCCGAAAATCTGGCTCCGTCCCGCGCCGGGGATTTTTTTGATCTCATCGAGGAGATTGGAGGAGATGTAGTTGCTGATCTGCGTCGCGTCGTAACTCCCATCGGGAGAGGTGATTGCGACGATGAGGAGGATGTCCGAGGTTTTTTTCTCGACGGTGACCCCCAGGTCGCGCGTTGTTTGCGGCAGCTGGGCGAGGACCGAGTTGATCCGGTTTTGGATATCGACGGCGGCCATATCCTGGTTGACCCCGATGTTGAACGTGCACGTGATGCTGGCCGTGCCGGGCAATGCGGCCGCTTTGGACGACATGTACATGAGGCCATCAGCCCCCGCAATCTGCGATTCGAGGGGGGTGAGGATGTTGTCGGCGATCGTCTTGGCATCGGCCCCGGGGTATTTGGCGGTGACGACGACGGTCGGCGGGGTGAGGTTGGGGAGCTGCGAGATCGGGAGCGTTTTGATCGCCGCAAACCCCAGCAGCATGATCATGATCCCGATAACGATGGAGAGGACGGGGCGGTTAATGAAATACTTGGAAAACATCGTTATTGTCCGCCCGGAATGACTTGGGCACCCGGTTTGAGTTTGGGAAGCGAATCGGCGGCGATTTTTTCATTGCCGGAGAGGCCGTTTTCGATGATGATATTCTCCCCGACCCATGTACCGACGGTAACCGGGCGCGGTGTGACCGTGTTGTTGGCCTCGACGACGTAGACGAATTTCCCTTTTTCACCTGTCAGGACCGTTTTTTGGGGGAGGTAGGCCACCTCTTTCCACTCCATCCCTTTGACATTGACCTTTACGAACTGTCCGGGGAGGAGTTTGCCGTCGCGGTTATCCAGCACGGCACGGTACATGATGTTACCCGTCGTCGGATCGATAAACGGGGAGATGAAGTCGATGGTTCCCGTGCGTGCGAGGGTTTGCCCGTCACCGAGAATCAGTTCGATTTCGTATTTTCCGTTTTTGGGCGGGAGCAGTTTACCCGAAGCAATCGCGTTCTGGCGCGCGAGGCGCTCGTTTTCGCTAAAGGTGAAATTGACGTAGATCGGGTCGTTTTGGTACATCGTCGTGAGCAGCCCGTTGGCTCCCGCGGCGACGTAGGTGCCGACGTCCACTCTGCTTTTGTCCGCGAACCCGCTGAGGGGAGCTTTGATGGTCGTGTAGCTGAGATTCAGTTTGGCCTGTTCGAGCGTTGCTTTGGCCGCCGATACCGCCGCGGCGGTGTTGCGTTCGCTGGCGGTGGCGGTGTCGAGTTCCTGCGCGCTCGCGGCGTTGGCCGCGGCAAGGGGGGTGACCCGGGCGAGAACCGCTTTGGCGTTGGTGTGGTTGGCCTGGGCGAGGTCGTAGGCCGCCTGGGCCTGGGCGAGAGCATTTTTCAGATCGCTCGGATCGATCGTGAAGAGGGGGCTCCCCTTGGTCACGAACGAGCCTTCGGCGTAGTGGCGTTTGGCGAGGTAGCCGTTGACGCGGGCGTAGATCTGGACGGTGTTATACGCTTCCGTCTGTCCCGTCGCTTCGAGGATGGCGGGGAAGTTTCCGGTCCGGACGGTTGTCGTCGTGACGGGGACGGGCCCTTCGGGCTTCTTTTCCATACCGGCGGCTTTGGGACGTTCGCAGCCGCCGATCACGAGGATGGCGGCGACGGAGAGGGTGAGGGCGCTGAGGCGTTTCATTCGGATTCCTTTGTAGGGTAGTGGAGGGTGTGGCACATGGTTTTAAGAACGCGCAGCGTTGTGGCCAGATCGGCGGGGTCGATGTCGCGGTGGATGGCCGCATTGGC
>CAZBIR010000024.1:18480-23893 GCA_964491035.1 uncultured Sulfuricurvum sp.
GTCAAGCATCCCAATGATTCGTCGATCGGGCATTCGCATCGGTTCATCGGATTCTCCGTGGAATAAATTTAGTTGCATATTCAACTAATAGCCGCATTCTAAGCTGCAATTGCCGTAAAGTCAAGGCCGAAGTGTTAATAATGTTAATATCTCTGCGCTATAATCCCCCAATTTCAGTCCAAAAGGTCCCCGTTAATGTTTCGTTTCCTGATCTTGTTTGTTTTTCTCCTGATGGCTTCAGCTTCGGGAGCCGAGAAAAAAATCCCCGTTCTGTGCTACCACCGCTTCGGCGCCGAGGCAACCGATTCGATGATGATCAAAAACTCCGCCTTCGCGGAACAGATGGCGTGGCTCAAATCGCACGGTTACACGGTGATCCCCCTCGACACGGCCGCGCAATACCTCCAGGGAAAAATCAGATCGATCCCCGCCAAGCCCGTCGTCATCACCGTCGACGACGGTCACAAAAGCGTTTACAGCGACATGGCGCCGATCGTGAAACGGTACCAAATCCCCGTGACCCTCTTCATCTACCCCAGCGCGATCTCCAACGCCACGTACGCGATGAGCTGGGAGCAGCTGCGGGAGCTGGAAGCGACAAAGCTGTTTCGCGTCGAGTCCCACACCTACTGGCACCCCAATTTCAAAAAAGAGAAGAAAACACTCTCAGCCGAAGCGTACGCGAAATCGGTCGATAAACAGTTGAACGGATCGAAGAAAAAACTTCAGGAAAAAACGGGACATGAGATTAAATATCTCGCATGGGTATTCGGGATTTACGACGACGCACTCCTGGTCGATGCCAAAAAAGCGGGGTATGCGATGGCATTTACGATCGATCGCAAGCACGCCTCCTCGCAGGACAACCCGATGGCGCTGGGTCGTTACATGGTCGTGAGCAAGCATGACCTCAAGGCGTTTGAACGGATGGTGGACGGCACGGAAGAGGGGATGCCCTCATCGAAAAAAGAGGTTGTAAGGTATTAACCCGCTATAATTAAAGCACTTAAATTCCATTACAAAGACCGACCCTTGCATTTTGAACCGTATCCGTTTGAAAAACTGAACACCCTTCTCTCCGGGATCACCCCCAATCCGGCCTATTCGCCGATCGTCCTCACGATCGGGGAGCCGCAGTTCGAAACCCCGGCGTTTATCCAAAAATCGCTCGCCAAGCACTCCGAAAAACTCCGTTATTACCCCAAAACCGCCGGGGAAGCGGAACTGAACAACGCGATGCGCGGCTTTGTCGAACGCCGTTTCGGCGTCACCCTCGCACCCGATCAGCTCGTCAGCGCGTTCGGGACCCGCGAAGTGCTGTTCAACTTTCCGCAGTATTTCCTCTTCGACAAACAAGAGCCGGTGATGGCCTATACCAATCCGTTTTACCAGATCTACGAAGGGGCTGCGATCGCGTCGCGCGCACGGGTCATCCATCTGAACCTGACCGAAGCCAACGGCTTCAAGCCGGTCGTGAACGAAGCGGAGCTCGCCGAATGCGACCTCGTGATCCTCAATTTCCCCAACAACCCCACCGCATCGGTGCTCAGCCTCGAAGAACTGGGAGAATGGGTGAAACTCGCCCTCAAACATGACTTCTGCCTCATCAACGACGAGTGCTACAGCGAGATTTACACGGGGGAAAAAGTCCCCTCGCTCCTTGAAGCCTCGATCCACGTCGGCAATACCTCGTTCAAAAACGTCCTCGTGATCAACTCGATCTCCAAGCGCTCTTCCGCGCCGGGGCTGCGCAGCGGATTCATCGCCGGAGACGCCGAAATCCTCAAAGGATATGCGCAGTACCGCACCTACGTCGGATGCGCGTCGCCGCTGCCGCTTCAGATGGCGGCGGCGATGGCGTGGGCCGATGAGGTGCACGTCGAACGGGCCCGCGACGTGTATACCGAGAATTTCAAGGCGGCACAGGAGATTTTGGGGATCGGCACGTCCGATGCGACCTTCTACCTGTGGCTGAAAGTGGACGAGCCCCTCGAATTCACCCGGCGTCTCTACCGTGACTACAATGTCAAGGTACTCCCCGGAGAATTTCTGGCGCGCGAAGACGCCAAAGGGGAAAACCCCGGCAAAGGGTATATCCGCATCGCCCTCGTCGAAGAGACGGGACGGACGATCCACGCACTTGAACGCCTGAAGGAGGCATTGCAATGAAAGAACTCAAAGACAAAATCTATCAGGCTCAAAGCGAGGGGGATATCGCCTCGCTCTACGTCCTCGAATCGCAGGCGCACGAGAAATTTGACGAAGACACCCTGATGGCCTACTATGCCAACATCCTCGACCTCGCCCTCGAGCGTCTCACCAATGCCCTCGAAAACCTTGAAAAGCTCGACATGAGCCAGGTGCAGGATTTCGCGACGCTTCGCGCCCTCTACGAATACGCGATCGAGCATTACAGCGCCGGAAGCGCGCACGACGCGAGCGCGCTGTTCGAAGTACTCGGCGGCATCAGCAACGACGAGCCGTTTTCCGAAGCGATGAAAATTCACCGTGCCGCGTGCGACGCGCAGATCCCGTTTGACGATTTTATCGAGCAGTACGTCGATATGGAAGCCACCCAGAACGGCGGAAAATTTTATATCAGTTTTTTCAAAAAGGAGATCGGCGCATGAAAATCCACTTTATCGGTATCGGCGGGATCGGCATTTCGGGACTGGCCAAATACATGCGTTTCAGCGGCCACGAGGTGAGCGGTTCGGACATGAAAGCGACCCATATCACGCAGCGCCTTATCGACCGCGGGATCACCGTCCACATCGGGCACGATGCGGCCAACATCCCTCAGGGGTGCGACCTCGTCATCCATTCGGCGATCATCAAGCCGACCAACTCCGAGATCGTCGAGGCCCACCGCAGAGGGATCGAGGTACTTCACCGCCGCGACGCGCTGCTGCGGATCCTCAAAGAGAAAAAAGTCTACGCCGTCTGCGGCGCGCACGGCAAGAGTACGACGACGGCAATCCTCGCTTCGATCATGAGCGGCAGCGCGATCATCGGCGCCGAGTCGAAAGATTTCAGCTCCAACGTCCGCTACGACGGGAGCACCGACGTCATGCTCTTCGAAGCCGACGAATCCGACGGCAGCTTTTTGAATTCCAACCCCTACTGCTCGATCGTCACCAACGCCGAGCCCGAGCACATGGAGTACTACAACTACAACATCGACGAGTTCCACAACGCCTACCGCCGTTTCGTCGAGATGGCCCCCGTGCGGGTCATCAACGCCGAAGATCCGTTCATGGCGACGCTCGAATGCGATGCGATCCGTCTCTATCCGAGCCAGGACATCACCAACATCACCTATATCCTCATCGATGATGAGCCCTATACCCGCTTCACCCTCAAAAACCTCGGAGAGTTCGAGGTGTGGGGATTCGGCGAACACATCGCGATGGACGCGTCTCTCGCGATCCTCGCGGCGGCCCAGACGATGAGTATCGCCGCGATCCGGGCCAACCTGCTCCATTTCAAAGGGATCAAAAAACGGTTCGACGTCATTTTCAAAGGGACCGAGCGGGTCATCATCGACGACTACGCCCACCACCCCACCGAGATCAAAGCGACGATGGCGTCGCTCAAGACCTACGCGTCGCTCAAAGGGTTTGACCGTATCATCGCGATCTGGCAGCCGCACAAGTATTCCAGAACAATCGACAACCTCGACGCGTTCGTAGAGTGTTTCGAAGGGTGCGACGACCTCGTCATCCTCCCCGTGTGGGCGGCGAGCGAAGAGCCAAGAGCGATCGATTTCGAAGGACGGTTCGCGCGGTACAACCCGCTCATGTGCGATAAGCTCCACCGCAAGGGGGATACGATCGAAGCGCTCATCGGAGACGAGACGGTCAGAACGTTTGATAAAGGGCTCATCGTCGGTTTCGGCGCGGGGGATCTCACCTATCAGCTCCGGGGGACAAAGTAAGTCATGGGATATCTGCTCTGGTTTGGAATCGTCGCACTCCTGTTTGCGTGGATGCACTACTTTACAGAGCTTCGCGGCAAGCATAAAGCGATCATCTCCGGAACCGTAGCCCTCGCCGTCGCTGCCGCGATTGCCTATAACATCGCCGCGGATCGGGAACGTGAGCATGTTATCGCGATTGAGCAGAAATACCGCAGCGGTCAGACGCTCGTCTGCGGCGGGGTGAAAGTGAACGCGTCGAATTTCGACTACAGCGTCGGGACCCAGAGCTTCATCGGTCTCAAAGGGACACCCCACTACCAGCGGATCTATAACGCCCGCGAGTGCGAATGAGCCGCCTCTCCCACAGTCTTTCCGAACTCTTCGGAAAACTCGACCTCCTCCCCCACATCGGCGCGCTCGAGCACTTCTTCTCTCGTGAACAGAACATCGCGATGCCGGGAGATCAGGAACGTCATTTCCGCTACATCGAGGCCCTCGACGCGCTGGAGTTCAAGGCCCCGCCCAAAAGCGTTCCGTTCGAGACGATCCTCAACCACCTCAAAAAACAGGGGGTACTGCGGTTCGAGGAGGTTGTCGAAGTGCTCAAGATCGTCCGTTATTTCCGCTTTTTGCGCAATCAGGGCTACAGCGGCCTGATCGGGGAGTGGATGGGGACGATTCAAATTCCCGAAGGGTTCGAGGAGATCGACGAGTATTTCGACGTCGAGGGGAAATTCATCGAAAGCCGCGACGAGGAGCTGCACAAAATCGCGCAGCGGATCAAGGGGATCAAAACCGAAATCAACGACGCGATCAAACGGCTGCTGCACACCCAGAAACTCTCCTCCTACCTCGTCGACACCCAGATCCACTACGTCGGCGACGAGGAGTGCCTCCTTGTGCGCGGCGGCTTCAACCACGTCCTCAAAGGCTCCGTCGTCGGGCGGACCGGGGCGGGATATTTCTACGTCGCCCCCGATGCGGTGCTCAAAAGCAAGGAGCAGCTGCGCTACGTCCTGCAGGAACGCGACGCCAAGCTCTACGAATACGCCAAGCGTTTTTCGGCGAAGCTCGCGGGGTTCGTCCCTTTCATCGCTTTCATCGATCGGGAGTTCGACCGATATGATCACTACCAGGCCCGCGTCCTCTTCGCCCGCGCCCACGATTACGCGATCCTCAAACCCAGCGGCGACGACGCGATCGTCCTCGAGGAGTTTGCCCACCCCGCGCTTCACAACCCCAAACCGGTCAGCATTTCGTTCAAAGGGAACCTCCTCCTCATCACCGGGGTCAACGCCGGGGGGAAAACGATGCTCCTCAAATCGATCCTAAGCGCCGCGGCGATGGCCAAATACCTGATCCCGATGAAGCTCAACCCCCACAAATCGCGTATCGGGAGCTTCAAGCGCCTCGAAGCGGTCATCGACGACCCCCAGAACGTCGGCAACGACATCTCGACGTTCGCCGGGCGGATGGTGCAGTTCGCCCACCTCT
>CAZBIR010000025.1:0-19983 GCA_964491035.1 uncultured Sulfuricurvum sp.
AACTCGACCGCGACGTCATCAACTACGTCGCCACGATCATCGAGAACAACACCCGTGAAATCGAGGGGATCCTCTCGAAGCTCAACGCCTACTCGCAGCTGATGGGGGTCGACATCACGATCGAATTCGCCCGTAACGTCCTCAAAGAACAGCTTGCCGAAAAACGGAGCAACATCACGATCGACCTGATTATGGAAACCGTTGCCAAGGAACTCAACGTCAAAACGAGTGAAATCCGCTCCAAAAGCCGCAACTCCAACATCGTCTACGCCCGCCGCATCGCGATCTACCTCTCCCGATCCCTCACCCCCAATTCCATGCCCCAGCTGGCGCAGTATTTCGGGATGAAAGATCACACCGCCGTCAGCCATACGATGAAGAAAATCCAGGAGCTGATGAAAAACGACGAGGACTTCCGGATCAAGATCGAAGAGCTCTCCAACAAAGTGGCCACGACGACGGACAACGGATAAGGTTTGTCAACCCCTTTCAAAAAAGATATAATTCAAGATGTGAATCGATGTGAATGAAAGCAAGTCTTTTGATCACATCGGTTTACCCCGTAGAATAGGGGTTTGAAAAGGGTATTCACCCATTCACACCCCCTTATTACTAACTACTAGCTATTGATGAGTTAAATATAAAAGGAGTCTTTGCATGAAAATTACCGTTGACAAGTCGGTTTTGGAAAACATCCTGCTTCACCTTCAGCCGTTTCTCGAAAAAAAAGACACTTCCCAGATCACTTCCCATATTCTGTTAAGTACCGACGGAAGAACCCTGTTTGCCAAGGCAACCGATTATGAAATCGGTCTGGAGATGAAAACCAACTCCGTAGAGGTCGAAGAACCCGGTTCCGTAACCGCCAACGGCAAAAAACTCCTGGATATCATCCGTATCCTCAAAGACGAAAAAGTTGAACTGGAACTCGAACGCGATACCCTCCATATCCGTCAGAAACGGTCCAACTTCAAACTCCCGACGTACAAAAGCAGCGAATTCCCCTCTTTTCCTTCTACCGAGGGAAAACCCAACATCGCGATCAATTCCCAGATGCTCATCGAATCGCTCAAAAAAATCACCCCTGCCGCCGATACGAACAATCCCAAGTTCGAACTCAACGGAGCCCTGATCGACATCAAATCCAACCAGATCAATTTCGTCTCGACCGATACCCGCCGTCTGGCCCTCGTTCAGATCGAAAGCCAGAACGACCATGAACTCTCGATCATCGTCCCCAAAAAAGCGATCATCGAGATACAGAAGCTCTTTTCCCAGAATATCGAGATTTACTACGACAACACCCATCTCATCATCAAATCCGAAGACGCACTGTTTTATACCAAACTCATCAACGGGAAATTTCCCGATTACACGCGGATCATCCCCAAAGAGGCCCATCGCGTCATTACTCTCCCCAAAAACGCGATCGTAACCTCGATCAAGCAAATCACGACAATCTCGAACGATCTCAAACTGACCTTCCAGAAAGACGCAATTTTGTTCGAAAGCCTCAGCGACGACAACATCGAGGCCAAAACGGCCGTTGAAATCGAAAACGGGTTTGACACTCCGTTTGTCCTGGCGATCAACAGCCGCTATATCCTCGATTTTCTCTCCCAGATCAATACGGCCGAGTTTACCCTCGAAGCCAACGAATCGAACCAGCCTTTCGTCCTCAGGGAAGAAAACTTCAAAACCATCGTGATGCCGATCGTTATCTGATTCTGCACGCCGAAGGGAACGAAGTCCCCATCGGCTACGCTAACGCTGAGTTTCACCCGAAGGGCACTTCGCCTTTGGCAGGAAGCCCGCGTGCAGTAAACCGCACTTATTTCTCCATTGCGCCGCAAAACCTTCTTTTTAGTTTACCTGCGATAAAATAGAGCCATTTAACACGCCAATCGCGGGAGCAAACATGGAACAAAACTACGGTGCCGGCAATATTAAAGTCCTTAAAGGGCTCGAAGCAGTCCGAAAACGACCGGGGATGTACATCGGGGATACCGGTCATCGGGGTCTTCATCACCTGATCTACGAAGTCGTCGACAACTCGATCGACGAAGCGATGGCAGGACACTGTGATACGATCTCCGTCACCCTCACCAAAAAAGGGACCGCGATCGTCAGCGACAACGGGCGGGGGATTCCAACCGACATGCACCCAACCGAGGGAATTTCGGCGGCCACCGTCGTTTTGACCGTTCTCCACGCGGGGGGAAAATTCGACAAGGACACCTATAAAGTCTCGGGCGGTCTGCACGGGGTCGGGGTCTCGGTCGTCAACGCCCTCTCGAGCGATCTGAAAATGACGATTTACCGTGAAGGTCAGATTCACGAACAGAATTTCAAATGCGGTATCCCCCAGGAACCGCTGGCCGTCACCGGAACCACCCGTAAAAAAGGGACCACGATCGAATTTGCTCCCGATCCGTCGATCTTTACCGAAACGGTCATCTTCGACTACGACTACCTCGCCAAACGGTTCCGCGAACTGGCCTACCTGAATCCCCGCATCACGATCATTTTCAAAGACGAGCGTAACGGGGCGGAGAACACCTACCACTACGAGGGGGGGATCAGCCAGTTCGTTTCCGACGTGAACAAAAAAGAGGTCGTAGCCACCCCGTTTGCCTTCAGCGAGCGGATCGAGGATATCGAGATGGACATCGCCCTGATGTATAACGACAGCTACGACGAGAAAACGTTTACGTTCGTCAACAACATCAACACCCCCAACGGCGGTACCCACGAAGCCGGTTTCCGTGCGGGGCTGACGCGCGTCATCTCCAACTACAACAAGCAAAACGGCAACGCCAAGGAAAAAGACGTCAATCTCAGCGGCGAGGACGTCGCCGAAGGGTTGATCTGCGTCGTCTCCGTCCGGGTTCCCGAACCGCAGTTCGAAGGGCAGACCAAAGGGAAACTGGGAAATACCTACGTCCGTCCCCTCGTGCAGAAGGTCACCTATGAAAAACTGACCAAATATTTCGAAGAGAACCCCATCCAGGCCAAAGCGATCGTTCAGAAAGCGCTGATGGCGGCGCGCGGGCGCGAAGCGGCGAAAAAAGCGCGCGAACTGACCCGCCGCAAAGACGCGATGACGGTCGGAACGCTGCCGGGGAAACTGGCCGACTGCCAGAGCAAGGACCCCAGCATCAGTGAACTCTACCTCGTCGAGGGAGATTCTGCGGGCGGTTCGGCCAAACAGGGACGCGACCGGGTTTTCCAGGCAATTTTGCCGCTGAAGGGTAAAATCCTCAACGTCGAAAAAGCGCGCCTCGACAAAATCCTCAAATCCGAGGAGATCACCAACATGATCACCGCGCTGGGGTGCGGGATCGGCGACGAGTTCAACGAAGAGAAACTCCGTTACCACAAGATCATCATCATGACCGACGCCGACGTCGACGGAAGCCATATCCAGACCCTGCTGCTGACGTTCTTCTTCCGCTACCTCCCCAGGATCGTCGAGAACGGCTACCTCTATCTGGCCCAGCCGCCGCTGTACCGCTACCAGAAAGGGAAAAAAGAGATCTATTTCAAAGACGACCGCGTCATGAACGCGTTTCTGATCGAAAACGGGATTCCCGCGCTGGAAGTCGACAATATCGGCACCAACGACCTGATCAGCTTCTTCAAAATGGTCGATCACTACCGCAGCACCCTCGATGCCCTCGAGCGGCGCTACGCGCTGGTCGATCTGATCCGTTATTTCATCGAAAACCCCGATGTTATCGGGTTGGGAATGAATGAAATGTACGGGAAGGTCGAAGCGTTCCTGAACGCCAAGGGAAATAATATTCTCAGCAAAAGCATCACCGAGGAGCAGATGCACCTGTTCGTCCAGACCGGCAGCGGTCTGGAGGAGCTCATCATCAACGATGAGCTGTTCGCCTCTCCCCATTTTGCCGAAGCGACCTACGTTTACCAGAAGATTCAGGACTGGAACCTCCCGCTGGAGGGGGATCTGCTCGAACTGTTGAACCAGATCACCGACTACGCGAAGAAAGGCTCCTACATCCAGCGTTACAAAGGGCTTGGGGAGATGAATCCCGAGCAGCTGTGGGAGACGACGATGACCCCGGAAAACCGGGTGCTGCTGCGGATCACGATCGACGACGCCGAATCGGCCAGCGAAGCGTTCAACCTCTTTATGGGAGACGATGTCGAACCGCGCCGTAACTACATCGAGACCCACGCCAAAGATGTGAAACATCTGGATATATGACCTACACCGAAAAAAAGGAGCGTTCCCACCGTTTTGCCCTGGCGCTGCGGATGGGTCTCCCCATCTTTTTGCTCAGTGCGGCGACCCTCTTTAGTCTTCTGAACCAGTGGACCGACTCGATGTTCGAGTCGTTCGTTCTGATCTCCATAACCCTGCTCGTTTTTATCGTCTATTTTATCCTCTACCTGATTTACCAGAGCAGCCGGGAAAACATCACCGATCCCCTGACCCATACGTTCACGAGCGAGTATTTTTTTAAACGGTTCGGCAAAAACCGCAACGGGGTCCGGACACTGATCATGATCAGCGTCGAAAACCTCCGCTCGATCAACGAACGCTACGGAACGAAAAACGGCGATGTCGCGCTCGTCGATGCGATCGGGAAACTGAACCGTTTTTTTGAAACCAAAGGGTTCGACAGACTCCCGATCTGCCGTTATCGCGGGGGGGAATTTCTGCTGTCGCTCCCCGGCGATAAAACGGCCTATGTCCCCCTGCTGGAACTGTTTTTGAGCAAATACCAAAACTACGTGATCGGCGAGATGGAGATCCGGCTCGAAGGGGTCCTCGTCGATACCCGCCTTTCGGATAACATCGACATGCTCCTTCCCCGCCTTTACGAACTCCATCACCACCGCGCACAAACCGAAAAAGAGGAAGAATATTCCCTCGGAGAACTCGAAAAAGAGGTGCTCGACGCCCTGGAGGAGAAACGGTTTTCCATCGGTTTTTGGCCCGTGTGCTGCGAGGAAGAAGAGATCTACGACACCGCGGTCAAACTGACCGATTCAAACGGGAAATTCATCCATCAAAACCGCTACGTCCCCATTTTGAACCGGTTCGGGAAAATGCGTATCCTCGAAAGCGACGTACTGGAAAAAATTGCCCGTCTGTGTGATGAAAAAATGCGTCGCTTCATCGTGTTCGTCTCCCCTTCCACGCTGCGCAATCCCCATTTTTTCGAGTACGCGCTCACCCTGACCGAACGCTATCCCCATGCGCGCGACAAGATTACGCTGATGTTCGAAGAGAAAGAGTACTGCCACCAGGCCGACCGGTTCGCCCACCAGATTTCCCAGTACCGAAAGGCCGGCTACAAAACCGGCATCGACCGGCTGGGGGGATACCATACGTCGATGCTCTATCTCAAGGAGTTCGAATTCGACGTGGCCCGTTTTGACCTCCTCTACAGCCGTCACCTCCATGAAGAGAAATACCAGAACCTGCTGCAGGGGCTCAATCTCAGCGCCCACCTCTTCGGGGTCAAGACCTGGATTTCCCTGATCGAGGACGATCACGCCGACCGGATTGCCCGGTCGCTGAAAATAAACTACCGGGAAGGGAATTATCTCGGTAAAATTTTAACCATCAAAGAGATTCAAGGATGAGCATGAAATACGGAGAACAAATCGTCGAAAATTTCGATGTGGAAAAAGATTTTGAAATCTGGCCCAATCAGCACGAGCGCGACTACGTCATCAAGGTGACCCTTCCCGAGTTTACCTGCCTTTGCCCCCGCAGCGGCTACCCCGATTTCGCGACGATTTACGTCGAATACACCCCCGACAAATGGGTGGCGGAACTCAAAGCGATCAAACTTTACATCAATTCGTTCAGAAACCGCCATATTTCGCACGAAAACAGCGCAAACGAGATCTATAGCGTCTTCGAACAGAAAATCGCTCCCAAGCGCTTAAAAGTGGTCGCCGACTTCTATCCGCGCGGAAACGTCCACACGGTCGTCGAGATCGACAGCGAAACAATCGTCAAAACCAAATAATCGTCTGCTCCCCGTTTCGGGGAGGGGCAGCGATCCCTCTTTTCTTTAGGCAATCTCCCTTTTTTCATCCCGAGCGGTTTTATTATTTTAAAAAATTATGATTTTAGGCTAAACTCCGGTAATGGCTTGTTAGTTGTATCCGAAAAAGCGGCGGAATGTCCGCGAAAGGAAAACGATGGAGCGGGTAATAACCGAGGAAGAACTCAGAACCTGTGATGGCAGGGAGGGGAGGGCCGCCTACGTCGCCTATAACGGTGTCGTGTACGATGTAAGCGGTTCGCCGATGTGGAAAAACGGTCTGCACGCGCGCAAACACCAGGCGGGATGCGATCTGAGCGCGGCGATGGCCGGGGCGCCGCATGGGGAAGGGGTATTTGAGCGGTACCCCAGGGTGGGGATCTATGCCGCTGCACCGGCTTTCGAACCGGCAAGCGAACCGGAGGAGCCAAACGAAACGTTAGTGGTACGTTTGCGGCGATGGAACGGTACGTTTCACCCCCACCAGATGAGCGTCCATTTTCCGATTGCGCTTCATTACTTCAGCGCTTTTTTCAATCTTCTTTTTTTGTTTTCCCCTTCGGAGGCGTATGCCTATGCCGTTTTTTCGTCGTTTGCCGCGGCAACCGTTATGGGGGCGCTGGCGCTGCTGGCGGGGGTGTTGAGCTGGTGGGTGAAATACGGCTTTGAAAATTCGGCCCCTTTTCGGATCAAGCTGGCGGGGGCGAGTGCGACGCTGGTGCTGGGGATTATCCCCATAGCCCAGAAACTGGAAAATCCGATGGTCCCCTACAGCGGAGGAATGGATGGGGTGATTTATCATTTCATCATCTTTTTCACGGCGTTTACGGTGAGCGTCGTCGGGTATTACGGCGGAAAAATCACGTGGGGAGGGAGATGATGGCAACGGTTGTATCGATATTGATCGGGGGAAAAGCGGGGCAGGGGATCGCGAGCGTCGAGATGCTCCTGACCAGGGGATTCAAACGTTCGGGTTATTACACGTTTGCGACGAAGGAATATATGTCCCGCATCCGGGGCGGGAGCAATACGACGCTGGTCATGGTCTCCGACGCTCCCGTAAATGCCCCGGTGTGGAGGGTCGATATCGCGATTCCCCTCGATAACACGGCGTTTGAACACATGAAAGAACGGATCGGACCCGAAACCCTCCTGATCGGGGGGAGAGAGGGGAAAGAGTACGGCTGCCGTGTCCTCGAATGCGATCTGGAGGGGATGGCCCACGAACTGGGCAATCCCCTCGTCTCCAACACGATCGCCTCGGGGGCGGTGTTTGCTCTGCTGGGGCTAAAGAGCGATGCCCTGCGCCGGATCGTCGGGGAAAAATTTCCCTCCCAGTGGGTCGAAACCAATCTTTCGGCGATCACGGCGGGGGAAAAAATGGTGGCTGAGGGGGGCGGATGTCGCTACTGTACCCTCTTTGAAGGGGTCGCGGAAGTGTCGGAAGGGTATTTTCTCAGCGGCAGTGAGGCGATCGGTTTCGGTGCCCTGGCGGGCGGATGCCGGTTTGTCTCCAGCTACCCGATGAGCCCCTCGACGGGGGTGCTGACGTTTCTGGCGCAGAAAGGAAAAACGTTCGGGGTATGCGTGGAACAGGCCGAAGACGAAATCGGCGCCTTTCAGATGGCGCTGGGGGCATGGTATGGCGGGGGAAGGGGGATGAGTACGACGAGCGGCGGAGGGTTTGCCCTGATGGGGGAGGGGATGAGCCTTGCGGGGATGACCGAGACGCCGATGGTCGTTTACCTGGCGCAGCGCCCCGGACCGGCGACGGGACTTCCGACGCGGACCGAGCAGGGGGACCTGGAACTGGCCCTGTACGCGGGACACGGGGAGTTTCCCCGGATTCTCCTGGCTCCCGGCGATATCGACGAGGCCTTTTCCCTGACCGCTGCGGCGTTTGATCTCGCCGAGCGCTACCAGGTGCCGGCGGTCGTGCTGGCAGACCAGTATCTCGCCGACAGCTACTATACGGCCGAAAGGTTCGGTGAGGGGAGTGTCGAGCCCTCGGCGCAGATCGTCATGACGGACAAAAGCTACCGCCGCTACGCCATCACCGAGGGGGGAATCAGTCCCCGCGGGGTTCCCGGTTTCGGGGAAGGGATCGTCATGGCCGATTCGGACGAACACACCGAAGAGGGACTCATTACCGAGAGGATGGAGGTGCGGATTGCCCAGCACGAAAAACGGCTCGGGAAGCTGGAGAGGATCCGGGAAGCCTCCATACCTCCGTGGGGGGAAGGGGGAGAGATCACCGTCGTGGGGTGGGGGAGCACGAAGCACATTATCCGTACGGCGCTTGAACGGTTGGGGGATGCGCGGGTAGGGCAGCTCCATTTTTCATGGCTCTATCCCCTCGGCGAAGAACAGCTTGCCCCGCTGCGCGGCCGCCGGGCCATCATCGTCGTCGAAAACAACGCGACGGGACAGTTTGCCAGAGTGTTGCGGATGCAGGGGATTGCGGTCGATCGGCAGATTCTCCGCTACGACGGGCTCAGTTTTTTTGCCGACGAACTCGGCCGCGAGCTGGCGGCCCTGATAAAGGAGATCGGATGAAAACGCGGTTTGACCGGATCGTAGAAGACAACGCCTGGTGTCCGGGGTGCGGAAATTTTTCGATACTGAAACTGCTCAGGGAAGCTCTTGAGGAGAGCGGAAGGGATCCTTCCCAAACGGTGATCGTCTCAGGTATCGGGCAGGCCGCCAAAACGCCTCAGTACATGAACGTCAACATGTTCAACGGCCTCCACGGCAGGGCGTTGAGCGTCGCGCAGGGACTCAAGGCGGCGAACCCCTCGCTCAGCGTTATTGCCGAAGGGGGGGACGGGGATATGTACGGGGAGGGGGGAAACCACTTTCTCGCCGCGATACGGCGCAATCCGGGGATCGTCAATATCGTCCACAACAACATGGTCTACGGCCTCACGAAGGGGCAGGCGTCGCCGACAAGCCAGAGGGGATTTATGACGCCGCTGCAGAGCGCCGGGGTTCGCAACGAGCCGTTCAACCCGCTGGCGACGGCGATTTCGCTGGATGCTTCGCTCGTGATCCGGGCATTCACCGGGGAGGCGGATCACTGCCGCGAGATGCTCAAAACCGCGCTGGCGCACCAGGGGTATGTCCTCGTCGATATTTTCCAGCCCTGCATCACCTATAACAAAACGAATAACTTCAAATGGTTTAGGGATAACACCTACGTTTTGCCCGAAAGCTACGATCCGCAAGACAAAATCGCCGCGTTTGCCAAATCGCTGGAGAGTGCACCGTTTCCGCTGGGGGTGATCTACCGCAGCCCTCTCAGGGAGCGGTTTGAGGAGGCGTTGCGGCGCGAAGCGGGGCTTGATAGTTCCCCGATGTACCGGATGAAGCCCGATAGCGCTCTGTTGCGCGAGCAGATCGCTCTGTATCGCTGAGAGCCTTTAGGCTCCTGTTACCGAGAGGGCAAGGTAACCGTTATAAGCGACGTAGATTGCCAGAAGGATAAACCCTTTGAGACGGTTGATCTCGGGGTTTTTGCTGTTGAAGCCGTACGCCATCAGCAAGAATACGAAGGTGAGGACAAACATGACGAGCCAGTCGCGCGTGAGCACTTCGGCAGGGACGGAGGAGATCGGGGAAATGATGGTCGCGATCCCGACGACGGCGAGGAGGTTGAACATGTTCGATCCCACGACGTTGCCGATGGCGATGTCGTGTTCCCCCTTTTTTGCCGCCATGACCGAGGCGGCCAGTTCGGGAAGGGAGGTCCCCAGCGCGACGATCGTGAGGCCGATGATGAGGTCGCTCACCCCCAGGGTGTGGGCGATATCGACCGCCCCCCAGACGAGAATTTTGGAACTGACAATCAGCAGCACCAGCCCGGCGACGAGCCAGAATATGGCTTTGTTGAGGGGCATCGCATGAGATTGCAGTTCCTCTTCCATCTCCTCTTCGAGTACGTCCCCTTTTCCCGTGATGGCTGTATAAACAGACCACCCGACAAGGGCAAAAAATCCCGTAAGCAAAACGATTCCATCGATCAGGCTCAGATTGCCATCCAGAAGAAGGGCGCCGGCTAAGAGGATGAGCCCCAGCAGGAGGGGAAGCTCTTTTTTGACGATTTTGGAGTGGACGGCGATCGGGGTGACGATCGCGGTGACCCCCAGGATGAGGGCGATGTTGACGATGTTGGACCCATAGGCGTTTCCGAGGGCCAGGGCGGGGTTCCCCTCCATCGCGGCGATCGCGGAGACGACCATTTCGGGGGCGGAGGTTCCGAATCCGACGATCAGCATCCCGATCAGGAGGGCGGACATTCCGAAGTGTTTGGCGGCGGCGGAGGCCCCTTCGACGAAGCGGTCGGCGCTCCAGACGAGGAGGGCGAAGCCGGAAATGATGGCCAGAGAAGGTAAAAGCATGAGACTCCCGAAATTTTTTCGGGATTTTAGCCTAATTACCCGAATTTCCCGGTAATGTACTCCTGGGTGAGTTTCTCTTTGGGGGTGACGAAGAGCTCTTCGGTGTGCCCCAGCTCGATCAGTTCGCCGAGGTACATGAACCCGGTGTAGTCGCTCACCCGCGCTGCCTGCTGCATGTTGTGGGTGACGATGATGATGCTTACCCGCTCCTTGAGCTCGATGACGAGTTTTTCGATCCCCTGCGTCGAGATCGGGTCGAGCGCCGAGGTGGGTTCGTCGAAAAGGAGCACTTCGGGCTCCACCGCGATCGCCCGGGCGATGCACAGCCGCTGCTGCTGGCCGCCGGAGAGGCCGTTGGCGTCGTGTTTGAGGCGATCTTGTACCTCTTTCCACAGCGCGGCGTCCCGGAGCGCCTTTTCGACGCGCCCCTCCAGCTCGGTTTTGTTTTTGATCCCCTGCAGCCGCATCCCGTAGGCGACGTTGTCGAAGATCGACATCGGAAACGCGGTGGGTTTTTGGAAGATCATCCCGATTTTGGTCCGCAGGTGGATGAGGTCCTCTTTGGGATCCAGGATGTTGCGTCCCTCGAACTCGATCTCCCCTTTGTAGGTGTTTCCGGGGTAGAGGTCGTGCATCCGGTTGAACGAGCGCAGCAGCGTCGTCTTGCCGCACCCCGAGGGGCCGATGAGGGCCGTGACGGCGTGTTTGGCGATCGGCATCGTCACCTTTTTGAGGCTCGGAGCGGGTGCGCCTTTGTAGGTGAATTCGAAATCGCGCACGTGGAGCGCGCACTCTTCAGTGATATCGATGATGCTTGCCATAAGTTATTTCCTTTTCTTTCCGTAGAATAATACCAGTCGCCCGAGGATGTTGAGTCCCAGGATGAACATCGAGAGGATGAACGCGGCGGCCCATCCCAGCTGCTGCCAGTCCTCGTAGGGGCTGATCGCGTAGTTGAACATCGTCACCGTCAGCGAGGGCATCGCCTCGTTCAGATCGGTCGTGAAAAAGTTGTCGTTGAACGAGGTAAAGAGGAGCGGCGCCGTCTCTCCCGCCACGCGGGCGATTCCCAGCAGTACCCCCGTCAGGATCCCCGCCTTGGCGCCGCGGTAGACGACGTCCACGATCACCTTGTATTTGGGAGCCCCCAGGGCGAACGCCGCTTCGCGCAGCGTCCCGGGGACGAGCTGGAGCATGTCGTCGGTCGTGCGCAGGATGATCGGGATCATGATGATCCCCAGGGCGATAGAGCCCGCCCAGGCGCTGAAGTGCCCCATCGGCATGACGACGATCGCGTAGACGAACGCCCCGATGACGATCGAGGGGGCCGACATCATGATGTCGCTGATGTCGCGGATCGTGTGGGCAAGGCGGGAATTTTTCCCGTATTCGCTCAGATACGTCCCCGCCATGATCCCCAGCGGCACCCCGATGAGGGTAGCGAGGCCGACGAGGATCAGCTGCCCCACGAGGGCATGTTTGAGGCCGCTGTCCTCGTATCCCGGGGGGGAGCCTTCGTAGATGAAGAGGTTCCAGTTGAGGGCGCCGACCCCTTTCATTACCAGAACGGCGAGGATCCAGAACAAAAAGGCCAGGGCGATGACGGTGCTGATCGTCGCGAACGTCAGCGCGATCCGGTTGATGATGATCCGTTTTTGGGTAGCGGTCATTGTCCTTTTCTCACTTTGCGCAGAAAATAGAATTTCGCGACGGCGATCACCGCGAAGCTCATGATGAGCAGGGTGAGGGCCAGTCCGAAGAGGCTCGAGAAGTACAGCGACGAGTCGGCCTCGGTGAACTCGTTGGCGAGCGTCACCGGGATGGAGGTCGTCGGGGAGAGGATCGAGCTTGGGGTATGGTGGACGTTCCCCATGACGAATGTGACCGCCATCGTCTCGCCGATCGCCCGTCCCAGCGCCAGGATGAGCGAACCGATGATCCCCGCCTTGGCGTAGGGGATGATGATGTCCTTGATGACGTCCCACTGGGTTCCCCCCAGTGCATAGGCCGATTCTTTCAGGATGTCGGGGGTCGTGTTCATCGCGTCGCGGGTGACCGCCGCCATGAACGGGAGAATCATGATCGAGAGGACGATGGCCGCCGCGAGCAGTCCGATCCCCATCCCCCCGAAGAGGTCGCGGAGGATGGGGACGAAGAAAAAGAGCCCCCACATCCCGTAGATGACCGAGGGGATCGCGGCGAGGAGCTCGACGCTCACCCCGAAGAACCCCTTGATGCGGTCGTGGGCGATCTCGCTCAAAAAGATCGCGACGCCGATTGCGACGGGGATGGCCAGCAGCATCGCCAGGAAGGTCGATACGACCGAACCGAAGATCGCCGCGAAGGCGCCGAATTTGTCGAGGTTGGGGGCCCATTCGTCTTTGGTGATGAAGTCAAAGCCAAACGCCTGCATCGCCTCGGTGGAGTGGTCGAAGAGGACGACGAAGATCCACGCCACGATAAAGAGGATCAGCAGTGCGCTGAAACGGGTCATGTTCAGAAAGATTTTGTCAATCATGCCTTGCCTTGGGAGGGTACGGGACCCTAAAATCGGCGGCATTGTATTACACGATGATTACAGCTGCGTTACGATTGTGCGCAGCCATTCGAGGGCGTCGGTACGGGTTTGCAGGGTTCGATCCAGCTGGGCTTCGTAGGCCCGGGCCAGCAGGGTGCCGAACGCTTCGGAGGGCTTCAGCCCCGCATCGACCAGGTCCCGCCCCATCAGCAGGGGTTCGGGGGGAGCGTAGAGAACCCCAAGCGCACGTGCGCGTTCGCGAAGCCGGTTTCCCGCTTCGAACGTTTCGGGTCGGGTGGCAATGAACGTGCGACCGAAGAAGTCGGCTTCGGCGACGCGGACCAGATCGTCGATGCAGACCCGCGTCGAGAGACGGAGGATCTCCGCGTCGGAGGCTCCGGCGCGGTGGAGTTTGCGGGGCCACCCGTGGTAGCGTACGAGTGGGAGGACCGCGGCGACCAGCTTTTTGTCGTCCGTGAGTTTGGAGAGCCAAAGGCGGGCCATCTCCTCCCCCTCCTCGGCGTGGCGGGGGGCGTTCAGGGCACCGTTTTCGATCACCGTCGTAACGGGTTTGGCGATGTCGTGCAGCAGGATCGCGAGGATCAAAACCAGGTCGCTTCTCTCCTCGCCGCGCTTCATCGACGCCATCGTATCGACGGCCATCAGGGTATGGGTCCAGACGTCTCCCTCGGGGTGGGAGGTCCTGTCCTGCGGTGTCTTGGAGAGCTGATCCAGGGGGGCAAAAAAAGGGAGAGCTCCCATCTCTTCGAGCAGGGAGAGGCCGATGGAGGGGCGTTCACTCTTCAGGAGGAGTTTGCGCAGTTCCTCGAAAATCCGCTCTTTGGGGAGCTCCTCCAGCGCCCCTTCTTCCACCATCGTCCGGCACAGCGCTAACAGGGTGTTATCGCACGTGAGGCCAAAACGGGCGGTGAACTGCACCGCCCGCAGGATCCGCAGCGGGTCGTCACGGAACGTTTCGGGATCGACGCACCGAAGCCGCCTCTCCTTCAGGTCTGCAACGCCGCCGAAGGGATCGAGGATTTTTCGTTCGATCGGATCGTAGCCGATCGCGTTGATCGTGAAATCGCGCCTCCTCGCCGCCTCCTCGTAGGTGATCTGCCGGTGCCAGTGCACTTCGAATCCCTTGTGCCCGAATCCCCGCTTCGATTCGCTCCGGGGGGGGGAGAAATCGAGGTGGTAGCCCTCGAAAGCGAGCTTCAGCACCCCGAAGCTTTTTCCCACGAGGTTCACTTTGCCAAAAGAGCCCAGGAGCGCCTCAAGTGTTTCAAGGGAGGTGACGCCGTAGAGCTCGATGTCGATATCGCGGGTCTGGCGGGAGATGAAATAATCCCGGACGAATCCCCCCACGAGCACCGGACGGATCGAGGCGCTGCGGAGCGCGTCGATGAGGGGTTCGAGCACGGGGGGGAGGGGGATCATTTTTTGGGCTTTTTGGGTTTTTCGACGAGGTTTTCGAGGGAGAATCCGAACGTCGAACCGATCCCGAGGGTGCTTTCGATAGTGAGGAGGGTTTCGTGGAGTCTGAGGATATAGGTGACGATCGAGAGCCCCAGCCCCATCGAGTTGTCCCACCGGTTTTTCTGGACGCGGTAGAACTTCGAGGTGATTTTGTCCAGTTCGGCCGGGGCGATCCCGATCCCTTTGTCGCTGACGCGCAGATGGGTCTCCGTGAGGGTGAGGGTCACCTCTTCTTCGGAGTATTTGAGGGCGTTGTCGATGAGGTTGGTCAGCACCAGTTCGATCATGGTCCGGTCGGCAAACACCGTTTTGGAGAGCCCCTGATAGACGATCCGGCGCTCGGGGTATTTGGCCTGCAGCACCGATACGGTATCGGTACATACTTCCCCCAGGTCAAATGATGCCGGTTTGACCTGCAAATCGTTGTTTTCGAGCTTCACCGAGAGGGCGAGGCGGTCGAGCATCAGGGTGATTTTGTGGGTGTTTCCGAGGATTTTTTCGAGGAATTTTTTACGGATTTTCGGATCAAGTTCGAGGTCGTCGTGGAGCGTTTCGGCGTACCCCATGATGGCGGCGATCGGGTTTTTGAATTCGTGGCTGATCGCTGAGAGGATGTCGTTTTGCTGTTTGTTGATGAGGCGGAGTTTGGCGGTGTGTTTGCGTTTTTGTTTGTCCCGGTTATGGAGTTTTTTGACGAGGTTTTTCAGCAGGATCGAGATCTGCAGGAACTCGCGGAAATACTCGGGTTTGAGGAGCGCCTTGTAGTTTTTGGCCGATACTTCGTCGAGGTAGCGGGTGATCTGGGAGATGTCGTGGCGCACTTTTTTGGAGATGTTGTAGGCGATCGCCAGCGATACGATCGTGAGGATCAAAAAGGCGGCGAAAAGTTTGAGCCACAGGACGTAGAAATGATCCATGATCTTTTCGAGGCTCATCGCGAGGCGGAAATAGAGGGTCTGTCCGGGGGTTTCGATTTTGCGGGCGACGTAGATGAAATCGGCCTTGACGGTATCGGAGTAGCGGATCGAGACGCCGTGGGGGCGGGTCATCGCCTGCATGATCTCTTCGCGCCCCGAATGGTTCTCCATCGTCCGTTTGTCGGCATCGCTTTCGGCAATGACGTTGCCGTGTTCGTCGGTGATCGTGACGCGGAAAAAGGTCTTCCCCGCCGCCGTCGCGGCGAGGCGGTCGTAATCGGTGCTGGAGGCGATAAAAGGTTCAAGGAGGGTGATCGCCTGGACCAGCTGGTTTTCGCTGTCTTTGATGATCATCGATTTGAGGGTGAAAAACCCGATCAGCGAGGCGATCGAGAGGGCAGTGAGGAAAAGCCCAAGGACGTTGAGGAAAAAAAGCTGGTGAAACTTCAGCACAGGGTGTATCCGACGCCCCGGACCGTTTTGATGTACTCTTTGCTCTTGTCGGGGTCGATCTTCTCTTTCAGGCGGTTGATTGCGACGTTGACGGTCCGCTCCTGGTACACCTCATCGCCTCCCCAGACATGTTCGAGGAGGTAGTCGCGGTCGAGGACGACGTTTTGGTTGGCGATGAGGGCGTGGAGGAGATCGAACTCCAGTTTCGTCAGCTCGACCGCCCTTCCCTCGATCGTGAGGGTACGCGATGCGAGGTTGAGCGCCATGTCGCGGTAGGTGAGCGAACCTTCCGCCGAGAGCTTCTTGGTCCGGCGCAGGATCGCCTTGACCCGCAGGATCAGCTCTTTCATGCTGAAGGGTTTGGTGATGTAATCATCCCCGCCCCGCTCGAACCCCTGCTCGATCTCCTCGTCCTTGTGTTTGGCGCTGACGAAGATGACGGGGGTCTGGATCCCCTTTTTGCGGAGCATCTCGACGAATTCGCTCCCCTCGGCCCCCGGAAGGTTCCGGTCCATCAGGATCAGGTCGACGTTCTCCTCCTCGAGGGCTTCGAGGACCCGTTTGGTGTTCAGAAACCCGATCGTCTCGAACCCGTCCTTGGCGAGGTGGTATTCCATCAGTTCCAGAATGTCCTGTTCATCCTCGACGATCAGTATCAGTGCGTCCACGTACGGCTTCCTCATGGGTTTAGTTGTAAATGTGCAGCTCTCCCCCCTTTTGGGCGTACAGGAGGAGGGCGGCGATGTTGACGGCCCGGTCTCCCGAGCGTTCGAGTTTGCGGAGCGTTCCGAGAACCTTGACGTATTCGGCGGAGAGTTCGCCCGATTTGATGATCAGGGTCAGCAGCTCTTTTTCCATAATGGAGAAGAGATCGTCGTTCTTGGACTCTTCGACCATCACTTTACGGTAGAGGTTCTCGGCGTCGCAGAGCTCTTTGGCATCCAGGCACTCGTAGAGGTATTGTAGCGCATTGAGGGTGGTTTTGTGTAGCTGGATGATCGTCCCCTTGAGGATGCTCAGGTCGCATTCTCCCATGCAGTGCTCTTCGAGCCGCTTGGCGTATTTGCGCATCCCGTCCCCGATCCGGTCGAGTTCGTTGGTCATTTTCAGGTAGGCGACGAGGAGACGGAGTTCGTCCGCTTCGGGGCCGAAGAGGGCAAACGTTTTGATAATCTCGTTATCGATCCGGTTGGCTTCGGGTTCGAGATTTTTGAGGTGGGTGCGCGCGCTTTCATAGAGGGCGTTGTCGTGGTTTTCGAACGCGTAGAGGGTGTCTTCGCTGGAGCGGACGATCTGCAGCAGCAGGGCCGAAATCATCGAGCGGATTTCGGTGAGTTTGTTTTCGTAGCGTGGTAGCATGGTGGACCTTTGGCTAAATGTGGTGCGCGATTGTAACGCCGCAAGATAACAGGGGGGTTACAAAAACACGGGGTGTTTGTAATCTTTTCGTTATCCGGGAAGCCTACAATGCCGCCATCACAACTACTGAAGGAACTCAAGATGCTAACAAAAGCTACCAAAGGTTTGGTCATCGCGGCAATAGCGGCGACGTCGATGATCGCGGCGGATAAAATCAACGGTGCGGGTGCGACGTTCCCGGCTCCGTGTTATTATGATTGGGCGTACAACTACCAAAAAGCGACCAAAACGCGGGTCAACTACCAGTCGATCGGTTCAGGCGGCGGGATCAAGCAGGTGAGCGAGCGGATCGTCGATTTCGGCGGCACCGATGCTCCCCTGACCCCCAAAGAGCTTGAAAAAGCCAAACTGCTCCAGTTCCCCGCCCTTATCGGCTCGGTCGTCGTCGCCCACAACCTTCCCGGCGTAGCGGATGAAAAGCTCAAACTCAAAAACAGCGTCGTCGCCGACATCTTCGCCGGCAAAATCACGATGTGGAACGATCCCGCCATCGTCGCGGACAACGCGGGGCTGAACCTCCCGGCCAAAAAGATCGTCGTCGCCCACCGTTCCGACGGATCGGGAACGACCCACGTTTTCACCGACTACCTGAGCGAGTCTTCCAAAATGTGGAAAAGCAAATTCGGCGTCGGTAAAGCGATCGGTTGGGCAACCGGCGTCGGCGGAAAAGGGAACGAAGGGGTAACGAACCTCATCAAACAGACCCCCTACTCCATCGGTTATATCGAAAACGCGTACAAAGAGAAAAACAACCTTTCCGCGGCGACCCTCCAGACCGCCAGCGGCAAATGGGTCACCGCCCGCGGCGAAAACTTCCAGAATGCCGTCAAAATGGCAAAATGGTCGAAAAAAGACCACTTCTACAGCTCGCTGGTCATGCAAGAAGGGGACGCCGCCTACCCGATCGTCGCGGCGACATTCATCCTGATGCCCAAAGAGAAAGCCGAAACGAATGCGGACGTCATCGCATTCTTCGACCATTCGTTCCGCAACGGCGACAAAGCGGCCCAGAAACTGGGATACATCCCGCTCCCGGTCGAGACGAGCAACCTCGTCCGCCAGTACTGGGCTGAAAACAAATAATTTTTCCTCTCTCCCCCTTGCGGGGAGGGCACCGCCGAGTCTACACGGTACGCCCGGCGGTGCCCTCCGGGCACACGTTTCTTTCCTTCTCTTCTTCGATCCTTAAGTTTCCGGCCCCGTCCTGGCGTATGCGTTCGGGGCCGTTGTTCCCGTTTCCGGCCTGTTTTCCGTATCGTAATCGTTTTGCAATGTAACATCGGCGTAATCTAAGTACCCTACAATGACAACACCAAAAATACAGGAGTGCTTTATGAAAAAAGTAGCGTTGTCTGCCCTTGCTGCGGCGATGATGAGCGGTATCGCGTACGCTGATACCTTGACCCTCTATACCGATCCCAAAACGGGACAGGTCTTTACGACTCCGGGCGAAGGGCGTATCGAGATGGGCGATTTCATCAGCGCCAAAGAGGTCGATATGCAGCTGCGGGACGTCGAGTCCAAAGGGAGCGAGTATCAGGAGAAAATGTCCAAATACGTCAACGTCAAATCCAAGGCGAAGACGCTCGAGTTCAGCGGGACGCACTACCTCGGGTTCACGTCGGCGGATCCGTCGAATGACTCGAAATACGCGGGGCGTTCAAGCGGTTTTGAAATGCGCCGGAACTACGTCCAGGTCAAAGGATATTTCAACGACAAAGACTATGTCCGCGTAACCCTCGATGCGACCAAAGAGCTGGCCAGTGACGTAGATGGAGCTCAAAACAACGGTTATGCGTCGGTATTCGTTAAATACGCCTACCTCTGGCTCGACAACGTCCTCCCCTACACCGGCGTCGAGGCGGGTATCGCCCACCGTCCGTGGATCGATTACGAAGAGCACAACGGCTGGTATTACCGCTCGTTCAACAAAGTCGCGGTAGAAGAGAAAGGGACGGCGACCGAATCGGGAGTCGATTTGGTCAACTCGGCCGACTTCGGGGTCAACTTCAAGACGAAAACGGAACATTTCAGCTCCGAAATCGGGATTTTCAACGGCGAGGGGTACCATGCCGACAAGGGGGGAGCGAACCAGGAAAACGATTCGAAGCTCTCGGTCGAGTGGCGTCTGACGGGGCACCTCATCGGCAGCGGCGAAAACGTCGGTAAAACCGACCGTACCAAAGAGTCTTACGCCCACGTCTCGACGTTCGGTCTGATCTCGAAAAACCATAAGGATGATAAAGCTGATCTGGGCCAGACAAGCGCTTCCGCACTCAAAGGGGAGTACGACCGCCAGTTCTACGGTATCCATGCCGTCTACAACCAGCCCGAATTCCTGATCGCGGCCCAGTACGTCAAGGCCGAAGACGAGGCCCGCGACCAGTCTACCGGAGCAAACTGGGGCAAACGCGATTACGACCTCTTTTCGGTCAACGCCGAAATCCGCCCGTTCCAGGACTGGACGATCATCGGCCGCTATGACGATTACAAATGGGATGACGAAACGGTTGGGGGGACAAAACTTGCTTCCAGCCGCGAAGGGACCAAAGTCATCGCCGGTCTGGCCTACAAATACAACAAAAACGTCAGCTTCATCGGTTCGGCCAAATGGATCGACGAAGAAGATCTGAACGGCGAAGAAACCGGCGAAGCCAAAAACGTTTACCAGCTGACGACCGAAATCAAGTGGTAATCGGCTAAAAATTTCCTTCCGGCGGCGGGAATCCGGTTTCCTTGTTTCCTTCCGGGTCCCTGCCGCCGATTCTTTC
>CAZBIR010000025.1:20083-23210 GCA_964491035.1 uncultured Sulfuricurvum sp.
GCGGCGGGAATCCGGTTTCCTTGTTTCCTTCCGGGTCCCTGCCGCCGATTCTTTCCTTTTATGCTACAATCTTCCAAACACACTGACGGATATCCGATATGCAAACACCGCTGGTTCTCACGATGGTGGGGCTCCTTTTTTTACTGATCGCCCTCGTATTCCTCTACGTCTGGATCGGCCGTTCCCCCAAAAAAGGGGAGACGATCCAGACCGTAGAGACGTTTGAATCGCTCAGCGCCGTTTTCAAAAATCCCCGCGCGACCAATGCCGAGCTCACCCGCGCCGTTTCGCTCCTGATCGATTCGTTCGTCCGTATCGATGCGCGCAAAGAGGGGGCCTATATGGAGCTCGTCGAACTGCTGTGCGTCCACCCCCATACCGACTCGAAGCTGGTGCTCCGTTTCGAAAAGGCGCTTCGGGAGGCCAACCCCTCCCACGCCTCCGAAATCAAGCACGCCCTCAATGCGGGACTTGCCGCGAGGGGATAGAACTAGCGGATTTTGTAGCCGATCGGGACGGTGATCCGGACCGCTTTTGAGGGTTTTGGGAATTCGCCCGCGCTTGAGAGGATCAGATCGCGCGCCGCCTCGTCGAGGAGCTCGAATCCCGACGTTTGCGTGATGACGAGCTGGCTCACTTCCCGGGACGGGGAGAGGGTGAAGGTGATTTTCGTCTCCCCCTGCTGCTTGAGGCGTAGCGCGTTTCTGGGGTATTTGAGCCGTTCGGCGAGGATGGTACGGATTTGCCCCAGATGGGCCTCCTCATAGCGTTCTTCCGGCGGTGGAGGAGGTGGCGGCGGCGGTGGCGCGGCCTTGATGGGAGCCGCCACTGCCGCCGCAGGGGGCGGTAGTGCGGGCGCGGGGGAAACCGGCTCGGGGAGAGGCTGCGCCGGGAGGGGTGCCGATACCGCCCGGGGTGCAGAAGGCTGCGGCGGGGTAACGCCCGGCACAACCGGCGAGGGTTTTGAGGAGACGGGCGCGGGCATTTCGGGGGGCGGTGTTTCGGGAATCGCGGGAGACTGCGGCGGCTCCGGGAGATAGGCGGCGAGGGAGATGGCGACCTTCTCGGGTTCGCCGGGAGGCTGATGGAGCATCTGCGTAATGCTCCACGCCAGTGCGAGGATAACCCCGTGCAACGCGAGGGAGGCGAAAAACGACCGGGAAACGTGCACGGACGATTAGAGTTTCACTTCGACTTTGGAGGCCGCGCGGAGCGATTCGGTCGTTTTGTTCATCTGGGTCTTGAATTTCTCGATTTTGAGGAAGTTCACGATTTCGCCCTTGACCTTCTCGTAGGGGAGTTTTTTATCCCCCTGTTTCATCTTGTCCCCGTTGGCGTCGTAAAACGCTTTGGCCTCTTTGTCCGAGACGGTGATTTTCCCCATCTGCTGTTTCATCCACATATCGACGGCGAGGTCGTCTTTGAGGGCGGCGTACTGGGCTTTGAACGCGGCGGTGTTCTGGATGCCGCTTTTGGCCACCTGGTTTTTGATGAGGGTCTGGTTGACGAGCTGGTCGACCACCTGGCGTTTCATCTTGGGATCGAGTTTTTCAAAACTCATCCCCGGCATCGCTTTGGAGACGAAGGTGGCGGCGTCGGCGGAGGTGATCGCCTTTCCGTTGACGGTCGCGAGGGTGGCGGGGGCGGCAACGGCGAGTGTCGAAGCCAGAACCAGCGCACAGAGGGCAAAAGAGCGTTTGAATGACATGAAATTCCTTTGGTGGAAATGTTGTGTCATTATAATCCCCGCTACCCTTCGAAAAGATTAACCGAGCCCCCCCTCGCGGTTGCTCTTGAGCAGGAAGGCGCTTTTCTGGTAGCTGTTGAGGAGGGACTGGTTGAGAAGGCGTTCGGTGAGCCCCAGCCGCCCGAGGAGCCCGTCGATACGCCCGAGATCGTTTTTCTCGACCGCCACGGCCAGTTCCAGGATGGCCCCCAGCTCCCCCTGACGCTTCAGCAGCGCTGCGGAAATCGCCGGGGCGACGCTGATCTGATCGAGCAGCTCGGCGTAGTTCTCCTTCGCGATGATTTCGTTCATTGATAATATACCCGTGATGTAGGCGGTGTCGGCAAAGAGGAGGGAACGTTTGAGAGTATAGGCCACCTCTTCCATGAACGAAGCGCGCTGGAGTGCTCTTTGGGTGATCTGGCGCTCAAGGATCCGGGTCGGTTCATCGGTATCGTGTGCATCGGCATAGAGCATCAGCTCGATCCAGTGGCTGAGCCGTTTGCGCCCGATCAGCAGGAGGGCCTCCTCGACGGTAGCGATATTATCGCTCGCGAGGGTTTCGTTTTGCCGGATGTACTTGAGGAGATTGAGGGTCAGGACCGGGGAGCTGTCGAACTGCGCGTGGAGCTGTTCGAGGGGGGCGTCGGTTTTGAGCAGGTAGATCAGGTCGAGGAGCATCGAGGTTTGAGGGTTGAACCCCTCTTTTTCGATGAGGTCGGGCTTGGAGAAATAGTACCCCTGAAAGAGGGAAAAACCGTAACTTTTTGCCGTGTTGAGGGTTGCTTCGTCTTCGATTTTTTCAACGATGACATGGGGGGAATAGGGGGCAAATACCTCGAAAATCCCGGAAGGCTCTTTGACCCCCGCGAGGTCGATTTTGACGTAATCGATGAACGCGAATACCGGGGAGAACCGGGGATAAAAATCGCTCCCCGTTTCGTAATGGTTGAGGGCGAAGCGGTACCCCCGCGCGTGCAGGGCGCGGATCCGTTCGGCGAGATAGGGGGTGATCCGGACCGATTCGAGGATCTCCAGGACGAAGTGGGCGGGGGAAATCGCATGGAGCATCTCATCAGCCAGGATCGATTCGTCCACTTTGACAAAAGCCCTCAACCCGTACGTCAGGGCATTCAGACCGATGTAATTGAGGGTATTGATGAGCACCCTCGCCGTCGCGTGGAGATTGTCGCTGACTTCGGCCCGATTCTCCCCCGTCGAACGATACAGCAGCTCGTAGGCAACGATATGGCTATCGGGGTTGTAAATGGGCTGACGCGCAAGGTAGAGAGAATCCATGTCGTTCCTTCTGAATTTTTCCGGGAAAACGGAAAAAACGAGGTTGATGGAACAATTATAACGATAATTTAAAAATATGCGGGATGTTCAATGGGGATGGTC
>CAZBIR010000026.1:0-15880 GCA_964491035.1 uncultured Sulfuricurvum sp.
CGTTTTATCGGATAAAATCGATGCAGAGGATGAAAGGCTGATCGGCGATTGTGATTTCCTGGGCGTAGGTGCAGCAGAGGTTTCCCGTCGCGAGCGAGACGTAGTTTTCACTCAGGTGGGATCGGCTGAGGGAGTCGAGGGTACGGACATAGTACTCCTTGCGCGAATGGTCGGCGCCGTGTTCGGCGGGTTCGAAAAAGGAGCGGGTTTTTCCCAGCAGCAGGGTAGGACCGACCTGCCGGGCCGAGCCGTCAATGAGGTAGAGGGCTTCGATGTGGGGTTCGGATGCGAGGAGGGTTCGGAAACGCTCATCCCAGCCGGAAAGTTCGGTGAGCGAAACGGCCGTTTCGCCGAATCGGCGGCACAGGTCTTCGGCCTGGAGGCGGAGCGCTTCGGTGTGGGTGCGGCGCTCATCCAGGAGACGGTCGTAGAACGCCTTGATCGCGTCGATTTTGTACTGGAAATTTTCGCAGACGGGATGCGGGGTTGGGCGGGCGGTCCAGAACCCCTGAATCAGGGTCGAACCGGCGTATTTGGCAAATCCCGCCTCTTCCAGCGTCTCGACCCCCTCGGCCAGCGCGATCGCCCCGATGTTCGTACTCATCCGGCAGATCGCGTGGACGATCTCCCGGTGGATATGGTTGGTATCGATGTCGCTGATGAGGGAGCGATCGATTTTGATGATGTCGGGGCGGACGATCGCGAGGCGATCGAAACTCGAGCTCCCCACCCCAAAATCATCCAGCGCGATGTTGAATCCGAGGGTGCGGTAGTGGGCGCAGAATGTTTCGAGTCTGGCGGTGTCGCGGACCGCATCCTCCTTGATCTCCAGGACGATGTTGCTAAAGGGGATGCCGTACCGGCTCAGTAGACCGTCGAAAAGGTAGGACCCGGGTTCGAAACTGTCGATCAGTGTCGATTCGAAGTTGACGAAAAGCAGCAGACGGCTGTTTTGTTTCCAGAGGGGGAAAAACGATTCGATCGCGAGGTGGCGGGCAAGACGGTCGAGTTCACCGCCCAGTCCCGCATTGGCCGCCGCTTCGAACAAAAGGGCGGGGGAGAGGAGTGATCCGTCGGGAGAAATTCCCCGTATCAGCGCCTCCATTCCGAAAAAAGTCCGTCCCCGGACCGAGAGGATCGGCTGGAAATGGACGATGAGGCGCCGGTTTTCCAGTAGCTCCGCGATGTCGATCATGCCGTTCCTCTCGTTGATAATCAAGAGGGAATGATACCGTTTAATCTCCCCGTCGCTTTCGAAGAGGTGATTAAAAAAGCATCAATAGACGCTTCACGCCGCCTGGGCGATCAGGAGGGCTTTGAGGTCTTCGGCAGCGTCCCCGGTCAGGTGCAGGTTGAAATGTTCGGCGAGGAAGGCGAAAATATCCTCGTTCACAAACTGCGGCGGCTTGGGCCCCAGATAGATGTTCTGAACCCCGAGGCTGAAGAGGGCGAGGAGGATGATGACCGCTTTTTGCTCCATCCACGACAGGACGATCGAGACGGGGAGGTCGTTGATCGGGGTGTTCAGCGCCGAGGAGAGGGCTTTGGCGATCTCCACCGCACCGTTGGAGTCGTTGCACTGCCCCAGGTCGAGGTAGCGGGGGATTCCCGTCCCTGCGATTTCACCGAAATCGATGTCGTTGAAGCGGAATTTTCCGCAGCTGGAGGTGATGATGACGCAGTCTTCGGGGAGGCTTTCGGCCAGCTCGCGGTAGTAGTTCCCCGCCTTGCCCGGCGCGTCGCATCCGGCGATGACGAAGAACTGCCGGATTTTCCCCTCTTCGAGGGCCTTGAGAATCTGCGGCGCGAGGGTGAGGATCGTTTTGTAGTGGTGGCCCGTCGTGAGGGTGAGGTTATCCTCCATCACGGTATCCTCGCACTGAAGCGTTTTGGCGATCAGCTCGTCGAAGTTGTCGTCCACGATGGGGGTTCCCCCCTCGATCCCGACGATCTTGTAGGTGAAGACCCGGTCGACGTAGGAGGCGTTTTTGCGCGGGGGGACGATGCAGTTGGTGTTGACGACGAAGGTCCCCTTGAACCGTTCGAGCAGCTCGGCCTGGTCAAACCACGCCTTCCCGACGTTCCCCCGCAGGTGGGGGTATTTACGCAGCTGCGGGTAGCCGTGGGCGGGGAGCATCTCGGAGTGGGTGTAGACGTTGATCCCTTTTCCCTCCGTCGCCATGAGGAGCTTTTCGAGCATCTCGAGGTTGTGGCCGCTGACGAGGATCGCTTTGCCCTCGACGGTGTTCTGGGGGACGACGACGGGGGTCGGGATGCCGAATTTCCCCGTGTGGGCGTTGGAGAGGCGGTCCATCACCTCGACCCCGGCACTCCCGACTTTCATCAGCTGGCGGATATGGTCGTCGAAATTGAAGTTGACGTTGGTGAGGGTAAAGTAGAGGGTTTCGCTCATGACGTCGTCGATGCTTTTTGTTTCCGGGGGGCGAAGCTCGTTGAGGTGCTCGCGGTAGGCGCTGAGCCCTTTGAGGCCGAAAATCATGATATCCTGCAGCCGCGCGAGGTTCTCATCCTTGCCGCACGTCCCGATCGTTGAGCCGGTCGAGCCGCAGCCGCCGGGGGTACTCATTTCACACTGATAACAAAACATACTCATCCGTTTTTCCTTTGGAAGTCAAAAATCGTGCCCGGGGCACGTAACGCCGGAATGATAGTGGGTTATGGGCCGCGATACATTGACGCAGATCAAGAACGGCGGCAGAAAAAAGGGAAATCAGTCGACGACGATGCGGTTACGCCCCTCTGCCTTGGCGCGGTAGAGGGCTTCGTCGGCCCGTTTGTAGAGATTCCGGGGCGTTTCTGAGGGGGCTTTGGAAGCGATTCCGGCGCTGATGTGAACCGGGTGGGGGAGGCTGAAATCGTGGCGGGCGATAGCGCGCAGCAGCCGTTGCGCGAGGGCTCTGGCGACATCGACATCCTCTTCGTAGGTGAGGACGGCGAACTCTTCCCCGCCGATCCGGTAAAAATGGTCCTCTTCGCGGAGATTGGCACGGATCAGGGCCGAGAGTTCCCGCAGGACGTCGTCCCCTTTCTGATGGCCGTAGGTGTCGTTGATCTGTTTGAAATGGTCGATGTCGAACATGATCAGCACCAGGTTTTCTTGCGTGCAATAGTGCTCCAGGTCGGCGTCGAAGCTGCGGCGGTTGTAGACGTCGGTCAGGGGATCGCGTTCGGCCAGGATCGAGAGGCAGCGGTTTTTCTCTTCGATGAGCTGCTGGGAGCGGTCAAGCTTGCGGACAAAATAAAAAACGACTCCGAACAAGGTGGTGAGGAAGAGGGCCAATACCCCCATGACCAGTAAAAACATCCGGTCCGCTTCGACCAGTTCCCGGTCAAACGGCATTTTGAGCGAGATTATGGCACGGATGTTCCCCTCGCGTTCCCCGAATCCGGAACGTTTCCCGTAACGCTCGACCAGTTCGGCGGGAGCGATATCGGGGGTGGAGTGGCACTGCATGCACGAGGCTCTGTTGGGCTCGATCGGCATGGCGTAATAGATGTAGGAGTGGCCGTTTTCACGGATCAGTCTCCAGACCTGCCGTGCCTCGGGGCGGGCTCGGAAATACTCCAGAATCCTGAGCTCTTCGGGGGTGGCACGGTTGGCGGGATTGCGGGGATTGTCGGTGGCGAGTTTGTAATGGATGCGGGAGGTGCCGCGTTCGTCGCGCAGATGGTTGAGGTAATCGTGGACGTTTCGGGCGATATAAGTGGAGGAGAGCATTTTGGGGTCAAAATATTCCTCGTAGAGTTTTCCCTCCGTTTTGAGGCGGTAAACGATCGGCTTGAGTTCCTCTTCGACGTAAAGGCGCAGGGCTCTTTGGTTTAGCAACAGCTGGTCGAGCTTTCTTTTATTCTGTTCGATCGCGTAGCGGTGGGCGTATTCATGGACGACCGTCCCGACGATCGCGTATCCGCAGATCAGAACCAGACTAAAAACAATCAACAGACGCCGGTTTTTCGTGCTCATGGTACTCGTTTTATGAGGTATATGAAAAGATTATAACATAGGGAAGAAGAAGTTCTAGCCTCACCTGTGGCTCTGACGCTGCGGGGGTGCGAATGAAAAAATTGAGATATAATTCGCTACGATAAATCTTAATCTATTTTGTTATTCAGGACGTTGCGGTGGGAAGAGAACCGGTGTGGAAAGTGCAAGAGGGGATGACCCCCGGCGTAAAGAGCAACCGGTGAAGCTGATCAGGGCGGTTTTGCTGGCTTCGGTGCTGTTTGCCGTTTCGTTCGCGGCGGATAAGGTTTCCGTACAGCTGGACTGGAAATACCAGTTCGAGTTCGCGGGATTCATCGCCGCGAAGGAGAAGGGGTATTACCGCAACGCCGGTCTGGACGTGGAGTTCCGCGAGTACGACAACCGGATCAACATCGTCTCCGAGGTGCTCGAACGGCGGGCGACGTATGGGGTGTACAACGCCAGTATCGTAGTGGAAAACGGCCGCCTCAAACCGATCGTCCTCCTTTCCACCTATTTCCAGCAGTCGCCGCTCGTTTTCATCGCCCGAAAGGGGATTTCCAAACCCTCCGACATGATCGGGAAAACGATCATGGGGACAAACGACGAGCTGCGTTACAGCTCTTTGGGGCTGCTGATCGAGCACTTCGGCATCAGTGGCCATAACAGCCGCATCATCCCCCATACGTTCGACGTCGACGATTTCATCGAGGGACGTGTGGACGTCATGAGCGCGTTTCGCTCCAACCAGCTCTACGAGCTCGACCGCAGGGGGATCGCCTACGAGGTGATCGATCCGGCCGATTACGGATTCGTAATGAGCGCGGTCAACCTCTTCAGTTCCCAAAAAGAGGTCCTCGACCATCCCGAACGGACCCGCCGTTTTATCGAAGCGACGAACCGGGGTTGGCGGTATGCCCTCGACCATCCCGAAGAGGTGATCGATCTGCTCATCCGCCGCTACGGCGTCCAAAAAAGCAAAGAGGCGCTCCGGTACGAAGCCGAAGTGACGCTCCAGCTGATGATGACCCATTTTTATGAGATCGGGGAGACCAATACCGAGCTCACCACGCGGGCTTTCAAGCAGCTGATCCGCTCAGGGGCCCTGAGCCCGGATCAGAAACTGGGCGAATTCCTCTTCCGGGACATCACCGCCAAAGCCCGGCGGTCGCTGACGTTTACTCCCGATCAGAAAGAGTACCTCCTCCGTAAAAAAAAGATCACGATGTGCGTCGATCCCGAATGGTACCCTTTCGAGACGATACGTGAGGGGGAACACATCGGAATCGCGGCGGACGTCATGGACATATTCGAACGCCGACTGGGGATCCCGATCGTCCTGGTCCCGACCAATTCGTGGGACGAGTCGCTTCGTCTGGCCCAAAACCGGACGTGCGATATCCTTTCACTGGCTTCGCCCACGCCGAGCAGGCAGGTATACATGCATTTCACCCGCCCTTACGTTACCCTTCCGATCGTGATGGCAACGACGATGGACAAACCTTTTATCGAGGACGTCACAACACTCCGGGGGAAAAAGCTGGGGGCCGTAAAAGGGTACTCGATCACCGAGTATCTCAAATCTTCCCACCCCGACCTGGAAATCGTCGAGGTGGACTCGATCACCGAGGGGCTTGAAAAAGTGCACACGGGGGAATTGTACGGCTACATCGACAACCTGATGGTCGTGTCGTCGTATATCCAAAAAGAGTATACGGGGCTTTTGAAGGTCTCCTCCCGCCTGGAGCAGAAAGTTGAACTGGGGGTAGGGACCCGAAGCGACGAGCCGGTTTTGAAATCGATTTTCGACAAACTGGTCGCCGATCTGGGCGAGGAGCAGATGCAGACGGTGTACAATCGGTGGGCCACGACGGTCGAAGAGGTCTCGTGGATCGAGCGGGAGACGGTACTCAAAACGCTCGGGTTCGCGGCACTGCTGGCCGCCTTTTTCCTGTGGCGCTATTTCGAACTCAAACGTTACAGCGCCCGGTTGCTGGAACTGTCGGTGACCGACAAACTCACGGGACTTTTCAACCGGCTGAAAATCGAGGAAAAACTGATCGATGAGCACCGCCGTATCAAACGCTACGCCGGATACCGCAGCGCTCTCATCATGATCGACGTCGACCACTTCAAGCGCGTCAACGATACCCACGGCCATCAGGAAGGGGATGCGGTCCTCAGGCGGCTGGCGCGGATCATGCGCGAACGTACCCGCGATACCGATGCGGCGGGACGATGGGGAGGCGAGGAATTCATCATCGTATTGCCCAACACGACGCTGGACGAAGCGGCCGAAACGGCCGAAAAACTGCGCCGGTCGGCCCAGGAAGAACTTTCGCCCGGCAGCGATGCGGTAACGATCAGCATCGGCGTGGGGGAACTCTGCGCAGTCGAGACGGTCGAAGAGACGATCGGCCGGGTCGATCAGGCGCTGTACGCCGCCAAAGAGGGGGGACGAAACCGGGTTTATATGACGTGATCGACTTTTTCCGGTCGAGGGTCCCGGCCGTTCTCAACCCACGGCGTAGCGGTTCCGCCCCGATTCCTTGGCCCGGTATAAGGCATTGTCGGCCCGCCGGTAAAGCGATTGCGCCGTTTCGCCGTCGGTGCGCCCGGCAATCCCGGCACTGATATGCACCGCTTCACCGATCTTAAAGTCGTATTCCCCGACCACCTCAAGGAGTCTGCCGACGAGCCGCTCGGTCTCTAGCTGGCTCGGATTTTGGGTCAGAACGGCGAACTCTTCCCCCCCGACCCGGTAAAGGCGGTCCTCTTCGCGCAGGTGGCTGCGGACGAGGGTAGCGAGTTCTTTGAGGACCGAATCGCCGCTCTGGTGACCGTGGGTGTCGTTGATCGCCTTGAAATAATCGATGTCGAAGATGATCAGGAAGAGGGCGGGGTCTTCGAGCCGGACGGCGAGATCGGCATCGAAGCTCCTGCGGTTGTAGGTTCCGGTCAGTCCGTCGTGCTCGGCGAGGGTGCACAGGTGGCGGTTTTTCTCTTCGATCTGCTGCTGGCTGCGATCCAGACGGCGGATGAAATACCACACGACCCCAAAGAGGATGAGGATAAAGAGGGTAAAGATCCCCATGATGAGGAAAAAAATGCGGTTGGCCTCGGCGAGTTCGTCTTCGAAGGGCATTTTCAGCGAGATCATCGCCCGGATGTCCCCCACTTTTTCCCCGAATCCCCCGGTATTCCCGTAGCGTTTGATGAGCTCGGCAGGGGCATTTTCGGGCGTTGAATGGCATTTGAGGCAGGAAGGCTTGTTCGGTTCGATCGGCATGGCGTAATAGATGTAGGGCTTGCCGTTCTCTTCGAGGAGGCGGCTGTATTCTTGCATCGAGCGGTCCTTGCGGAAGCGGTTGAGCACTTCGAGCTCCTGTGAGTCCGCCCGATTGAGGGGATTTCGGGGATTGTCGGTGGCGAGCTTGTAGTAGATCCGGGTACTGTTGTGCTCGTCGCGCAGACGGTTGAGTTCGTAGTGGATGTTGCGGGCGATATAGGTGAAGGAGAGGAGTTTCGGATCGAAATAGCCGTGGTAGAGCTTTTTCTCTTCTTTGAGGCCGTAAATGACCGGTTTGAGCTGGTCTTCGATGTAGAGATGCAGGGCTCTTTGGTTGAGCAGCAGCTGGTCGAGTTTCTTTTTGTTCTGATCCAGCGCGTACTCGTGGGTGTATCGGTACAACGCGTTGGCGACGATGAGGTACCCGCCCAGGAGGAAAAGGGTGAAAAAGAAAAATATACGTCTGTTTTTGGGGGTCATACCGGAAAGCCGCCGTTGTGTTGAAGTGGTATGAACATTCTATCACGATTCCTGCATGCGGCGGATAAAATCTTTTTTCGTCAGGGAGAGCGAACCCGCGCGCGATTCGGCGGGAATGCTCGGGGGCTATTTTGGTATAATAGGAAACTTTTTATTACCCGAGGAGTTTTTTATGGAATGCGAATTCCCCAGCGTCAACGCGACGAACGATGAAATCCGGGCTATTCTGGACGATGTGAAAACGATAGCGGTACTGGGACTCTCCCCCGACAGCACCAAAGACAGCTACCGCGTCGCCGAGTACCTCCAGAAAGCCGGTTATACGATTATCCCCGTTTACCCCAAGGAAGAGACGATTCTGGGAGAAAAAGTCTACCGTTCGCTTGAAGAGATCCCCTGCGCGGTCGATATGGTTAATATCTTCCGCAAACCCGATGCGCTGGGAGCGATCGCCGAGGCGTGCATCCGGCGCGGAGACGTCAGGGTGTTCTGGGCCCAGAAAGGGATCGTGAACAATGAGGCGGCAGAAAAAGCGCGTTCAGCCGGCATGAGGGTCGTACAGAACCATTGCAGCATGGTCGAACACCGGCTGATCTATGCGTAAAGGGAACCTTTGATCGAATTAGAAACCATTTACCGGGCGCACGAGCGGATCAAAGAGATCGTCGTCGAGACCCCGTTTGCCTATGCACCGCGCCTGAGCGAAGAGTGTGGATGTGACATTTACCTCAAAAAAGAGAACCTTCAGGTGACCGGGGCGTTTAAAATCCGGGGCGCCTACAACAAGATCGCCACCCTCGGCGAAGCCGAACGCTCCCGCGGGGTGATCGCCGCGAGCGCGGGAAACCATGCTCAGGGGGTCGCTATGGCGGCCCAGATTTTCGGTATCCGCGCCCTGATCGTGATGCCCGAATCGACCCCCCTGACAAAAATCAACGGGGTCCGCTATTACGGTGCGGAGGTCATCCTCGCGGGGAGCAATTACGACGAAGCCTATGCCTACGCGTCCGCGTACGGAAAAGAGCAGGGGATGGTGTTTGTCCACCCGTTTGCCGACGAGGCGGTCATGGCCGGCCAGGGGACGATCGCGCTGGAAATGATCCAGGCGATGGACGATCTGGATGTCGTCGTGATCCCCGTCGGCGGAGGTGGGCTGATTTCGGGGATGGCGTCGGCGATCAAGGCCCTCTCACCCCGGACGGAGGTGATCGGCGTGAGTGCGCAGGGGGCCCCGGCGATGAGAGAATCGTTCGAGGCCAAAAAAGCGATCGACAGCACGACGGTGCGGACGATCGCCGACGGGATCGCGGTGCGCGACACCTCCGAGGTGACCCTCGGGCACATTCTCGAATCGGTTGACCGGATCGTCAGTGTGGATGATGAGGAGATCGCCAACGCCATTTTGTTTTTGCTGGAGCGGCAGAAACTGGTCGTCGAAGGGGCAGGGGCCGCGGGGGTAGCGGCGCTGCTGCACGGCAAGCTGGGAGAACTGCGGGGCAAAAAAATCGCGACCGTCCTCAGCGGCGGGAACGTCGACGTGACACTGCTGTCGATCATCATCGAAAAAGGGCTGATCAAATCGGGCCGGAAGATGAAGGTGACCGTCACCCTGATCGACAAACCCGGGGCACTGATGCAGCTGACCGAAATGCTACAGGCACTCAACGCCAATATCGTTCACATCGCTTACGACCGTACTTCGACGACGCTGGCGTACGGGGATGCGAACGTGACGATCCATCTTGAGACCAAAGGGAAAGAGCATCAAGACCAGATACGCGCCCTTCTCAAAGAACACCGCTATCTCAGCAGCGAAGAGCACTAGGAGCAGGAGGGATGGACGTTTTAAAATTAATTAATATAAAACAGCCCGTCCTCCTTCTGAAAACCCTTTCTGATGGGAATCTTGGGGTCATTGATGCCCAGAATACCCTGCGGATCGTGTCGTCAGGTAATTACGGGGTCATTGACGGGTTCAAGGCCCATATTCCGCACAGCCGGTTTGTCGGTACCCATGTCGATATTGCATCGGATCGCCGTTATTCGGTATCGGTAGTCCCCGGTTCCAGCCAGGCGGCCGTGTTCAGCATCGCCGAAAAAGCGCTGACTCGCAAAATCGGGCGGCACAAGGGGGAAATCGAAAGCGTGGCGATCGATGCGGAGAGCCGCTATTGCGTCACCTGCGGCCAGGACGGAAAGGGGTACGTCTGGGTCCTCAGAACGGGGCGGCTGGCGTTCGCGATGCCCCCCCATACCGACTTCATCTCCGCCGTCGCCTTCAATGAAAACGGTCAGTGGATCGCGACGGGGGGGTATGACCGGCTGATCCATCTGCTCAATCTGGGGACGATGAAACACCCTTTTCTCCTTCGGGGGCATGCCGCCCCGATTGTCCGGCTCCTGTTTTTGCCCGGAATGAGGCTCCTTTCCGCCGACCGCGAGGGGGACATGATCGTCTGGGATGTTCCGCAGGGGCGGATGATCAAGCGGCTCCCCCGGATGAGCGACGAAATCCATGCCGTAGCGGCGAGCGAGGAGGGGCGGTTCGTTTTCGTCGGGACGAAGCTGGGATACGTCGGGCTGTATGATCTGGAAAGTTTCGAAACGGTGACGCACCGCTATATCAAGGAGAGCGAGCCGATCGGCGATCTGGCGTTTCTGGCCTCTCCCTATCGCCTGGCGGTCGGGACCGGCGAGGGGAATATCCGGGTTTACGCGCTGTTTGGCAACGAGGAGGAGCATTTTTCGCTGTTGCGCGAGCACCGTTACAAGGAGTTCTACGCGCAGCTCGAGACCAATCCGATGATCCGCTATTCCCCTGCCTACGCGGCGGCGGAGAGGGCGTGGCAGGAGGTGGTCGAGCAGGCCCGGGTCCACCTGGAAAAAAACGAGCGGGAGAAGGCCCGGGAACTGTTTAGCCGTTTTGCCGGAATTTCCCAAAAAAATGCCTTTATCACCCACATGCTCCGCGATTACGAAAAATACACGCAGTTCAGGCAAAACGCCGAGCAGGAGCGGTTTGCGCTCGCCTATTCCCTCGCCGGGCAGTTCCCGGTATTCAAAGAGACCGAAATCTACCGGACCATGGAAGCGAAATGGCGCAAAGCATTCGCCAGAGCCCAGGAACTGATCGTAACCCCCGGAGGGGATGAAAAGGCCAGGGAAGTTCTTTCGCCCTACCGGGGGATCTCGGCGAAGACGGTGCTGATCCAGCAGCTTTTCGATGAACGGCGGATGTACGATTATCTGAAAAAAGTGGTGCAGCAGCGTGATTTTGCCAAATTTTTCGACCTGATCAAACAACACCCGTTCCTCAAGGAGTTCGGGGAGTACAAAATGATCATGGAACAGGGGGGCAAACTATACCAGCAGGTCAAAAAAGCGTACGCGCAGGGCGATTACGCGACGGTTCAAAACGGCGGCGAAGTGCTGTCGCTCTTTCCCCGGTACGCCGAAGAGGTCCAGAAAATGGCCGAGACGATCAAAGTCCAGCACCTGTTCAAAACGGCGGTGGCGGGCAACAGCCTCGCCAAGGCGTTTGAGTACCTGGGAACCTACCCCTATCTCGCCGAAATGCCTGAAGCCCGGGAACTGATAGGAGAGTGGAACCGCCTGCTCGACGAAGCGCAGCGCCATGCGGCAAAAGGGGACGCCGCTGCCGTCCTCGAGACGTTTGAAGCCTACCGGACCGTTAAGGAAAAATACGCGGCGATCGGAACGGTCATGGCCCAGGCCTACCGTGCCCAGATCGAAGCCAAAATCTCTCAGCGCGCATCCAGAGAGCTCATCGAAAACGCGATTCGCCGATACATCGCTTTGTTTGGAATCGATGAGGGGATTCTTTTTCTGTTTTATCACGATCTGGCGCAATACCAGCCCAGCTCCCTCGATCTGCAAAGCCTCCGGGCCGGGTCGCTTGAATCGTGGACGCCGCTGATGCGGGTTGACGACATTACCGCCGCATGATCGCGATCGATCTGGGATCGAATACGATCCGTTTTATTGAATACGACGGCACGGAGTGGGGCAAGAGTTTCGAGCAGATCGTCCGGACGGCCGAGGGGCTCGGCGAGAGCGGGAGGATCGGCGAAAAAGCGCTGCAGCGGATCGTCGCGGCGATCGCTCAGGCTCGGGAAATACTTGATTTTGACCATCAGGCGGTTTGCGCGTATACGACCGCCGCGATGCGGCTGGCGACCAATGCCGGCGAGATGATCGAAAGGATCGCCGAAGCGACGGGGATCCGTTTCCGGGTTATCGATGCCCTCACCGAGGCGGCTTTGACCCTGTCGGCGGTTCGAAACCGCCTCGAACGGCTCGGAATCGCTCCCGGGTCGTTCCTGCTCGTCGATATCGGGGGAGGATCGACCGAACTGATTTCGTGTTGCGGCCCGGAGAGCCGATCGGTCAGCCTGGATACGGGGATTGTCACCCTGAGTGAACGTTCACCGACCCCTGAGGCGCTGCATGCCCGCATCGAGACATTCAAAGAAGAGGTCCGCGCCGCCATCGCCGCTGCCGCTTCGGTTCTCGTCCTCACCGCCGGGACCCCCACGACGATCGCCGCATACGTATTGGGGATGGATTATGCGAGTTACGATCCGCTCAAAGTCAACGGCTACCGCCTGCGGCTGGCCGAATGCGAGCGAACGCACCGGGAACTGCTGGCGATGGAGGAAGCACAGCGGGTCCGTTACGTCGGGGTAGGGCGTGAAAACCTCATTATTGCCGGGATCGAGATGGTCCGGGCGATTTATGAGGCAATGGGGTGCGATGAAGCGATTATCGTGGATGACGGTTTGCGCGAGGGGATCGCGCTGGGGTATTTTTCATCGACAATGGATTAACGTTTGGCACGATGCCACATTTTTGGCACTGTTGTCGAAGTTGGCTATAATAAAGGAAAAAAAAGACGGTAGCCACAATTGAAATTAACTAATATTAAACGTGTCGGTATCCTGTTGCGCCCCTCTACCCCCGAATTGCGGGAGATGTTTTTTGAAGCGAAGCGGATTTTTGAAGCACGCGGCATCGAAGTGATTCTCGACCACGTCAGCGGCGGGATGATCGGGGTGATGGGGCAGCCTTTCGACATGATGTGCAAAAAAGCCGATTTTCTGATGACGATCGGGGGGGACGGCACCCTGATCTCGGCGGTCCGGCGCTCGTACCGGTTCCAGCTTCCCGTACTCGCGATCCATGCCGGAAAACTCGGATTTCTCGCCGATCTCGACATCGCCGAGCTCGAGGGGTTCGTCGATCGGATGCTTGCGGGGGAATTCCGTATCGATGAGCGTGCGATGCTCCAGGCGACGATCACGACCAAAGAGGGGCAGTGCAGCGTCGTCGCCTTTAACGATATCGTCCTCACCCGCCCCTCGATCGCCAAGATGATCCAGCTGGAGACCTACGTGGACGGCCGGAGCTTCAATACCTATTACGGTGACGGGGTGGTCGTCTCCACCCCCACCGGATCGACGGCGTACAATCTTTCGGCGGGAGGCCCCGTTTTGTTTCCCCTGACGCAGGTGTTTGCCCTCACCCCGATCTGTCCCCATTCGCTGACCCAGCGTCCCGTGATCTTGCCGGGCCATTTCGAGATCGAGATGCGTACCCCCGATGCGAGTGCCCTGGTGATTATCGACGGGCAGGATATGATCGAAATTTCCGAAAACGATACGGTCCACATCAAGCTGGCCCCTTCGGGCGCCCATCTGATCCACCGCCGGGAGTTCAACTATTTCGACGTGCTCAAGCAGAAGCTGGGATGGGGAGAATAGGATGATCGAGCGTTTTTACCTCAAGGAGTTCCTTTCGTTCAAAGAAGCGGAGATGGAGTTCCATCCGGGGCTGATCGTCTTCACCGGTCCCAGTGGGAGCGGAAAGTCGATCCTGATGCGTTCGATTCTCTCGTCGGTAGGGCTTGAGAGCGTCGATGCCCAGATCTGCGAATCGAGCGTCTGCTGGCCGATCGACGAGGAACGCTACGGTATCGCCAACGAGCCGCTCAACGTTTTCCGCCAGGTCAAAAAAGAGAAGACCCGCTATTTCATCAACTCCCAAACCACCCCCAGGGCCTCCATGGCATCGATCAGCGGGAACTACCTGCGCCACCTGAGCCACAAGGACTACAGCGATTTCGAACCTTACGCACTGCTGCGCCGGATCGATGAGCGGATCATCGCTTCCGATCCCTCTTTTGCGCAGACGCTGAGCGCATACGGGGAAAAATTCGCCGAGCACCGGCGTCTATCGGAACAGTTGGCCGCGATCGAGGAACAAGAACGCCACCTCGCCGAGCTCAAAGAGTTCGCGGCGTACGAAATCTCCAAAATCGATGCGATTTCCCCCCGTATCGGCGAGGATGAAGAACTCTCGCTGATCAAAAAAGAGCTTTCGAAAAAAGAGAAGATCGAAAAAGCGATTGCCCAGGCAGAGGCGATTTTCGCCCATGAAGCCCATGTAGCGACGGCGTTGTCCCTTCTGGAGGCCGACAGTGCGTTTTTTGACGACGCGATGAACGAGTTGCGTCACCGGTTCGAGAGCTCGATGGAACGGCTGGAGGAACTCGCCGATGTGGATGTTGAAACGGTACTTGACCGCATCGAGCAGATCAGCGAACTCAAACGGCGCTACGGCAGCGTCGGGGAGGCGCTTGCCCACCGCGAAAAAAAAGCCCGAGAGCTCGAATCGTACGAAACGATCGAGCATTCCAAATCCGAGCTCGTCACCCAGATCGGGAAGCTGGACGAAGCGCTTAAAACCCTCGCCGGGAGGATCGGCGTCGCCCGTCACGCCGCATTGCCTCCGATGCGCGAGGCGTTGAACGTCTACCTCTCGATGCTCTATCTGCGCGAAGCGACGCTTGAACTCGAACCCTGCGCTCCCCATCCTTACGGGCACGAACGGGCGGTGCTGGGACTTTCGGGAACGAAACTCGACCGCCTCAGCTCGGGAGAATTCAACCGGCTCCGGCTGGCGTTGCTCGCGCTGGGGGTCGAGACGATGCAGGAGCAGGGGGGGGTGCTGATGCTCGATGAGATCGACGCCAACCTTAGCGGGGAAGAGTCGATGAGCGTCGCCAAGGTGCTCCGACACCTCTCCAAAAAATACCAGATACTGGTCATCTCCCATCAGCCGCAGCTCACCTCGATGGGGGAACAGCATTTCCTCGTCTACAAAGAAGACGGCAGCCGTGTCCGGGAGCTCAGCGATGAGGAGCGGATCGAAGAGATCGCCCGGATCATCAGCGGCGAGGGGATCAGCGAAGAGGCGACCCGGTTCGCGCGCGAACTATTTGAACGTTCACAAGGAAGCGTATGATTATCGATACCCACATCCATCTCGACGACGATCGTTACCGGGAAGATTTTGAGGCAATGATGGCGCGTGCGCGTGAGGCCGGGGTCGAGGCGTTTATCATTCCCGGGGCCCACCCCGGGACGCTGGAACGAGCCGTAGAGCTGTCCGAAGCGTATGACGACGTCTATTTCGCCGTGGGGGTCCACCCTTACGATATGGAAAATTTCGAAGCGGTTGATTTCGAGCGCTATGCCGCCCATCCAAAATGCGTCGCGATCGGGGAGTGCGGGCTGGACTATTACCGTCTGGAGGGGAGCGATGAGGAGAAACGTTTTGAAAAAGAGCGTCAGGATTACGTGTTCCGCGAGCAGGTGCGGCTGGCCAAAAAAGTGAACAAACCCCTTATCGTCCATATTCGCGACGCCAGCCATGACGCCATGACGGTTCTTCTTGAGGAGGGGGCCGGAACGGTCGGGGGGGTGCTGCACTGCTACAATGCCGACGAGGAGCTCCTCTCCCTGGCCAAAGAGGGATTTTATTTCGGTATCGGAGGGGTGATTACGTTTCAAAACGCCAAAAAACTGATCCACGTTTTTCCCAAAATACCCCGCGAAAAACTCCTCATCGAAACCGACGGTCCCTATCTGACCCCCCATCCCCACCGCGGAAGCCGTAACGAAAGCGCCTACACCCGCCACATAGCCGACAAAATGGCCCAGTTGCTTGAGATGCCACCGGGTGAAGTCGAAGCGTTGACGACTGCCAACGCCAAAGCCCTTTTCAAGATGACCTGAGGGGAGGGGAAGGGGAACGATGAAAACACT
>CAZBIR010000026.1:15980-23153 GCA_964491035.1 uncultured Sulfuricurvum sp.
CTTGCCGTCAACCAGTTCGTGGATGAACGGCGCGACCATGTCAAATCGACCCGTGCGGCGATCGCCTACCTGAGCACCCTCAAAAAAATGTTCGGCAAATGGTACCTTGCCCTGATCGCCTACAATTGCGGCGAGGGGAAGCTCCAAAAAGCGATCCGCAAGGCGGGAACGACCGACGTCCACGTCCTCGCCGATCCCAAACGTGCGCTGATCCCGCCGGAGAGCCGCCGTTACCTGCGTAAGGTGGTCGCATTGGCATTGCTGGCGACCGACGAGCCCTTTTTGGCCGAGATCCAGTACGACGTCTTGCTGGGCAGCGAACACGACAATCCGCTGGCGACCGTTTATCTCCCCGAAGGCGAAGATATCGACCGGGTTGCGGCGGTGCTCGAGATGCCCAAAAAACATCTCGTCCGCCTCAATACCCACCTCAAAAAAGGGATAACGCCTCCCAACCAGAGTGCCTATCCGATCTATATCCCCAAAGAGAAGCTCGGTGATTTCCGCCAAAAGTTCCGGACGCGCGAACTCAAGGGGTATTTTGTCATGCACCGGGTCAAATCGGGGGAAACGCTGACGCAGCTTTCCCGGCGCTACAACGTCCCCAAGAGCTCCATCATGGCCGAAAACATGATCGGCCGGGACGACGATCTGGGGCGAAACCGAAACGTCAGGATCCCGATCCACAAACCCTATCTCAAAAGTACCCGCCTCCATACCGTCCGGCAGGGCGAAACCCTCGCTTCAGTCGCCGAATTGTATAATATAACCATAGAACAGATCAAAGCGAAAAATCCCTTTGCGTCGCAGGGGCTGAAAGAGGGGGAGGAGATTGAGGTTGATGATTAGGATCGGGTTGGCGGTACTGGCATTATGGATCGGCGGCTGTACCACCCGCAGCGGTTCGTACACCTATCAGCCCAAGCCTTCCCAGAAATACCCTTCCAAAGAGCTGGCGATGACGTCGTCGGCCATCTACAAGAAAAACGGGGAGCTCCAGGCGACGATGCGCCCCTATACGGTGATGGGCAAGGAGTATTACCCCACCGTCGTGCGGGTAGGGGATACGTTTGGCGGAATCGCCAGCTGGTACGGCCGCGATTTTCACGGCCGTTCAACCTCAAACGGCGAAGCCTACGACATGTACGCGATGACGGCGGCCCACAAGACGCTGCCGATGAACACGGTCGTGAGGGTCACCAACACGGCAACGCAGGCGCAGACGGTGGTACGGATCAACGACCGCGGGCCGTTCGTCGAATCGCGCATCATCGACCTCTCTTACGCCGCGGCGCAGCAGATCGGGGTCGATCGGAGCGGGACGGCGCCGGTGATGCTCGAGGTTCTTGGGTTTGAGCCCTCGGGGATGAAGACGATCGATATGGCTGCCCTTGCCAAAGGGCCGCGCGAGAGTATTCTCACCTCGTTTTTTGTCCAGATCGGGGCATTCGAGCGGTTTGAAGGGGCCCTGACAACCCAGCGGAAAAACGGTTCGTTCAACGGCTACAGCGCAATTATAAAAGATACAGAGTATAATAATAAACGACTTTTCCGCGTATGGCTCGGCGGATTCAAAAGCGAGGCCGAAGCGCGCGATTTCATCGGCCGGGGGTATTTCCCCGGCTCATTTATCATAAGGGAATAGGATGATCCACAAAAAGCGCACCACCAAAGAGACCGATATCACCCTCTCGCTGAACCTTCGCGGGGAGGGGAAAAGCACCGTATCGACCAACGTCGGTTTTTTGGATCACATGCTGGAGAGTTTCGCCAAACACGCCCTGATCGATCTGGAGGTGAGCTGCGTGGGGGACACCCATATCGACGATCACCACAGCGTCGAAGACGTGGGGATCGTGCTGGGGCAGGCGCTGCGCGAAGCGATCTACCCGATCGAGAAAGTTGAACGGTTCGGAAGCGCGACGATCGTGATGGACGAGGCGGCAGTCTCCTGCGATATTGACCTGAGCAACCGTCCCTACCTCGTGTACGAGGTTGCCGCGAGCGGAAAGATCGGCGCGTTTGATGCGGAACTGGCCGAAGAGTTTTTCCGCGCCGTCGTGTTCAATGCGGGGATAACGGCTCACATCGTGATGCTGCGGGGTAAGAATAAGCACCATATCATCGAAGCGGCGTTCAAGTCGCTGGCCGTTTCCCTACGCCGCGCGCTGGCGTTGAACGATCGCGCCGGGATACCGAGCACGAAAGGGGTTCTGTGATCCGGCTTCTCATCCTCGACGTCGACGGCTGCCTGACGGAAGGAAAAATCATCTACTCGTCCGAAGGGGTCGAATCGAAAAACTTCAACGTCAAAGACGGTTTCGCGATCAAGGCCTGGCTCAATCTGGGACACCATGCGGCGATCATCACCGGGAGGGATTCGACGATTGTCGCCCACCGCGCCCGAGAACTGGGGATCGAGCACCTCTACCAGGGGGTCAGGGACAAAAAAGCGGTGGCGATGGAGCTGTGTGCCAAACTGGGTATCGGACCCGAAGCGGTGGCGGCGATCGGGGATGATCTCAACGATTACCGCCTGCTTCAGTGGGTGGCTCACCCCTACACCCCCCGTGACGGTTCCGAATACGTCCGCGCGTTTGCCAACGTCCTGGAACGGAGCGGCGGAGATGCGTGCGTGCGGGAGATGATCGAGAAAGTGATCCGTTTCAACGGTGAAGAGGAAAAATTCCTGGAGCCGTGGCGGTAATGTCGATCAACGTTTTTTTTCTCTCCGTCCTGGCCGTGTTACTCGGAATGTACGGCTATTTCGTACCTGAATATTCGGAAAACGCCGGGGGAGGGGAGATTCCGAAAATTCATCTTTTCTCTTTTTCGATCTATGAAGTTTCCGTACGGGGAGTCGATCATATTCTCGAAGGGGAAGAGGGAAAAAAGTTTGACGACCGCTATGAGATAACGTCAGCAAAATTTAGCGATAATACGAAATCGCAGCTCCAGACGCTCAGTGCGGCGCGCGCCCATTATGAGAACGATATTCTGGATCTGGCCGGAGCGGTCCGCTACCGCCGTGCTGACGGGCTGGAATTTCGCTCCGAAGAAGGGCGCTACGATTCGAAAGGATCGCTCGTCACGACCAAAGGGGCCTTTACGATTACCCAGCAAGGAAACCGTGTGGACGGGACGCGGCTGCATTACAATACCGAACGCGACACCGTCTCCGCCGATGCGGTACGGGGAAGCTACCAACTTGACTAGGAACGCTACATGATGAAACTGCTCTCTTTTTTAATCCCCCTGTCGATGACGCTCCTCGGAGCCGAAGAGCTGAAAGTGATTTCCGATAATTTCAAGGGAGATCAGCAAAAAGGGGTTTCCGTTTTTACGGGTAACGTCAAGGTGACCAAAGGGCTGGATGATCTGAACGCCTCGAAAGTGACCATTTATACCGACAAGAATAAAAAACCGACCAGGTATGTCGCCGAAGGGAACGTTTCGTTTTATATCGTTACCGAACTCAAAGAGGTCTACCGGGGCAAGTCCCAGACTGCCGTTTATTACCCCAACGAAAGCGAATACCATTTCTTTACGAAAGTGGATCTGATTCGTGTGGACGACTACCGCCGGGTCCGGGGGGACAAGGTGGTCGTGAATACGCTTAAGGGGGAAGCGGCGGCTGAAAGTGCCAAGGACGAGCCGGTCGTGATGATTTTCACCCTCGAAGAGAAAAAACCCAAAAGCCCGGCGAAATGATCGAAATCATTGATGCTTCGTTCATGACTTCGGCGCCGAACATCCGGCTCTCCCCGCCCAACGACTTTCAAAACGAAGTCGCTTTCATGGCCCGTTCCAACACGGGGAAAAGTTCATTGCTCAATACCCTCACCAACCGCAAGTCGCTGGCGAAGGTTTCGGCGACGCCGGGAAAAACGCGCCTGATCAACTATTTCGACGTCACCCTGATCGACCGCGAAACGCAGGAGCGGCTGCAGGCCAAGTTTGTCGATCTCCCCGGATTCGGGTATGCCAAGGTGGCCAAAAGCCTGAAAACCGACTGGGAGAGCAATCTTACCTCCTACATCACCGAACGAAAGCAGATCCGGGTGTTCGTCCACCTGATCGACAGCCGTCACCCCGATCTGGAGATCGACGCTTCGGTCGCAGAATTCCTCGATCAGATCTGTGCCCCGGACCAGACGGTTTTACGGATTTTTACGAAAATCGACAAGCTGAACCAAAAAGAGCTCTCCGAACTCAAAAAGCGTTTTCCGGGGGCGCTGATGGTCTCGAACACGAAACGCCGGGGGGTCGATGCGATCGTTCAAACGCTCTACGATATTCTCAGCGGCGGCGAGGAGGCCTCTTCGTGATCACGTATGTCAAGCCGACCCTGCAGGACATCCCCGCGATGCAGCAGCTGGTCGCCCCGGAGATCGAATCGGGAGTCATTCTTCCCCGCAGCAACGATGAAATCGCCACCAATATCCGTTCCTACTGGACGGCGCGGGATGGCGATAAAATCGTCGGTTTCTGCGCGCTTCATATCCATTCGCCGAAACTGGCCGAATTGCGCTCGATGATTATCGACCAGCATTACCGGGGGCGGAATATCGGCACCGAACTGGTGGAAAAAGCGTGTGAGGAGGGGCGTCGTCTCGGCCTGGCCGAAGTCCTGGCACTGACCTATCAGCAGCGTTTTTTCGAGCGGCTGGGATTTGTAGAAATCCCCAAAGAATCGATCCCGGAACACAAAATCTGGGCTGATTGCATCAAATGCAAGCACTTTCCCGTATGCAACGAAGTTTCCCTTATCAAGATGCTCTGAACTCTCTGGTGCTGATAGCGGCTTTTGTCGTTTACATCAGCCTCAGCAGTATGTATCTTTTTTTTCCTCCCCTGCTTGCGGTTCTTTTCTGGGCCTTTTACCGGGCCATCCAACGTCATGATCTGACGGGGCTGATCGCGGTTGTGGTCATGCTGCTCGTATTCGAAGCGGAAAAAGGGTTCTGGTTTGGAAGCACCGTCTTGTTTTTTACCCTGGTCATCCGCTACTTCCTCCCCAGAATCGAGCAGCTGGTCCAGTGCCGCCTCTGTATTGCCGCGATCTACGTCGGGTTTGCCTATCCGCTTTACTGGCTTTTCGTCTGGATGACCGACAAGGTGCTGATGCTAAGCCCCTCAGCGATTGACTGGCATATGGCTCTGTACATGATCGTCGAGTTTCTGGTTCTGGCGGCGTTGATATGAAAATCAGGCTGTTGCTGGGCATTTTTGCGGTCATCTGGATCGGATTGCTGGTGCGGGTATTCCACCTCGCCGTGCAGTCGAATGAATACTATGAAGTCCTCTCCGAACGCAACAGCATCAAGTCTGAACTGACCGCACCGGTCCGGGGGGAGATTCTTGATCGAAACCTCGAGCCCATCGCGATCAACGAGCTGGGATTCAAAATCGCGCTGGCCCCCCATCTGACCAAAGGGGAGGATACGACGAAACTTGAACGCGAGATAAACTATCTCCTTTCGATGATCCCGACGCTGGACGCCAAAAAGATTGCCAAAACCTACAAGCAGCAGGACTCCTACTACAATCACGCCTTTATCGACGTCGTCGATTTTATCCCCCACGAGACGATCATTCCGATCTATGCCCTGATGAACCTGCGCGAAACGATCAGGATTTCTCCGTCCCCCAAGCGTTTGTACCCCTACGGTTCGGTCGGGGCCCACCTGATCGGCTACGTCGCCAAAGCCAACCAAAAAGAGATCGACACAGACAACTCCCTGAAACTGATCGGTCATGTCGGTAAAAACGGGATTGAAAAATACTACAATGCCTACCTCCAAGGGGTCGCCGGGGAACGGCGGATCAAGGTCAATGCCCAGAACATCGAGATCGAAGAACTGGGGCGGACCCCTACGCAGGAAAACCGCAACCTGATCCTCAACATCGATATGCGGCTGCAAAACTACATTGGCCAGCTTTTTGAAAAACGGGTCGGTTCGATCATCGTGATGGATATTCACGGGGCGGTGTACGCTGCGGGAAGTTATCCGGAATACGATTTGAACTCTTTTGTTTCGGGGATCAGTTCGGCCGAGTGGAACGCCCTGATGAGCAGTGTCGATGCACCCTTCACGAACAAGATGATCAACGGGCTCTATCCCCCCGGATCGACGATCAAGACGGGGATGGGGCTTATCTATGCGACGTCGGGGCTGATGGACGAACACAGCAGCGTCCATTGCACGGGGTCGATGAAACTCGGCAACCGTGCCTTCCGGTGCTGGAAACACAGTGGTCACGGCACCACCGACATGGCCAAGGCGATTACCCAAAGCTGTGATGATTATTTTTACAAGGGAAGTCTCGAGATCGGGATCGAGCGGATGAGCAAAGGGCTGATGCGGATGGGGCTGGGGAAAAAGACGGGGGTGGATCTCCCTAACGAATTCATCGGAACGGTCCCCAGCCGTACCTGGAAACGGAAAAAATTCAACAAACCGTGGTACCAGGGGGAAACGCTGAACACCTCGATCGGGCAGGGGGATTTTCTGACCACGCCGATGCAGATCACCCAGTTCACGGCGCTGATGGCGACGGGGAGGCTGCCGATCCCCCACGTTGCCAAAACGATTGGGGACGACCCATACACGCCGGTGCCGCTGGACGTTCTGACCCCGGCGGAAAAAAAGCTGCTCCCTACCGTGCAAAGAGCGATGCGGGGGGTGTGTAACGACCCCGGCGGTACCGCCAGGGCTTACGTCCATACCCGTTTCCCGATCGCGGGGAAAACGGGGACGGCCCAGACGACGGGGATCGCCCAGGGGGTAAAAGAGCGCCAGAGCGAACATTCGATGGAATATTTCCGCCGTTCGCATGCGTGGTTTACCACCTACGGCCCGGCGGATGACCCGCAGTTTGTGGTGACGGTGATGGTTGAACACGGGGGACACGGCGGGGAAGCGACGGGCGGGATCGTTTCGGGGATCTACAACAAGCTCGACGAACTGGGGTATATTAAACGGTAACTGACCTTACCCATCTTCTCTTGAGAAGTGCGAAAAGGGCAGTGTTTCTCCCGTATCCGGAAGATACGGGAAGCTTCAGGGGGTTGGATGGGTGAAAAGCGTCAAAAAAGCCAACTGCTTGGCTTTTTTAGCTTTGGAACCCGGTCGATGTACGAAGTACCGGCCGGGCCGTCCCTGCCACTTT
>CAZBIR010000027.1:0-23136 GCA_964491035.1 uncultured Sulfuricurvum sp.
CCTACAAAGTCGACCCGGACGGGTGCCCGGTCCATGTCAGTCTGCATATCAATTTTGCCTTTGACTCTGCCGTGCTGCCCGCTTCCTCGGACAAGGATGTCGCTACCCTCACCCGCGTCCTCAATGAAAATCCGCAGGCCAAAGCGATTATCGTCGGCCACACCGATCATACCGGTAGCGATGAGTACAACCAGAAACTATCCGAACGGCGGGCTCACGCCCTGGGCAAAAAACTCATTGCAAACGGGATTGACAGTGGCCGTATCGAAACGGCGGGAAAAGGGGAAAAAGAGCCCGTAGCCACCAATGCCACGGCTGAAGGGCGCGCCAAAAACCGCCGCATCGACGTCGAGCTCCAGTAACGCGTTTCCCCGGGCGGGGGATTTTAGAAATATTCTTGAGCCAACCCTTTCATGCGGGTATAGATTTTCTCAAAATCGGTCGAATAGACCCGGTTTTGGGCTATCGACGTGATGAAATTCGTATCCCTCTCCCACCGTGGCACCAGATGCAGATGGATGTGCTCGGCGATCCCTGCTCCCCCCGCTTTTCCCAGATTCATCCCGATATTCACCCCGTGCGCCCCAAATCCCTCTTTGAGCATACGGACCCCTTTTTGGGCCAGCGCACTCATGTGAAGCCACACCTGCGGGTCCAGCGTTTCGAGAGCATCGGTATGGCAATGGGGAATAATCATGAAGTGGCCGGGGGTGTAAGGGTAGCGGTTCATCACAACGAAGCAGTACCCGTCGCGGTGGAGGACGTGGAGAATCTCTTCATCCTCGGGGTGGGCGCTGATATGGCAGAAAACGCACCCCTCGATCTTCTCTCCCGTAACGTACTCGGTCCGCCATGGTGCATACAGGATATTTTCCATCAGCTTCTCCAATCTGCCCCTCGAATGAGGCAAGCTTTTCTATATAAAATTCGGTGCGTCGTTGGCGAAGAGGATGATATCCCCTGCACGGGTCACTTCCCCGAGTGTTTTGACCATCTGGGATTTATCGGCAAGCATGATTTTCTGCGGGACGTTCAGCTCCCGGTCGAATTGCGCGGCGTTGAGCTGCGCGGTGACAATGGCGATATCGAACACCCCGTTGATTGCACGGATCAGTTCAGAATTCAGCTCTTCGGTACTTTCGACCAGTCCGGGGGTAACGATCACCTTTCGGCCACCGTGCAGAGAACAGAGGCGAATCGCTTCGAGCATCCCGTCGATGTTGCCGTTGTAACCGTCATCCAGGATGATCTTGCCCCCGGCGTCGATGCGTTGGAGACGGTGATCGACACTTTGAAGCGACTCGACCCCTTTGACGATCTCCCCGGCACTCATTCCCATTTCCTGCGCGATCAGTATGGCAGCGTTGATGTTGATCGTCTGGAAACCGCCCAGAACGGAGGTATGGAAATGGTGCGTTTCCCCGCCCACTTCCATGTCAAAATCGGTCCCCTCCAGCGTCGCCGAAAGGTTTTGGATCCCCTCGCCGAAAAAGGTCACTTTTTCGTGCGGCTCGTCGGTGACCGACGTGTGGATAAAGGCCCGCTTGAGGCGATCGGAGTGGACGATTTCCAGTTTGGTCTGTTTGATCCGATCCAGCGTCTTGAAGTACTCCAGGTGCTGCGGCCCCACTTTCCCGACGACGACGATCTGCGGGTGAAGCAGCTGCGCGATCGCATAAATATCCCCGATTTCCCGCGCCCCCGCCTCGCAGACGTAGACCTGCGTGTCCGAAGGAAGCGATTCGTTGACATCGCGGATGATCCCCCCGAGCGTATTGACGCTGCGCGGTGTTGCGTAGACGTTGAACCGGGTTCCCAGTACCTGCGCGATAAAGTTTTTCATCGAAGTCTTCCCGTAGCTCCCGGTGACGCAGACAATCGTCAGGTCTTTCATCGAATCGATTTTTTGCCGTGCCTGTTTTTTGTAGGCCAGAAACAAAAACTTCTCGACCCCCATCGAGATCAGGTACGCCATCACCAGCGGCATCAGGATGCTGTAGGTCTCGCCCCATCCTTTGAGGGCAATCATCAGGTTCAAAAAGAGTGCCAGCGAAGCCAGAACGATCAAAAAGCGTTTGACGCGCCACGTCAGAACCAGCTTCTTGTCGAGTTTGCGGTGCCACAGGTAGAGGGCGGGGAGATAAAGGGCGAAAAACAACGCGGCAAAATATTCCGATGCAGCGTAATAGAGGAAAAACGGGACGAGAAAATAGGCGACGTGCCACCAGCTTTTGTGGTGACGGAACACGACCCTCTCGATTTTGTAGTCGTACCACTGCAGGTTGGTAATCAGGTACCACCCCAGGCTCATAACGAAGAAAAAACTCGTGACAAAGGCGAAAAGGTGCGGAAGTTCCATAGGCTATCAATGCTCCAGTGATTTAAGAAATGTCGTTTCGATCGCTTTGGCGACGCTGAGGGCCTGTTCGAGGAAGAAATAGTGGTCGCCGTCAAATTCGACCACCTCGGCCCCGGGGATCAGATCGGCGATTTTGTACGCCGTCCACATCGGGGTGGCGGTATCCTGGCGGGCAAAACACAGCAGGGCTTTGCCTTTGAACGCACGGAACGCTTCGCTGAAGTCTTCGTTCACGACGCGCTTGAACGTCTCGTACATCGGTTCGGAAAGCCCCTGCGCGTCGGGGGCGACGAAAAAACGGCGCAGCTGCGTGAGCCCGGTCATCTTCAGAAATTTGAACAGGGCGATTTTGGCCCGTACCTTGAACGGTTTGGGAACGAGAATCCCTGCCGAGGCGACGAGAACGAGCAGGTCCGGCCCCAGCAGCGTAGCGACCTTCCCCCCGAACGAATGGCCTACGATGATCGTTTTGTCCGCTTCGATCATGGAAAGGAACGATTCGAGAATCGTGGCGTAGTCTTCGGTACTCAGCGCCATGTTGCAGGTGCTGTTCCCGAAACCGGGCATATCGATGTAGATGTGGCGGAACTGCTTGAGGTGGTTCCCGAAAGCATGTTTCATCAGGTTTTTATGCGATCCCCATCCGTGGAGAAAAACGATGTCGTAATGCGCCGAGGGGTTGAGAATCTCGTAACTGATCGAGAATGTGTGTTGTTGATACTGAAGCGTCTTGACCGCCACGTCTTATTTCCCTTTGGCTTGCGAGATGGAGTGGATATAATCGTATTTGACCTGGATCGAGCGCTTGTCCGGGAGGGAGCCGAGCAGTTTTTGAACCGCACCGGGGAAATCCTCGAAGAGATAGTTGGCCATCGATCCGGGAATCGGGTTGATTTCGTTGAGATACACTTCCCCCTCGATCTCGAAGAAATCGCATCGGATCAGCGCCCCCTCGAAAAGCGGCAGGTAGATTGCGGCAAACGCCTCGCGCAGCTGCGCGACGAGACGGTCGTGGACGTCGGCTTCGGATACGGTGCCGCTGCGGGAGAAATCGAGGTATTTTTTCTCGAAATCGAGGAAATCGGCTTTCTGGGGCTCCTCGACGATCGAATAGGTGATCTCGCCGCGCGCGGCGAACCCGGCGAGATTGTACTCTTTGACCCCGGCGATGAACGGCTCGATCAGGACTACCTCATCAAACTCGAACGCGACGTCGAGGGCGTAATCGAGTTCACCCGCTTCGCGTACGACGCTCACCCCGATCGAGCTTCCCAGGCGGGAAGGTTTGACGATGAAAGGGTACGGGGTCGCCACGCTACGGTTATCGTCTTTGTGCAGCACTTCGAACGGCAGGGTTTTGACCCCGAGTGATGCGGCCAGCCATTTGGTGTAGTGCTTGTCGAAACTGAGCATGGAAGCCTCTTTGCGCGGACCGATAAAGGGAACAGCGAAAAAATCGAGCATGGCCGCGATCGTCCCGTCCTCGCCGTCGCCGCCGTGGATGAGGTTCAGTACGGGCATATCGTGTTTTTTGGATCCGAAAAGCCCTTTTTCCTCGAAACCGCCGTTGGTGAGGTGCAGCCGTGCCATTTTACGGTGTTCGCCGCGCGAGAAGGTGACCGCTTTCATTTTCGAAGGCTCGATCCGGTAGAACGTATGATCCTGATCGCAGAAAATGAAGCTCAGTTCAAAGCGGCTTTCGAGTTTCCCTTTGACGGTGATGGCACTGACGATACTGATTTCGTGCTCATAACTGGCTCCGCCGAATAAAATGGCTAGTTTCACTGTTTTTCCTTGCTGTTAAAGTTTTTGAAGTTGTTTCAACGCCTCTTTGACGAGGGTGGCCGTATCGGTCGCACTCGAAGCCCCCAGGGCCTTGGCGATCTGCTCTTTTTTGAATCCGAGCGATTCGAGCGCCATCGACGCTTCGCCGTGCGCCGTGTTGGAGGTCGTTCCCGACCCCAGCAGCACAGCGTCAAACCCGGCCAGTTCAACCATAATGCGCGCCGCGCTTTTGGGACCGATTCCCGGTACCTTTTTTAGCGCATTGACATCTTTGGATGAAATAATACCCGCAAACTGCTCCGGCGTAAAGGTCGAACAGATCGCCAGCGATGCTTTCGGACCGATCCCGTTGATTTTCAGCATCCCCTCAAAGAGAATTTTCTCCCCTTTTTGGGCAAACCCGTACAACTGCTGGGCGTCTTCTCGGATGATGTGGGAGATATGCAGTTTCACCTTCTCCGCCGAAAGCGCCCCGTACGTATGGAGCGAAATAAACACCTCGTACACCACACCGCCGACGTTCAGGTGCACCAGCGCGGGTTCTTTGTGCTCAACGATCCCTTCGAGTCCGACTATCATAATCCCATTTCCTTGATCGCAAATTTTCCATCTTCATCTTCGTAAAGCCCCAGCACCCTTCCTCCGCTGAACTCGTGCGGCAGGTAAGTGACGTTGATCTGCGGGGTAATCAGCCTGAAAATGATTTCGTTATGGTTTTTCCACTGATCGTGGTTAATGATCCGGGCATCGAAGATTTCGCTTTGAAGCGCGGTATGGCGCTGGGCGAGGTAATCGTACTGCTCCTGTTTCATTTTCAACTCGGCGCGCAGCGCGTCGATTTTTTCCCGGAGGTGCTGGAACTGCTGGTACTTCTGGACGAACGCGACGGGGATTTTGACGCCGTTGGACTTGTAATGGGCCAGTTTGCGTTTGAGATCCTCCATCGATGCGGCGTTCTCCCTCCACGTCTGCTCGTGTTTGGCAAGCTCTTTTTGGACCTCATGGATCATCTTTTTGACCTGATCCATCTTTTCGGACTGTTCAGCGAGGTTCTCGGCCGATTCGTTGATGAGCGGATCGATGATGAACTGGTTTTCCCCCCCCACCAGTTTCTCGATCTCGATTTTGCGCGATGCGATCATCTTGACGTTGGAACCGAGCATTTCGATCGTAATCTCTTTGGCCCGGATTTTTCCTCCGACCGCCTGGGTGATGTGGACTTCATCCCCTTCGACGCTGCCGTGTTCGAGGCGGGTGATTTTGATCTTTTTGCCAAAAGCGCTTCCCTTGTGGATATTGATCCGAAGATCGTCGGCGCTCACCACCGCGCTTTGGTGTACCTGCCCTTCCACGGTCGCTTTCTGGGCTGTTATCCGGGCATTCGCCCCGACGTTGCCATCGACGTTGATCGTGTTGACGGTGACTTCCATCCCCTGCCCGATCGCGTCTTTAAGGGAGTCTTTTTCCTTGACGTTGATGGCAACGTCGGCGTTGAGCTCGGTGTTGATCGACCCGGTCGTCTTGAAACTGATTTCGGTCACTTCCACTTCGGTTTTGATATCGTACACGCCCCCCTCGAAGGTGACGTACCCCCCCGTTTTGGCCCGGTACTGGATGCTTTCGGGGGTATCCACGACGGCGATGTGTTCTCCGACCGTAAAGGTCGGCTCGTTTTTGATGATCGGGTCGGGGGGAGTGATGAATTCGCCGCGGCAGTTGCGCCCTTTGTCCCCCAGCCTGGGTTTGACGTATTCAATCAGCAGCTCATCCGCAACAGCGCTGATGACGTACCCGCGCTTGGCGTAATCGATACGGCCGTGTTCGTCCTCGTTTTGGCGTTTGGCGAGGTAATGGAGGACCAACGCGTCGTTGATCGTCGGGATCGGCTCGTAACTCTGCGCAATCAGGTAGCGCTCCGATTTTTCGAAGGTGTAGGTCCCTTTTACCTGCACCCTGGCGATCAGTTCTTTGAGGTTCTCTTCCATCATCGCATCAAAAACGCCGATCAGCAGATGGGCCCGGAGCATTTTTCTGTACAGCTGGTCCAGCAGGTCCGCACGAAACGTCTCATAATAACGGGCAACGCTCCCGGCTTTGATCGTCAGATAGACCTTGCACAGCGTCGGGTTTCCGCCGATCGACATATCGATCGAATCAAACGGACCGGGTTCGGCTGATTTGAAAATCTCGATCTCATGCGTCTGTTTGATTTCAAAAGCGGGATCGAGGAATTCCGCCTCGCCGATCGAGCGGGCTTCGTCGGGGGTGAGTTCGACCCATTCGTCATGCCCCCCCGTATCCCTGCGGCTGAAGGTCTGCGTATCGCGTAGGTGAAAATCGAGATCGTGAACGGAGCATTTGAGACCGGCGGCGACCTGCATCAGCTCCTTGGGGACATTGGATGTCCGGACGATGATGGGCTTCATCGGGGCCTCTGCCGGATGTTCATCACTCTTTTTCGCAAACAACGCCATACGCTACCTTCTTAATTGTGACCCTATTTTAATCGCATATCGGTTAAAATTACGTAAAAGTTAAGCAAAGGTGTTCCCGGGCCGGATGTTCAGATCAATCTTTTCCAACTCTTTCGGTATCCTCATCTCCCGTATTACGGGGCTTGGGCGGGACATCATGATGACCTCTGCGCTGGGGGCGAGCGTCTGGAGCGACGTTTTTTTGATGGCGTTTAAATTCCCCAACCTTTTCCGCCGCATCTTCGCGGAAGGCTCCTTTACCCAGAGTTTCATGCCCTCCTACATCGCCTCGAACCAAAAAAGCGTCTTCGCCGTCGCCATCTTCATCCGCTTTATGGCCTTTATCGTCGCCCTCTCCTTTCTGGTCACCCTCTTCCCCGGCTTTTTCACGAAACTCATCGCCTGGGACTGGGGGAAAGAGCTGATCGCCCAAACCGCACCGCTCACCGCGATCAACTTCTGGTACCTCGATCTTATCTTCATCGTCACCTTCCTGGGGACGCTGTTGCAGCATAAGGAACATTTTTTCACGACGGCGTTCTCGACGGTATGGCTCAACGTCGCGATGATCGTCGCCCTGATCCTCTTTACCAACTCCGATCCCGCCACGATCGTTTACGCGCTCAGTTTCTCGATCCTCGTCGGAGGGCTGTTGCAGGTTGCCACCCACCTCTACGCGATCCGCAAAAAGGGGCTCATGAAGATCCTCATCGGGGGGTGGAAATACCGTAAATCCAAAGACGTCAAGACCGAAGAGACAAAGTTCAGTTCTCTCTTTTTCCCCTCCGTCGTGGGAAACTCCACCGCCCAGATCGCTTCGTTTATCGATACGTCGCTCGCCTCGTTTTTGGCGGCGGGTTCGGTTTCCTACCTCTTTTACGCCAACCGGATTTTCCAGCTCCCTTTTGCGATCATCGCTCTGGCCATCACGACCGCCCTCTTCCCCACCGTCGCCAAGGCGATCAATAACGGCAACCACGACCTCGCCTACCGGAACCTCCACAAATCGTTCTGGCTTCTGTGCGCCCTGCTGGGGGTATCCGTCCTGGGCGGGGTGCTGCTGGCCGAGCCGATCATCTGGCTGCTGTTCGAGCGCGGCGCCTTCGACATCGAAGATACCCGCAACACCGCCGACGTCTTGATGATGTACATGGTCGGGCTCATCCCCTTCGGCCTCGCGAAACTCTTCTCAATGTACCTTTACGCGATGCACAAGCACCTGATGGCAGCCAAGATCGCCGTCATTTCCCTCGTTATCAACGTCATCTTCTCACTCCTCCTGATGGGACCGATGGGGGCGCCCGGGCTGGCGCTGGCGGGGAGTATCGGCGGAATGGCGCAGTTGATTCTGACGATACGGGAAGTGGGATGGGGGATCTTTTACGATCTCCTCAAAAGCCGCTATACCCTCTATTTCGTCGCGGGAATCGCCATTTTCGGCGGGGCATTCTATGCCTTAAACGACTTTTTGCTACACTTGATCCGATAAAACGACAGGATTTCCATGCATATTTACGACAGCGTTTCGAAAACCAAGCTTTTGTTTGAACCCCAGCAGGAAGGGAAAGTCTCCCTCTACGTCTGCGGCCCCACCGTCTACGACGACGCCCACCTCGGACACGCGAAAAGCGCCCTCGTCTTCGATCTGCTGCGCCGCGTCCTCGAAGCCGAGGGGTACGAGGTGACGTTTGCCCGCAACATCACCGATATCGACGACAAGATCATCGCCAAGGCACTCGAATCGGGGCTTTCCACTGCCGAAATCGCCGCGCGCTACACCGAAGCCTACCACCGCGACATGGCCGCGATCGGGGTGCGCCTCCCGACCCTGGAACCTAGGGCGACCGAATCGATCGGGGCGATGAGCGACATGATCCGGCGCCTCCTCGATTCGGGCCACGCCTACCGGATCGGCAACGGCGACATCTATTTCGACACCGCCAGCGACGGCCGCTACCTCACCCTCTCCAACCGCCAGAGCAGCGAAAACGTCAGCCGCGTCGAGAAGGTGAGCGAAAAACGCAATGAGGCCGATTTCGCCCTCTGGAAAGCGGTCAGCGACGGCAGCGTCTCGTTCGACTCCCCCTTCGGCCCCGGACGCCCCGGATGGCACCTGGAGTGCTCGGCGATGATCGAAAGCTATCTCGCCCGCGAGGGAACACCGTACGCGATCGACATCCACGGCGGCGGAGCCGACCTCCTCTTCCCCCACCACGAGAACGAGGCGGCCCAGACCCGCTGCGCCACCAACCGCGAACTCGCCCGCTACTGGATGCACAACGGCTTTGTGACGATCGGCGGCGAGAAGATGTCCAAGAGCCTGGGGAACAGCTTTTTCCTCAAAGACGCGCTCAGAGCCTACAGCGGCGAGGTGATCCGCTTCTACCTCCTCAGCACCCACTACCGCGGCGATTTCAACTTCAACGAAGAGGACCTGATTGCCTCGAAAAAACGGCTCGACCGTCTCTACCGCCTCAAAAAGCGCCTTTTCGGGATGGGTGCGGCAGGAGCGCACAACGCGGAGTTCAAAAAAGTCCTCCTCGAAGCGCTCGGAGACGATCTGAACGTCTCACGGGCCTACGCGCTCATCGACGAGCTGATCAGCGGTGCCAACGAAAAGCTTGATACCGATCCCAAAGACAAGGTCTACCGCCAGAACCTTCTGGGCTCCCTCGCCCTGATCGAGGAAGTGATGGGATTCGGGGGGCAAAACCCGTTTGAGTATTTCCAGTTCGGACTGGACGAGAGGGCCAAAGCCAAAATCGACGCCCTCGTCGCGCGCCGCAGCGAGGCGAAAAAGGTCAAGGACTTCGCTGCCTCCGACGCGATCCGTGACGAACTCACCGCGATGGGGGTCGCCATCATGGATACCCCCGCGGGAACCTACTGGGAGATGCAGGGGTGACGTTTAAAGAAATATACAGACGCTACTGGCCCTACATCAAAGGGTACAAATTTCAGTACCTGATGATCCTGATCGGAATCCTCCTGACCGTCGCCTCGACGGCGGGGACGGCCCATATCATGCAGCCGCTGATGGATAATATGTTCATCAAAAAAGAGCCGCAAATGCTCTACATCATCCCGATGCTGCTGGTCGGGATTTACGTCGTCAAATCGATCGGCCGCTATATCCAGTCGGTTTTCACCGCCTACGTCGGGATGCACATCGTCTCCCGGCTGCGCAAGGACCTGCTGGACAAAATGGTCCACATGGATATGCAGTTTCTCTACACCAACCGCAGCGGGGAGTTGATCTCCCGGATCACCAACGACATCGGCCGGGTCCAGTTTTTCGTCTCCAAGATGCTCCCCGAACTGATGCTCGAAAGCCTCACCGTCATTGCCCTCGTCGGATATGTGATCTACCTCAACGCGACGCTGGCGTTCTGGGCGCTGTTCGTCATGCCCCTCGTCGTCGTCCCGCTCCTCAAAATCACCCGGCGGCTCAAACGCCTCGCCCACCGCTCTCAGGAGAAAAGCGCCGATTTGATGACCCGGCTGACCGAAGTGTTCAACAACAGTGAAATCATCAAGGCCAACGCCACCGAGACCTACGAAATCGACCGTTTCCATCATGAAAACGAACGTTTTTTCAAAGTCAACATGAAAGCCACCTACACCGGGGAGCTCGTATCGCCGCTGATGGAGATGATCGCCGCCTCCGGACTGGCCGCCGTCATCTTCGTCGGGGGGCAGCAGGTCTACGCCGGGGCCATGAGCGTCGGGGAATTCACGGCCTTCCTGACGGCGGTGGGGCTCGTATTCCAGCCGCTGCGCCGGGTGAGCGCCATCTACAGCAAAATCCAGGACGCGATGGCGGCAAGCGAGCGGATTTTTGCCGTTTTCGATCTCGAAAACACGATCCGGGACGGGGAAATGGACTTCGACGAACCGGTCCGCTCGATTGAGGTCGAGGGGGTCTCGCTCCGTTTCGGGGAAAAAGAGGCGCTCAGGGAGATCGATCTAAAAGTCCATGCCGGGCAAACCGTTGCCCTTGTGGGGCAAAGCGGGGGAGGCAAAAGTTCGCTGATCAACCTGCTCTTGCGCTTCTACGATCCGAACGAGGGGTCGATCCGTTTCAACGGGCACGATCTGCGCGACTTCACCCAGGATTCGCTGCGCCGCCAGATCGCGGCCGTTTCGCAACGGGTCTATATCCTCCAGGATACCCTCGCCGCGAACGTCGCGTACGGCTACGAGATGGACGAAGCGCGGGTGATCGAAGCGCTGAAAATGGCCGATGCCTACGAATTTGCCGCAGCCCTTCCCGAAGGGGTTCATACGATGATGCTCGAAGCCGGGGCCAATCTCTCCGGCGGCCAGCGCCAGCGGATCGCGATCGCACGGGCCATCTACAAGCACGCCTCCTTGCTGATCCTCGACGAAGCGACGAGTGCACTCGACAACGAAAGCGAAAAACGGATCCAAAACGCCCTGGAAGCATACGCCAAAGACAAAATCACGATCATCATCGCCCACCGCCTCAGCACGATCGTCCATGCCGATACGATCCTCTACTTCGAAGAGGGGCGGATTATCGCCCGCGGAAGCCACGCCGAGCTGCTCGCCACCTCCGAAAACTACCGCCGCCTCGCCGGGGATATGGGAGAATAACTTCGGCTTAAACGATCTTCGTGTATAATCACAACAACTTAAAATCGGCGGAGACGGCATGTTTGACTACGAATCCCTAAAACCCTGGCTCTTTAAACTGCAACCCGAAAGCGCCCACACCCTTGCGGCGGCGGTGCTGCGCGGCGCGAGCTATTGTCCCCCTCTTTTCAACGGCTGGACCGCCAGACACTTCGTCTCCCACCCCTCTCTCACGCAGGAGCTGTTCGGCCGCACGTTCCTCAATCCCGTCGGGCTCGCCGCGGGATTCGACAAAAACGCGACGATGTTCCACGGCGTCCAGGCACTCGGATTCGGTTTCACCGAAATCGGAACCCTCACCCCCAAGCCCCAGGAGGGAAACCCCCGTCCCCGGCTGTGGCGCCACATCGAAGAGGAGTCGCTCCAGAACGCGATGGGGTTCAACAATGACGGGTTGTTCCGGATCAGCCACCGCCTCAAGGCGGCCTATCCGTTCAGCACCCCCATCGGCGTCAATATCGGGAAAAACAAAATCACCCCCGAAGAGAACGCGTTACGCGACTACACGACGCTGATCAAGGCGCTTCACCCCTACGCCGACTACATGGTCATCAACATCTCTTCCCCCAATACCCCGGGGCTGCGTGACCTGCAAAACGAGGAGTTCATCACCCGCCTTTTCGCCGAAGCCAAAGCACTCACCTCCAAGCCGATCCTCCTCAAAATCGCCCCCGACATGAGCGAAGACCAGGCGGTGGCGCTGTGTACCCATGCGGTGGCCAGCGGTGCGGACGGAATCATCGCAACCAACACGACGATCGATTACTCCCTCGTCAGCGAACCCGAAGAGATCGGGGGGCTCAGCGGCGAGGTGCTGCGGGAGCGGAGTTTTTATATTTTCGACGCGATCGCCCGCGAACTGTTCGGAAAAACGACCCTCATCAGCGTAGGGGGAATCAGCACCCCCGAGGAAGCCTACCGCCGCATCCGGGCCGGGGCCTCGCTCGTGCAGCTCTATACCTCGCTGATCTTCAAAGGTCCCGAGGTCGTCGAGGAGATCAACAGCGGCCTCATCGACCTCCTTGCCAGCGACGGTTACAGCTCGATCACCGAAGCGATCGGCGCGGACCGGCGATGATACGCCTTGCCGCGACACTTTTTTTGACAGGAACCCTAATGGCATCATCACTGCCCCGCTACGAAACCAAAACCCTCTCCAACGCCCTTCAGGTCGTCGCCATCCCAATGGAAAACGGCACCAACGTCATCTCCACCGACATCTTCTACAAGGTGGGAAGCCGCAACGAGGTGATGGGGAAAAGCGGGATCGCCCACATGCTCGAACACATGAACTTCAAATCGACCAAAAACCTCAAGGCGGGGGAGTTTGATGAGGAGGTCAAAAGCATCGGGGGGCTCAACAACGCCTCGACGGGGTTTGATTTTACCCACTATTACATCAAAAGCAGTTCCGAAAACCTCCCAAAATCGCTCTCGCTGTTCGCCGAGCTGATGCAGAACCTCAACCTCAAAGACGACGAGTTCCAGCCTGAGCGCAACGTCGTCGCCGAGGAGCGGCGCTGGCGGACCGACAACAACCCGATGGGGTACCTCTATTTTCGCCTCTTCAACACCGCCTACATTTACCACCCCTACCACTGGACCCCGATCGGGTTCATGAACGACATCCAGACGTGGAGCCTGGAAGACATCAAAAACTTCCACGAAACCTATTACCAGCCTGCCAACGCGATCCTTGTCGTCACGGGAGACATCAAGCCCGAAACGGTGTTCGCCGAGGCCGAAAAGCACTTCGGTACCATCCAAAATCCCCGCCCGGTCCCCGCCGTAACGACAGTCGAACCCCTTCAGGACGGCGCACGCCGCGTGGAGGTACACAAAGAGAGTGAAGTCGAGATGCTCGCCCTCTCCTTCCCGATCCCCGACTTCCGCCATGCCGACCAGCCGAAGCTCTCGGCACTGAGCGAACTGCTCAGTTCGGGAAAAAGTTCCCGCCTGAGCCGGATTCTCGTCGACGAAAAACGGCTTGTCAACCAAATATACGCCTACAACATGGAGACGATCGATCCGGGTGTGTTCCTCTTCCTCGCGGTCTGTAACAACGGCGTCAAAGCCGAAGAGGTCGAAAAAGAGATCTGGAAAATCATCCGGGAACTTCAGGAGCGGCCCGTCGAGCAAAAAGAGCTCGACAAGGTCAAGATCAACACCAAAGCCGATTTCATCTACTCGCTGGAAAGCTCGACGTCGGTTGCCGATCTCTTCGGCAGCTACCTTGCCCGCGGCGACATTGCACCGCTGGAGCGCTACGAAGCCGCCATCGAAGCGCTGAATCCCGAAGATATCCGCTCCGTGGCAAAAAGCTACCTCCTCCCCGAAAAATCGACGACCCTAATCCTACGCAAAGGAAAACAATGAATTTAGTAACCGGTTCCACGACCGCCCTCATCACCCCGTTCAAAAACGGAAAACTGGACGAGCAAAAATACGCCGAACTGATCCGGCGCCAGATCGAGAACGGGATCAACGCCGTCTGCCCCGTAGGGACGACGGGGGAGAGCGCGATGCTCTCCTATGACGAAGACCGCCGCTGCATGGAGATCGCCGTCGAGGTGTGCCGGGGGACCGGCACGAAAGTCCTCGCCGGAGCCGGAAGCAACTCCACCGCCGAAGCGGTCGAAGCAGCCAGAATGGCCCAAAGCTGCGGCGTTGATGCCTTCTTCTCCGTTGCCCCCTATTACGTCAAACCCTCCCAGGAAGGGCTCTACCAACACTACAAAACGATCGCCGAAGCGGTAAGCGATCTTCCGATGATGCTTTATAACGTCCCCGGGCGGACCGTCGTCGACATCGGCGCCGACACGGTCATCCGTCTGTTCGACGACGTCCCCAACATCTACGGGATCAAAGAGGCGACGGGGAGCCTGGAGCGGACCGTAGAGCTCCTCTCCCGCCGCCCGGAGCTGAAGGTCTTTTCGGGTGACGACGCGATCGACTACCCGATCCTCGCCAACGGCGGGGCGGGGATCACCTCGGTCACCTCGAACCTCCTCCCCGATCTCAAAGCCCAGCTCGTCGCCAAGGCGCTCGGCGGCGATTTCGCGGGGGCCAAAGCCATCAACGACACCCTTTTCCCGATCAACAAGGCCCTCTTCCTGGAGTCCAACCCGATTATGATCAAAGCGGCCATGTACGTCGCGGGGCTCATCGATACCCTCGAATACCGCCTCCCCCTCGTCCCGCCGAGCAAAGAAAATCTCAAACGCCTCGAAGAGGTGATGCAACACTACACCATCAAAGGAGCCTGATTTGTCATTCCAAGGAAAAACCCTACTCATCAGCGGCGGAACACGCGGCATCGGAAAAGCGATCGTTTATGCGTTCGCGGAAAAAGGGTGCGACGTAGCCTTCACCTACAACTCCAACGCCCAGGTCGCGGAGGATATCGCTCGAGACGTCGAACAAAAATATGGCGTCAAATGCCGCGCCTACCCCCTCAACATCCTCGAACCCGAAGAGTACAAAGAGGTTTACGAGCAGTTTGACGCCGATTTTGAACGCCTCGATTTTTTCATCTCCAACGCGATCATCTCCGGGCGCGCCGTCGTCGGCGGATTCGGTCCTTTCATGCGCCTCAAGCCCAAAGGGCTCAACAACATCTACACCGCAACCGTCGATGCCTTCGTCGTAGGGGCGCAGGAAGCGGCCAAGCGGATGGAGAAAACCGGGGGCGGTTCGATCATCTCGATGAGCTCCACCGGAAACCTCGTCTACACTCCCAATTACGCGGGGCACGGAACGAACAAGGCTGCCGTCGAGGCGATGGTCCGCTACGCTGCGGCGGAGCTCGGGGAAAAAGGAATCCGGGTCAACGCCGTCAGCGGCGGCCCGATCGATACCGATGCCCTCAAAGCATTCCCCAATTACGAAGAGGTAAAAGCCGAAGTCGTCGCCCGTTCACCCCTCTCCCGGATGGGACAGCCCGAAGATCTGACAGGGGCATGCCTGTTCCTGTGTTCCGAGGGGGCTTCATGGCTCACGGGACAAACAATCGTCGTTGACGGCGGGACAACCTTCCAGTGATCAACCTCCCCAACATCCTCGCCTTTATCCGCCTCCTCATCGCCCCGGTGATGTTCTGGATCATCCTCAATCCGCAGATGTTCACCGATGCGGGATGGCATGTGAGCTGGAGCTACTACACCGCGGCACTGCTCTTTGTCATCGCCAGCGTTACCGATTTCTTTGATGGCTACATCGCCCGCGAACTCGACCAGATTACGATCGTAGGGCAGATTTTGGACCCCCTGGCCGACAAAATGCTGACCCTCGCGGCCTTCCTTGGGCTCATGATGAGCGGCGCGGCCTCGGCCTGGGCGATCTACATCATCATCGTCCGGGAACTCTTCATCACGGGTCTGCGGACCCTCTCCGTCTCCGAGGGGATCGATGTGGCCGCTTCGATGGCCGGAAAGGTCAAAACGGTCGCCCAGATGATCGCAATCGGCTTTTTGCTGATGCACTGGCCCTTTGCCGACGTCCTGCTGTGGATCGCGGTCGCCCTTACCGTCTATTCGGGGGTCGAATACCTCGTCGGGTTCGCGAAAGCCTATAAAGGGAAACACTAACCATGTCGTGGATCGTCGCCCTCCTCGTCCTCTCCGCCCTCATCTTTTTTCACGAACTGGGACACTACGTCGCCGCCCGCTATTTCGGCGTCTACGTCGAGGTGTTCAGTATCGGGTTCGGGAAAAAAATCGCCTCGTTTGAATGGCTGAACACCCGCTGGCAGCTCTCGGCCATCCCGCTGGGGGGGTATGTCAAGATGAAAGGGCAGGATGATTCGGACCCGACGGCGCAAAGCAGTGACAGCGACAGCTACAACACGAAAAAACCGCACCAGCGGATTGTGATCCTCCTCGCGGGGCCGCTGGCCAACTTCGCCCTGGCATGGGTCTTTTTCTTCGCCATCGCACTCGGAGGGCCGCAAACCCTCTCGCCCGTGATCGGAAACGTACTCAAAGGCTCTCCCGCCGAAGCGGCGGGCCTTCAAAAAGGGGACCGTGTCCTCTCGATCAACGGCCATGACATTACCGCGTGGAACGAGCTCTCCGACACGATCAAAACCTCCGAAACGTCGCTCTTCCTCACGATCGAGAGGGGCAACACGGTACGCCAGATCACGATCACCCCCCGCATCAGCGAAACGCAGAACCTGTTCAAGGAGACAATCCGCCAGCCGATGGTAGGGATCTCACCCTCCGGTGATGCCCACCGGATGGAACTGGGGCTGCTCGACGCCCTCGCCTACGCGGGCGTTCAGACGTACGATTCCTCCCTGCTGATTTTCCAAAGCGTCCAGAAGCTGATTACGGGAGTCGTCCCGGCACAGGAGATCGGGGGAGTAGTGAGCATCGTCACGATCACCGCCGACGCCACAGCCTACGGGTGGATGAGCCTCTTTTTCTTCGCCGCTTTGATCTCGGTCAACCTCGGGGTTTTGAACCTGCTGCCGATTCCCGCACTCGACGGCGGGCACATCATGTTCAACCTTTATGAAATGATCCGCCGCAAAGCCCCAAGCGAAGAGATGGTTTACCGTCTTACGATCGGGGGATGGGTTCTGCTGCTGGGGCTGATGAGCCTGGGACTTTATAACGACATCACGAGGTTAATGCAATGACCACACTCGAATACAAACTTTATTTCGACCGGATTATCGAGCGGATCGAAAAGGCCCGCCTCCGGGTCAGCGACCACCACATCGTAAAAATCGTCGCGGCGAGCAAATACGTCGACGCCGAGGCAGTCCGAAATCTCTATGAAATCGGGCAGCGGGCGTTCGGGGAAAACCGGGTGCAGGATCTGGTCTCCAAGTCCGAAATACTGGACGACCTCCCGATCGAGTGGCATTTCATCGGGACGCTGCAAAAAAACAAGATCAACCACCTCCTCGCCTGCAACCCTTCCCTGCTTCACTCGATCGATTCACTCGAACTCGCCCATGCACTGAACGAGCGGCTGGAACGCGACGGCAAAAGCCTCCGCGCCCTCGTGCAGGTCAACTCGGCGCGCGAAGAGAGTAAATCGGGCTTCCTTCCCGAAGCATTCGGCGACGCTTATGCGCAAATTGCTGAAGAGTGCCCCCGGCTGAAACTCCAGGGGATCATGAGCATCGGCGCCCATGTTGAGGATCAACGTCTCGTCCGCCGAAGTTTCGAGACAACCCGAACCCTCTTCGAATCCCTGAGGGGAGCCACGATCTGCTCGATGGGGATGAGCGGCGACTTCGAGAGCGCGATCGAATGCGGTTCCAACCTGGTTCGTTTGGGATCAATTCTCTTTCCGGAACGCTGATTTACTCCAAAAGAAATTTTTTTTCCGTCAAATCGCCAAAGGGTATGCTATACTAAATACATTACTCTCGAAGGTTAAAAATGGGCAAAGTAAAAATTTGGGCAACGGTCTTCTCTCTGGGATTGATTCTGCTCCTTATCACCATTTTTACCTATTCGATCATGCAGGACAAAAACCGGGTCCTCGAAGAAAAAACACAGGCCCATCGGCAACTGCTCAAAAACGCGTTTGACCTCGCAATGGCTGATACCCACCGGGGGCTGAACATTCTCGCCTACCGGCTCGCTTCCGATCGGGCCGTCGTCGATGCGTTCGCCGCGCGCGACCGCGATACCCTCTACCGCCTCGCCCTCCCCTACTTCACCGAGGCCAAGGCCAAAGGAGACGCCGATCTGACCGGTTTCATCGGCGCGGACGGCTTCCACTTCCTGCGGGTTCAAGACCCCACCCATTACGGCGATAACATCACGAAAAAACGCCCCATTCTCGCCCATGCGATCCGCACCCGCAAACCGGTCGTCTCCCTCGACGTCACGATCTTTGACGTTGCCCTCGTCTCGATTATCCCCGTCTACCGCGGGGATACGTTTATCGGGATTATCCAGACCGTCGCCAAAATCAACCGCGTCCAGAAACGCCTCGACGTCAATTCCGGCGTCAAAAGCGCCATCGCCTTCGATACAAAACGGCTGCGCGAAGTCCTTCCTGACGCCAAGGCGGTCGATTACCGGGATTTTTCACTTGTTTCCTACAACGATCCTCTTTTTGAAAAGCTCCCGGGCAATTTTTCTTTCGGCAAGAGCAAACGGTTCGCCATCGGGACCGAAGACTACGTCATCGCGTCGCGGCCGCTGCACAATTATCAGAACGAAAAAGTCGCAATGATGACGTGCGCCTTTGATATCACCGAGGAGATGGCCAGTTATGAGCGGGAGATCCGAAACCTCCTGATCGTCAGCGCCCTGTTGTTCGTAGCGATCGGGGTGGTTCTCCACTTCGGTTTTTCGGCGCTGTTGCGCCGTATCGACAAGGACGCGGATGAAACCCGCGAGCTGAACCGTCAGCTCAAACAGCAGCTCTACGTCGACCACCTCACGGGACTTCCCAACCGCGAAGCGCTGATCCGGGATTTGCGGGATTTGCAGGAAGAGCGTTTTTACGCCCTGATGCTCCTCAACATCGACAATTTCAAAGAGATCAACGATTTTTACGGCCATACGATGGGGGACAAAACCCTCACGGAGCTCGCGACGCAGATGGGCACCCTCATCCGGGATTATCCGATGCGTCTCTACAAAATGCCCTCGGACGAGTTTGCGCTGCTGCTGACCGAGCCCCTGAGCCACCCCCGGTTCGAAACGCTCCGTGCGACCATCATCCATGAGCTCGAACAAAACCATTACGACCTGGAGGGGGCAAGCATCTACATCTCCCTGACCACCGGAGCGGACCTCTCCTCCACCGGCCGGAACAATAATCGGCTCGCCCTGCTGGCCAATGCCGATATGGCCCTGAAATCGGCCAAAAAACGGCACATGAGCTACCTGCTTTACAACGAAACGATGCAGATCAAAGAGGAGTACGAAAACAACATCCTCTGGAGCCGGAAAGTGAAAGAGGCAATTGACGAAGCACGCTTTACCCTCTACTACCAGCCGATTTTCGATCACAAAGGCGGCAGTGTCATCGAATACGAGGCGCTGGTGCGGATGGTGGAAAAGGACGGTTCAATCATCTCCCCCGCCTATTTTCTCCCGGCAGCCAAAAAATCGCGCCTCTATCCCCAGATTTCCCGTTTCGTCATCGACGAAGTGTTCCATAAACTCGAAACGACCCCCCACAGTTTTTCGATCAACCTCTCGGTAGACGATATCGTCGATCCCCATACGCGCGATTACCTGATGAAAAAACTCAGCTATACGATCCACGCCAAACGACTCATTTTCGAACTCCTCGAAAGCGAGGGGATCGAAAACTATCAGGAGGTTTCATCGTTTATCGCGCAGGCCAAAAAATACGGCTCCAAAATCGCGATCGACGATTTCGGTACGGGGTATTCGAATTTTGCCCACATCATCAAACTCGACGTCGATATCCTCAAAATCGACGGTTCACTGGTTCGCAACATCGAAAACGACCTCAATGCCCAGACGATCCTCCGCGCCGTCGCCGAGTTCTCCAAACACCTCGGCTTTAAAACGGTGGCCGAATTCGTCCACTCCGAGGGGGTTTACGTCAAATGCCGCGAGCTGGGAGTCGATTACTTGCAGGGGTATCATCTCGGAGAGCCCAAGCCCCTAGCATGAGAGGGTGATACAAAACCCCTTGCGCTCCCCCTCGCACAACGCCACTTCTCCCCCGTGTGATTCGGCAATGTTTTTGGCCAGCACCAGCCCCAGTCCGTTCCCCCGCAGTTTCGTGCTTTTGAACGCTTCGAACAGCCACCGCTTGTTCTCGATGGGGATCCCGCTGTCGTAAATCTCGAAACGGTGTTTTCCCTCCACGCAGCGGTGGAGAATCTGAACACTCCCCTCTTCTTCCTCGTCCAGTTCGATCGCGTCAATCGCATTGAAGACGAAGTTGCTAAAGAGCATCGAGAGAAGTTCCAGGTCCCCGTGGAGTTCAAAATCCTCTTCGGGAAACGAAAAATGGATCGTTTTACCGTAGCTGTAATAGCCGATCGCATCGACGAGGGCATCGCGGATCGCAGACCAGCGCAAAGCCCTCTTCTGAGCGCTCACCCCCTTGGAGAACATCAGGGTCGCCTTGATGATCCGCTCGATCCGGTAGAGCGATTTTTGGATCTCCTCGACGATCGGGCGGTTCTCCGCTTTGACCCGCTTGTAAAGGGTCGAGGCGAGCAGCGCGATGGAGCCGATCGGGTTGCGGATCTCGTGGGAGAGGTGGGCCGCCATCTGCCCCATCGTCGCGAGGTTCTCCTTGCGCTTTTGCTCGGTGATGTCGGTCGCGCTGAGCAGCCGCTTGTCGTTATGCAACGCCGATTTGATCAGGTAGGAGCGCTCGTTGAAGGAGATCTCGTAATCCTCCTCATCGAGCCGCAGTACCCCGAAGAGCTCTCCGAGCGCTTTGGCCTGCGAATTTTGCAGGAATATCCCCCCATCAGGTTCGACGATCCAGATCGCGTTGGGCAAGAACTCGATCACCTGTTCGATCGTGCTCTGGAGATGTTCGTAGGAGCGCCGCAGCGCGACGTACTCCTCCTCGACGCGGTAGGTCTGATCGATAAGGGCCCTGAGCTCTTCGGCCGAAATGATGTCGGCCATACGCTAGAAATCCCCCAGCTGTTTGAGGATCCGGTAGAGGGTGTAGGCGTCGCGCGTTCCGGCGAGTTCGCGGATCGAGTGCATACCCAGCTGCGGGATCCCCACGTCGATCGTCTCGATTCCCAGCCGCGTCGCGCTGATCGGGCCGATCGTGCTGCCGCACCCCAGGTCGCTGCGGGTGACAAAGGTCTGCAACGGGGCCTGAAGCGCCCGGGCGCACTGGGCAAACCGCCCCTGTGTCCGGGCACTCGTCGCGTAGCGCTGGTTGGAATTGATCTTGACGACGACCCCGCCGTTAAGCTGCGGTGCGTGTTCGCTCTCATGCCTGGCGGGGAAGTTGGGGTGCTGCGCGTGGGCGTTGTCGCACGAAACCATGAGGCTGCGGCGCATCAGCGTCCCGAAATTCTCCCCCGAGATCCGGCGCAACACCTCTTCGGCAAACGTCCCCGCCGCACCGACGTGGGTTTCGCTTCCCACCTCCTCGTGATCCATAAAAGAGAGCATCATCGGGTAAGTCGAATCCAGCAGCGCCTGCAGCCCCACAAAACAGCTGGCGAGATTGTCCAGGCGGGCCGAAGCGATGAATTCGCCCTGAACGCCGATAAAAGAGCCCTTTTGCAGATCGTAGAAACTGAGCTCATGGGCCAGCAGGGTCAGCCCCGCCGTCTCCTCGCGGATCTGGGAGAGGATGAAGTGTTCGAAGTCGACCTCCCCCGTCGCGATGAGGGGGACGATGTCGGTCTGGGCATTGATGGAGCGCGACGAGTTGGCCTCTTTGTCGAGGTGGATCGCCAGCGAGGGGATCATCGCGACCGGATAGGCGATGTTGATGAGGGCCTCTTTGCGCACCTCGCCATCGAGGTAAACGATCCGCCCCGCCAGTCCCAGGTCACGGTCAAACCACGGACCCAGCAGCACCCCGCCATAAGGTTCCACCCCCAGCCGCTTCACCCCGGCCGACGTCGTGAGAGGTTTGGGCTTGAGACGCAGGTGAGGCGAATCGGTGTGGGCCCCGACGATAATGTACCCTTTCTCGGGGCACGGCGGATAGGTGAACGCGACGATCGAGGAGTCGTTGCGGGTGACGTAATAATCCTGCCCCTCGTGCAGTTCCCACTGCGCGTCCTCCTCGAGCCGGACGAATCCCCGGCATTCGAGCGTGCGGGCCATCCATGCGACGGCATGAAACGGGGTCGGGGAAGCGTCGATGAAACTTAGCAGTTCTTCGTTGAATTCTTTCATTCTATTCCTGTTCTCAGAGTTTTAGATCGCCGCGAGCGCCTGTGCGAGGGGGGCGGCGGCGGGAGATGGGGCGTGTTTTTTGAGATCGAGCTGCGCGAGGGCCCCGGCACTCCCCGCTTCGCTCAGGTACAACCCGCTCGAGCGGATCCGCCCCAGCGATCGGTTCTCATTATCCCTGAGGGTATAGGGGCCGTGAACCTGCCCCAGATAGATCGCTCCGACCCCCGCTTCACCCAGCGCGACGAGCCGTTCCTCTCCTCCGTCGCTTCTCCAGACGCGCAGTTTTTCCCAGACGGAATCGTTTTCGTCGATCCAGCCGTTGTTGTCGGCGTCGAACTCGGCCAGTTCGGCGAACCCCCGGCCGCTTTTGGCGCCGAAGAGTTCGCTTCCATCATCGATCAAACCGTTGGCGTTTCGATCCAGTGCCAGAAAACCGTTCCCCTCGCGCAGTTTCGAGATCTGGTCGATCTCCCCGTCACAATCGATATCGAACGAAAAGGTCGTCGATTCAAGCGCCGGGAACTCGCCGGAAAAATTGATCACCAGCGGATCGATGAAATCCTCTTTCGTGACACTCCGGCTTTGGACAAACGCGTGGGAAAAGGAGAAAAACAGATCCAGATCGATGCTCCCCCGGTCGGTTTTCACCGTCCCCTTCATCGACACCTCCAGTTTTTCGGAAACGCTGAGGGTCTCGGTCCCCACCGTTTTGCGCTCCGGGGGAAAGCTGGATACACCCTGAGGACGCACAAACGCTTCCTGCGAAACCTCGCCTTTAGAACACCCCCTCCCCTGAAGCATCTCCAGAAGGCGGCTGATGAGGGCAAAATGAAACTTCGCTGCCAGCGAACATTCAAGCTCACGGTTCCGGCGAACTTCCGTCACGGTGACGTCCTCTTCGAGAAGCGAATCAAAATGAAGCGTCCTGGCCTGCTTCGACTCATGCTCGGCGTGCAGGGAAATCGTACTACTCTCGACTTTCACGGTTCACCTCCTCGGTGCGATGAAGATCACAAGCAAA
>CAZBIR010000028.1:0-23003 GCA_964491035.1 uncultured Sulfuricurvum sp.
TTCAGGCTTACCTGACGCTTAACTTCTAAGAAACGCTTTCCTCGCTTGCCCTCCGGGCAAGCATCCTTATCTCTCTTTTTTTCCTCTTCCGCTATAATCGTTGCATGAAATATCTTTTCCGCTCCCTTTCGTATACCGTGCTGATGCTGTTTCTCATTTCACTCCTCTCGTTCGGAGCGATCCACATGGCCCCCAACAGTTTTATGGGGGGTGAACTCAATCCCAACATGACTCCCGAAGCGGTGGCGCAGTTGCGTTCGGTTTACGGCCTGGATAAACCGCTGTGGCAGCAGTATGCCGATTGGGTCGTGAACCTGTTGAGCCTGAATTTCGGGATATCGTTCGTCAGCGGTGAAGCGGTGAGCGACGTTGTGGCCGAACGTCTTCCGATCACGCTGTGGATGAACCTGAGTGCTTTGATGCTGACGTTTTTCGTTTCCCTTTGGCTGGGGATCAAGGGGGCGATGAATCACGGCACCCGTACCGACAAAGCGCTGATCCAGCTCTCCCTGGTCAGTTTCGCGATGCCTTCGTATTACCTCGCCCTCGTGCTGATGCTGGTCCTGGGATTTATGCTGGGGTGGTTTCCGCTCAATGGCCTGCATTCGCTGGAACCTCCCGAGGGGATAGGGTATTACCTTGATATGGCGTGGCACCTTGTTCTTCCCGTATCGGTGATGGTCTTTGTCGGAATCGGAAGCCTCACCCTCTACGTCCGCTCGCTCGTCATCGAAATCCTCAAAAGCGACTATATCTATTTTGCCCGGGCGAGGGGGCTGGATGAAAGCCGGATTATCCGCTACTACATTCTCCCCAACCTTCTCCCCCCGATCGTGACGATGCTGGGACTCTCCCTGCCCGGTCTGATCGGGGGATCGGTCATTCTGGAATCGATTTTCGGGATTGAGGGGATGGGGCAGCTCTTTTACCTGAGTGCGATGAGCCGGGATTACCCGGTGATAATGGGGATTTTGATGATGAGCGCGTTTTTGACGCTGATCGGCAATCAGGTTGCCGATGCCGTGCTGTTGAAATTGAATCCGTTTGTGAAGCGATGATAAAGTTGTTTAATTCCCGAAAAGCGCTTCGAGCGAGCTAAGCCCCTCTTTTTTCTCTTCCTGGGCTTTATCTCCCATAGCCGTACTGCCTTGCTCGTTGAGCTCGATCGTATAGCCTGTCAGCATCGATGCCAGACGGATGTTGATCCCGCTTTTTCCGATCGCTTTGGATTTTTGATCCGAGGGGAGGGTGACGGTCGCTTTTTTCTCGCCGCTTTCGGTCTCTTCAACCCTGACGGCCGAAATGATCGCCGGGCTCATTGCGCGGGAGATAAAGAGTTCGGGTTGTGGGGTGTATTCGACGCAGTCGATATTCTCGCCGCAGAGTTCTTCGCTCACCGCGTTGATCCGCACACCGCGTACCCCGACCGTGGCGCCGATCGGATCGATCTGGGGACGGTTGGTGTAGAGGGCGATTTTGGCCCGCTCACCCGGGATACGGGCGCATCGCTCGACGATGACGATGCCGTCTTTGATTTCGGGAACTTCGAGGGCGAGGAGCTCTTCGAGGAATTTGGGAGAGGTGCGTGAAAGCTCCATCGAGATGCCGTTGGCTTTGTCCACGTGGACACGGCGGACGATCGCGCTGACGACGTCGCCGATTTTGAATTTTTCCCCTTTGATCCGGTTTTTCATCGGGAGGACGGCACGGATTTCATCGATTTCGATCGTGGTGTTCTGGTGCTCGTCGACCCGCGTTACGCGTCCCGAAACGATCTGGTTGATTTTGCTTTTGTATTTGTCGTACAGTTCGTTTTCGACAAGGCGCTGGATGTGAAACTCGATTTCGCGGTGAAGGGTGGCAAACGCGCTGCGCCCGTAGCTTTCGATGTCGTGTTCCATCTGGAGTTGATCGCCGATTTCGGCCTCGTCGTCGATCTCGAGCGCCTGGCTCAGGCTCATATAGGCCCCCGCTTCTTCCCCCTCGAGTTCGGGGGATTCGTCGGCGACGACGGTGATGATCTGGCGCAGTTTGACCTGTTTGGTCCGATCGTCGATGTCGGCTTCGAAGGCGAAGGTGGGGTTGATGATCCGTTTGGCCGTCTGGACAAACGAGGTTTTGATCGCCTCTTTGACGTTTTCGCGACTCAGCCCTTTTTCGTTGGCGATCGAGTCAATAATATCTAAAATATTTTCCATAGCAATATCCTTATTCGGTAGTCACGGCTCATAAAAAAATCGGGTTGGTTGGGAAAGCTTTTTTATGAAGGGAAAAGTATTATACATAATTTTCTCTTAATAGGATATTTATCCTATCATGGATATAATCCCCCCATTATCTAGGACTCTAATCAGAAGAGAAGGAAACAGACTATGGAACTTAAAATCGCCCGTAACGAGCACGATGCCAAACCCAAAAAAATCGATCTGAAAAAAATCGCCGAGATGGTGGAAAAAAGCAATTCGCTCATCCTTTATTTCGACCGCGAAAATTCTCACAAAGACCTTCTGGCGCTTCAGGACCATTTCGAAGGGGAAGGGAAGAGCTTCTACATGCGTGAAGTGCGCTACGGTCTTGCCGCCAACGAGTACATGTACGAGGTCCACATCTTATAATGTCCAAAAAACTTTTTATCGAGACGCTCGGGTGCGCGATGAACGTCCGCGATTCCGAGCACATGATCGCGGAGCTGAACGCGCGGGAAGGGTATGAACTGACCGATGACGCCCGCGAAGCCGACCTGATTCTCATCAACACCTGTTCGGTGCGTGAAAAACCGGTGCACAAGCTCTTCTCCGAGCTGGGCGGGTTCAACAAGCTCAAAAAAGAGGGGGCCAAAATCGGCGTGTGCGGATGCACCGCCTCCCATCTGGGCAAAGAGATCATCAAAAAAGCCCCTTACGTCAATTTCGTCCTGGGGGCCCGCAACGTCTCGAAAATCGGCGACGTAATCCACCGCGACAAAGCGGTCGAGATCGATATCGATTTCGACGAGTCGCAATTTGCGTTCAAGGATTTCCGCAGCAGCCCTTATAAAGCCTACATCAATATTTCGATCGGATGTGACAAGCAGTGCACGTTCTGCATCGTTCCCAAAACGCGCGGCGACGAGATCTCCATTCCCGCCGACCTGATCGTCGCTGAAGCGCGCAAAGCGGCGGAATCGGGAGCCAAAGAGGTGTTTTTGCTGGGACAGAACGTCAACAACTACGGCCGCCGGTTTTCGGGGGAACACGAAAAAGTCAACTTTACCGAACTGCTGCGCCGCGTCAGCGCGCTCGAGGGGATCGAGAGGATCCGCTTTACTTCTCCGCATCCGCTGCACATGGACGATGAATTTATCGAAGAGTTCGCCCGCAATCCGAAAATCTGCAAGTCGATGCACATGCCGCTGCAGAGCGGATCGAGCGAAATCCTCAAAGCGATGAAGCGGGGATATACCAAAGAGTGGTTTTTGAACCGCGCCGCCAAGCTGCGTGAAATGGTCCCCGACGTGAGCATCAGCACCGATATCATCGTCGCGTTTCCGGGTGAGAGCGACGAGGATTACGAGGAGACCCTCGACGTCATGCGCCAGGTCCGGTTTGAACAGATTTTCAGTTTTAAATACTCCCCCCGCCCCCTGACGGAAGCGGAAAAAATGACCGATACGGTCGACTCTGAAGTGGGCTCAGAACGCCTCAGCCGACTGCAAAAATACCAGGATACGATCCTCGATGAGATCACGGCGGGTTACCTGGGGCAGGAATTCGACGTCTATTTCGAGGAGCTTCGCAGCGACGGGTACGTCGCCGGCCGCAGCGATAACAACATCGTCATCAAGGTCAAAGGGAGCGAAGAGTGGCTCGGTAAAATCGCCCGGGTGAGGATTACGGAGGTATCCCGTCTCGTGCAGTATGGAGAAATCGTTGCGTAAACGCTTCCTTCGTGCCCTGACGCTGTGGGTCGCACCCCTGGTCGGGGCGCTGCTGATCCGCCTGATTTACTGGACAAACAAAAAACGCTATCATCTCCCCGAGGCACTTCCCGCCGAACCGGTGATTTTCGTCTTCTGGCACGGCGACATCCTTATGGAACCCTACAACTATCTCAAAATGCGCCGCACACCGAAAATCAAACTGCTGATCAGCGAACATTTTGACGGAGAAGTGATCGCCAAAACGACCTCTTTTTTCAATTTCGAGGTGCTTCGCGGATCCAGCCGCAAGGGGGGAGCCAAGGTATTGATCCAGGCGATCAGGGCCCTCTCGGAAGGGTACGATATCGGGATTACCCCCGACGGTCCCAAAGGGCCCCGCTACAGTTTCAGCGACGGGGCGGTGGTCATGGCGCAAAAACGCAATGCCAGGATCGTTGTGCTCAACTGTGTCCCGACCCGCTACTGGCAGATGGGAAGCTGGGACCGGTTTATGATTCCCAAGCCGTTCGGTACGCTGATGTTTTACGCTTCCGAACCGATCGACGTATCGGGGATGGAAATCGAAACGGCCAAAGCGCTCGTTCGGGAAAAATTGATGGAACATGCCCTATAGTTCCTCCGCGGGGTAAGGTGATGAAGGAGCTGCACCGGTATAAAGAGGATTTTCTGAAGCATCTTGACGCGATGCGCGGGTATTCTTCCCATACCCTCATAAGCTATGCCGATGCCATCGATCAGATGATCACCGAAGCCGAAATCACCGATGAAAACGACAGCCTTATCCTCAACCTGATGCCCCTTCGGCTGAAAATTGCCCCCCTCAAGCCCAAAACGATCGGGGCGAAACTCAGTGCTATCCGCAGCTTTGTCAAATACCTCCGAAAGGAGGGGATCATGGTTGAGCTTCGCGGGGACGAGAGCATCAAAATCCCCCGTTCACTTCCCAAACCGGTTTCCCATGAGCATATCCTCGAGGCGCTCAAGGGGGCCGATCCGCTCTGCGAGCTGGCGATCGTTCTGCTGTACGGGGTGGGTCTGCGGATTTCGGAACTGGCCGGTCTGCGGCTGGAGGATGTGAACGATGAGTGGTGCCGGGTCGAAGGAAAGGGGGGCAAAGAGCGCGACGTCCCCCTTCCGGCTACGGTGCGGGAGATGATCCGAAGCTATCATGCGCACCATCCCCCCAATCGCTATGTTCTCGAGAGCGGGGGCAAAAAATTAAGCGAAAATAGTCTAAGATATAGAATTGTCAAGAGATTCGCCGAGGTCGGACTCAAAGTGACTCCGCACCAGCTGCGTCACGCGTACGCGACCGAATTGTTAAACAGCGGCGCCCGAATTGCCGATGTTAGCGAATTGTTAGGCCATTCGAGCATGGCGACGACACAGATATATACTAAACTGGGGAATGCCCTGAAGATGGATCACTACGTCAAATCGCATCCCTTATGTCAAAACCGTGAGGATCCGGAGTGATCGGCTGGCTTTACCGTAAAATATTTATTGCCATCATCCCCAGTGCGGAAAGTATCGAACTGACCGTCACCCAGTACAAGAAAACCAAGCGCCTTTCCAAAGAGAGCCGCCGTTATGAGGGGGTTTCGGCGATTGACGAAATGGCCCGTTATCTGCGGAAAGTGACCGAGGAGTCTCCGCTGAATTACGTCGCGATTCTGAATCCTTCCGCCACGCAGGGGGCGCTGGAGGGGTGTTCGGTTCACGAAGTCAACGATAGCGATGCGATGAGCGGGACGAAGACCCTTTGCCGAAAGAACAAGTGGATGCTCTACACCTCCTCCCGGGAGCTGGACGCTTTGAGGGCGGAGTACGGCAAAATAGGGCTCGATTTCGTTTTTTCCCCTTTTTCACTGATCGAGCGTTTTTTTGGGGACAAGATTACGGGCAGGCTTTCGCTGTTCGTACTGGCACAGAAAGATTCGATCAGCATCGCGTTTTTCGAAGAGGGCAAACTCGAATACGCCCACCATTATCCCCTCCGGCGGGAAGAGAAGGCGCTCGATATCGAAGAGGAGGGCAATATCGGTTTTTCGGTCGGGATGGAAGAGGAAGAGCCATCCCGCGGAATCAACCTGGAGCGGATCGAGATGCTCGATGACCTGGAGATCATCGACGAGCTCGACGATCTCAGCGATATCGAGGATCTCGAATCGCTTGAAGAGATCGCCGAATTCGGCGAAGATGAGCCGCTGTTCGAAGAGGGGCCGATTGTCTCGACCCCCGCCGAAGGAAAAGAGGAATCGGAGCGCTTCGGGGACGATTTTTACCGGTTCGAGCTGATCGAAAAATCGCTTGCCCGTTTTTACGCCGGGGAACACTGCCACAACCGTTTTGTCGAAACGGTATGGATCGCCGACGGGTACGGAAACGGGGGCGAATTGAAACGGTACCTGGAAGAGGAGCTCTTTTTGAACGTAACCGTTCGCAGGATAGACCTTTCCGAAGAGGTTCTCTCGTTAGCTTTGCTTGAGGAGGAGGGGCTGTGAAACACAGTTTTATCGCTCCGCGCCCGAAAAAGCTCATCAGCACCGAGCTCAAACTCGTCTTTTTCTTTTTTGCGATTACCATCGTCATGCTCAGCGCTACCTATGGGTTTTTGGCGTTCAAAACCTATGACTTTGACCGCGAGCGCCGGGAAGTGGCCGATAACGAAGCCGCGTTGAACCGTGCGATCGGTGCGATGGAAGAGCGGATCGCGACGATCGAGGCGGAAGTGAAAATGGCCGAGCAGATTACGACCGATAATATGGTAATGAAAGAGAGTATCCGGAACCTGTTTGATCTGGTCCCCGACGGGATTACCCTTTCCCGCGCCGATCTGGAAGCCGATACGCTGATCCTCTACGGCACGACGCCAAACAAAGAGACCTACCAGTATATGCTCGAAGCGCCGTTACGCTCGATTTTTCACCAGACCTATACCAGCTTTTACCCGATCGAAAACGGATGGTACCGGTTCGTATCCACCAACCGTCTTGAAGACGAAAGCGGCGAGGAGATTGAATGAACCGCCAGACCGTTGCGCTACTGATTTTTTCGCTGTTGTTGATGATCGGGGTCGTCCTCTTCTCGTTCGTCCTTCTGATCCCCGAGGGAAAAGAGTACCGCTCGCTCCGGCTGGAGAGCAAAAAAGAGTTCCAAAAACTCGAGTTCGCGCAGCGTCGGCACGATGAGATGGAGAGCCGGATCCGGGAGATGGAGACTCAGAACGCCCGATTGATCAAGGCGTTCAATACGCCGTTCAACGCCGATCGTTTCGAAAAACGGTACAAGCAAGAATTCGATGATCTGTACCTGACCGAAATTACGACGTTCGAGAGCAACGGGACGTTCCGGACGTACGAAGTGAATGCGACCTCAAAAATTACGTCACCCCGGAGTTTTTATACGTTTTTGGAAGAGGTGAGCAAGGGAGAATGGATCATCCGGGTCAACTTCCCGATCCATTTTGAAAGAGACGGCGATAAAATCCGCTCTTCGTTCACGATGAGGGTCTACAACAACGAGGCACCTAAAAAATGACCCCGGGGCGCGTAGGCGCTCAGAGTTTTTTGGCCCTATCGTGGGCGGCGCGGATCGCTTCCATGCACCCGTAGCGTACACCCCGCTCTTCGAGGGCGCCGTATCCGGCGGCGGTTGTCCCCCCGGGGCTCATGACGGCGTCTTTGAGGAGTGCGGGATGGGTTTGCTGAAGCAGCGCGCCGAACCCGGCAAAAAGCCCTTTCGTCAGGGCCATCGCGTCGTCGCGTTTTAGCCCTTCGCGCACCGCTCCGTCCGCAAACGCTTCGGCGATGAGGGCGAGATAGGCGGGGCCGCTGCCGGCAAGCGCGGTCGCGATATCGAGCTCTTTTTCGCTGGAGAGCCACAGGGTGGAACCGATCGAGCCAAAGAGGTTCAGCGCATCACCCGCGACTTGCGCATCCCCGACGAGAGAGGTCATCGAAGCGCCCACCTCGGCGGCGAGGTTGGGCATGGCACGGCAGTAGTGGCGCGCCCGGATCTGCCGGAGGGAATCCAGCGTTCTTCCCGCCAGAACCGAGTACAAAACGTCGGCTTCCCCTGCCAGCAGGGGGGAGATGGATTCGAGGTTGGCGGGTTTGACGCACAGGATGACCTTTTTGCCCTGGATATCGGCGGCGGTATAGAGAGTTTTTTTGACGGGTGCCCCCAGGTTTTGCTCAAATCGCTCCAGCGCCTGGTCGGTACGCCCGATCACTTCGATCGTATGGGTTTCGCACAGCCCTTTGGCCAGGGCGAGCGCCATCTTGCCGTTACCGACGAAGGTAATCGTCTTACTCATCGTCAGAGCCTTTGAGATAGGCTTTGATCGGTTCGGCGATGCCGTAGGCGTTGCGGTTGTCGATGATGATCTGCGCCATCGTCTGGTTATCGGTGTTGAACAGCAGCGGGGCGACGAAATTGACCTTGGAATTTTCGATCGGCGTATCGACGATCATGATGTTGTAGACCAGAAGGTTGCTTTCGGGGGTGATCTGCATCAGCGTTTTGAGCGAAGAGGGGATATCAAACGAGTACTCCCGCAACGCGAAAGGGTTGATGAGGGTAAACGAGGGCCCCTCCCCAACGCTGTCGAGCCGCATGAAAATCTCGTCGATCTTTTGGAGCTCCATGCGCTCGACTTTTTCGAATCCGAGCAGCGGGAGTTTTAATGCAAACTGCATGGTCACCTCTTTTAAACAGAATGAAAAGATTTTAACACATCAAGATAAAAAGTTTCAACCGAAAACGGGGCAGTTTAATCTGTTTCTGGTAAAATGGTCCCAAAATTGAAATGTAGGTTTGGATTATGCTAAGAAGTTCGCTGATCACAATGGCGGTCCTCGTCCTGTTAACCGGATGCGGCAAAGAGATCGAAGAGTACAACAAGCCGGCCGAATACTGGTATGAAAAGATGGTCAGTGCCGTAGCGAGCGGCAACCTCGAAAAAGCGGACGGGTATTTCAGTTCGCTCCAGAGCGAGCACATCAGCTCGCCGTTTCTTTCCGAAGCGACGATGATCATGGCGCAGGCGCACATGGCGCAGGAAGAGTACCTCCTCGCCGAGCATTTTCTCAATGAGTACATCCGCCGCTATGCGAGCCCCGAGGGGCGCGAATACGCCGAATTTCTCAAAATCAAGGCGAAGTTCCTCGCCCTCCCCAATCCCGGCCGGGACCAGGGGCTGATCGATGAGACCCTCAAAGGGGTGGAAACCTTTAAGATGAATTATCCCTATTCGAACTATCTCCCCCTCGTCAATACGATGGAGACGCAGCTGCAGCTTGCCCGCGGCGATCTGAATGAAAAAATCGCCCAGCTCTACGACCGTCTCGGCAAGCCCAGGGGGGCGGAATATTATCGCGCGATCGCCCCGGTGACCTGGGTAAAACCCGAAGAGATCGTCGCGGCCGATATCCCCTGGTATCGTGAAATGTTCGAAGGGGACGGGAGCAGCAGCTGGTACGATTTCCTGATCCCGCAGACGCGCAGCGTCATATCAATGGATGATAACGGCAGTCACTGATTCAAACTCTAGGTTAGGATTTTTTCTTCATGCAACTCAGTAATTACGCCTCTTTTCCCACTACCCTCCCCGTAATCGCGGAGGATGAACTCTTTCTCTACCCGTTTATGATCTCTCCCCTTTTTCTCAGCGACGAAAAAAATATCGCCGCTGCGGCCGAAGCGATCGAAAACAACTCGCTCGTCATCGTTTGTCCCGTCAAACCCGAAGAGGAGGGGGAACGGGATGCCGAAGCGATCTACGACGCCGGGGTGATCGGATCGATCATGCGCAAGGTCGTTTTGCCCGATGGCCGGATCAAGGTCCTTTTCCAGGGGCTGGCCCGCGGCCATATCGTCGAGGTCGTCCATGAAGACCCCCTCAGAGCCCAGGTGGATCTGATCCAGTCCTCCAGCGTCAACGAGCTGAAGATGGACGCGATTTTGGAGGTGCTGCGCGAAAAAGTACGCGCCCTCTCGCAGGTGAGCAACTATTTCCCCCCCGATCTGCTCCGCACGATCGAGGAGAACCACGAGTACAACCGGATTGTCGACCTGATCTGCAGCTCGATCAAGCTCAAAAAGGAAAACGCCTACCGCCTCTTTATCGAACGCGATCCCGAAAAGCGGTTCCTGATGCTGATTGACGAACTGATCGAGGAGACGGAGGCGAACAAGCTCCAAAAGGAGATCCGCTCCAAAGTTCACACCCGGATCGAAAAGGTGAACAAAGAGTACTTTCTCAAAGAGCAGCTCAAGCAGATCCAGAAGGAACTTGGGACCGACACCCACCGCGACGAGGAGATCGAGGAGTTCCGCAAAAAGCTCGAGGCGAAAAAAGAGAAGATGCACCCCGACGCCTACAAGGAGATCAATAAACAGCTGGAACGTTTCTCCCGGATGCACCCCGACAGCGCCGACGCGGGGCTGCTGCAGACCTATCTCGAATGGACCCTCGAGATCCCCTTCGGGGAGCAGGCGAAGAAAGCGCTCAACATCCTCGACGTCGAAAACCAGCTCAACAAAGACCATTTCTCACTCAAAAAGCCCAAAGAACGGATTCTGGAATATTTTTCCGTCAAGGAACTCCTCGAACTTCGGGGGCAGGGGGACAAAGAGGGGCGCGGCGCGATTTTGTGTTTCGCCGGCCCTCCGGGCGTCGGTAAGACGTCACTGGCCAACTCGATCGCCGAAGCGCTCAAACGCCCCCTTGTACGGGTGGCGCTCGGGGGGCTGGAAGATGTCAACGAGCTGCGCGGACACCGCCGCACCTATATCGGGGCGATGCCAGGGCGGATCGTGCAGGGGCTGATCGAGGCCAAAAAGATGAACCCGGTCATCGTCCTCGACGAGATCGACAAGGTGGCCAAATCGCACCGGGGAGACCCGACGGCGGTATTGCTCGAGATCCTCGATCCCGAGCAGAATACCCATTTTCGCGACTACTACCTGAATTTCAATCTCGATCTCTCCAAGGCGATTTTCATCGCGACGGCGAACGACGTGGGGCAGATCCCCGGACCCCTGCGCGACCGGATGGAGTTTATCAGTGTCAGCTCTTACACGCCGCAGGAGAAGTTTCAGATCGCCAAACAGTACCTGATCCCCCAGGAGCTGAAAAAACATGGCCTCAAGCCAAGCGAGCTTTCGATCTCCAAAACGGCGCTGGCCGAAGTGATCGAGAAATACACCCGCGAGGCGGGGGTCCGGAATCTCCGCCGCCGCGTCGCCGATATTGTCCGTAAAGCGGCCAAAAAGATCCTCGAAGAACCGGGAACCCAAAAAGTGAGCGTCAGCCTCAAGAACCTCAAAGAGTTTCTGGACAAAATGGTGTTCGAGATCGACCGGACCGACCATATCGACCGGATCGGGGTGGTCAACGGCCTGGCCTGGACGGCGGTCGGGGGGGACGTGCTGAAAATCGAGGCGATCCGGATCAACGGCAAGGGGAATCTCCAGCTCACCGGAAGCCTCGGCGACGTGATGAAAGAATCGGCCCGGATCGCCCATTCGGTCGTCAAGACCCTGATCGACGATGCGAAACTGAAGGTGGATCATTCGGTCATCCCCCTCACCTCCGCCGAGCGGGAGGGGAACATCACCCCTGAGGCGAGTGAAGCCTACAAGCGTTTTGACCTCCACCTCCACGTCCCTGATGGGGCAACCCCCAAAGACGGGCCGAGCGCGGGGATCGCGATGGTCACCGTCATCGCTTCGATTCTGGCCAACAAAAAAGTGCGCGCCGATATCGCGATGACGGGGGAAGTTTCCCTCACCGGAAACGTCCTCCCCATCGGCGGGCTCAAGGAGAAACTGATCGCTGCCCACCGCGCCGGGATGAAACTCGCCCTCATCCCGCAGAAAAACTACGACCGCGATCTCGTCGACATCCCCGATGAGGTCAAAGGTGCGATCGAGATCGTCGGGGTCAGCCGGATCGAAGAGGTTTTGAGCCGCCTTTTAATCGACGGATAACCTCCATCGCGGCGCGGTTACCGTAGAGATACCCGCGCAGCTTGGGATCGATTCTGAGTTCCCGACACTCCTCTTTGAACCCTTTGTCCATTACCACATCGCCCTCATAAGGGGCGGCAAAGACATGGTGCTCATCATAACATACGACGTATTTTCGTCCGATAACGGTACTTTTTTTGTTTTTCAGTCTCTCTTTGTCCCCCCCTCTCATCACGTATCCGAGTGATTTGAGCAGGAGATCGACCCCGGAGACAAGCGAGCGGAGATTGCAGGGATGAGGGGCGTGAAAGAGCTCCGCACACCGTGCGAACGTCACCGGCTCGATCAGGGTGTCGGAATCCTCTTCGAGGTAGCGGAAGCTTCGGCGGATGGCGGAGGCGTATTGGCGCATCATCGGGGTTGCGTAGCGGTGCCGGAAGCGGTTGCGGGTGTAGCGTTCATCGGCGTTGGATTCGTCGGTATGATAAACGAAGCCGCGCTGATGGAGATACGCTTCGATGCTCTCCCGGTCCCATTCGAGCAGCGGGCGCAGAATCGTCATCTCCCCGTGCCGGTCGCAGGAACGGATCCCCAGCAGCTCCGGCAGCCCCGCCCCCCGGCACAGCTGCATCATCAGCCATTCCAGACGGTCGTTGAGCTGATGGGCTGTGAGAAGATACGTATAGCCGTGTTTTTCAATCAGATGGGCGAAAAAGCGGTAACGTTCCTCGCGTGCGCGGTGCTCGAAATTGGTTCCTCCCAAGCGGCAGGAAAGGGTATAACAGTGTTTGTTGTGCTGTTTGGCCAAAGCAATCGCATCATATTCTTCTTCGTCGCTCGCAGCGCGGGTATGGTAATTGACGTGAGCAATGTCGAAATCGATCCCCTGGGCAAGCAGGAGATGAAAGAGAGCGGTGGAATCGGCGCCTCCGGAGAAAGCAAGAAGGGATTTTCCCTCTTTTAAAAGATCAACGTGAAGAAGATCACGCATGACCCGTCACGGTAGCCAAAGGGCGTTTGCCGGCGATTTCGGTGAGCCGGGCGCGGTAGATGACGCCGTATTCAAGCTCCTCTTCTATCTCGCGGTCGTTGACGTAAATCTCCCCGTCCACGTCCGGCGCCCAGATCAATGCTCGGGCGCTGAGGAGGTATTCGTGTTCGTCACTTTCCCCGTCGATGATGAGGGAGATGTCGTTTCCGACCAATGCGGCAAGACTTTTGTCTTCGACATCGGAGGCGATTTTACCCAGTTTTTTGGCGCGGGCGTTGATCGTTTTGGAGGGGATTTTTTCGCTCATCGCGTAAGCGCCCGTCCCTTCTTCGTCCGAGTAGCTGAAAACGTTGATCCGGTCAAATCCGAACGTCTGCGCAAATTCCGCCATCTCCTCGAACATCGCTTCGGACTCGCCGGGGTGGCCGACGATGAAGCTGGTACGGACAAAGGAACCCGGGAGCGCTTTCATTGCCTTGAGCAGTTCGAGGGTTTTTTCTTTGCCGAAGCCGCGTTTCATGATCCGGAGCATCTCATCGTTGATGTGCTGGATCGGCATGTCGAAATAGTTGTGGAACACTGTGGAGTCGCCGATCGCCTTGATCAGTTTCAACGTTGTCGTCGAGGGATAGAGATAGAGGATTCGCGCGCTTTTGACGCCGTCGATGAGTTCGATCCGTTTGATCAGGTGGATCAGCCCGTCGCTGATGTTCTGATCGCGCAGATAGGAGCTTGAGTCCTGCGAGACGAAGCTGAAATCGTAGTACCCTTTGGCCACGAGCCCCTCAACCTCTCGGGCGACGCTCTCCAGGTCGCGGGAGTGGAGTTTCCCCTTGAACGAGGGGATGGCGCAGAAGCTGCACTGCTGGTTACACCCCTCGGAGAGCTTGACGTAGGCATGGTAGGTCGAACCCGTCACGACCCGCTCGGCTCCGTCGATCAGATAGACTTCGGGGGTGAAGCGGCTTTGTTTTGCGGCAAGGAGCTCGTCGATTTTGTCGTAGTCTCCGACGCCGGTAAAGATGTCCACTTCGCTGAGTTCTTTGGAAAGTTCCTCTTTATAGCGTTCGCTCAGACATCCGGCCATGACGAGGAGGGAATCTTTCTTGCGCCCCGCGTCGAGGTTGAAGATTGTGTTGAGCGATTCTTGCTTCGCCGCATCAATGAATCCGCACGTATTGACGATGATGACGTCGGCCTCGCCGCTTTCGTCAGTCATTTCAAAATCCTTCAAACGTCCCAGCATCACCTCGGTGTCGACGAGGTTTTTGGTACAGCCTAACGAGACGATGTGAAGTTTTTTGGACATGGAGAACCTTTGCAAAATGAAATGTCTTATTATATCCAAGCGCAGATTTGGATACACTTTCGCCATGAAAATAGTAATCACCCTTTTGGCATTGGTCCCCTTTTTTTTCATGGGGGCGGTATTTCTGGACGGATTGGAACTCGCAGGGTTCGAAACGATCCGCCAATGGATCGAAAACGCGTTCGGCATCGCTTTTCCCGAACCCCGCCACCGTTTGTATTACCTCGCAAAGATTGCGGGCATCAGCGCCCTGTGGCTGCTGATCGCGGCGTTCTGGGTCCAGCCCCTGCGTACCTATCTGCGTTTTGATCTCGTCGAGTTTAAAAAGCTCCTCGGTGCGTTTACGATCGGCTACGCCCTGCTGCACCTGATCCTTTTTGTCGCTTCCCACCGTTTTTCCCTCCCCGCACTGGGCGAGCTGTTCGTTTCCCACCTGTTTTTGGGCGTCGGTTTTGCGGCATTGCTGGTGATAGCGATCACCCCCCACGTCAAGGCATGGTACAAACTCCTCTACATCGGCGTCGTCCTCGTGATCGTCCACCTGCTGCTGGGGTACCGTGAGCTGACGACTCCCCATATCCTCGCCATTACCCTTCTCAGTCTCGGCCTGGCGCTGCGGCTGATCAAGCGCTGATGGCCCATTACGACGTCCTGATCCTGGGAGGCGGAGCCGGGGGGCTCATGTGCGCCGCGCAGCTGCGCGAACACACTGCCCTCTCTATCGGCATCGTCGAGGGGAACAGTCGCCCCGCCCTGAAACTCAAGGCATCGGGGGGAGGCAAATGCAACCTGACCAACGTGGAGGTCGACGAGACCCATTTTCTGGGGGATGCAGAGCTGGTCCGCCATGCCCTTTCGGTGTTTCCCCAAAAAGCGCTGCTGGAATATTTCCGCTCCGGTGGCCTCAGGCCGGTGATCCGTAAGGAGCGCTACTACTTCTGCCCCGCCAGCTCCGATGAGGTGATCCGCATTTTGCTGGGACGCGCGCAGGGGTGTGATCTGCTCACGTCGCACACCATCCTCTCCCTCGAGGGGGAAAACCCTTTTCGCGTCACGACCGGCCGGGGCGTTTATACGGCCGCTCGGGTGGTCGTGGCGACGGGGGGAGCGAGCTACCGTGAGATCGGTGCGAGCGACGTCGGGTTGAAGATCGCCCGGAGCTACGGTATCGAAACGGTCCCTTTTTCCCCCGCCCTCGTGGGGCTCACCCTCCAGCCTCGCGAGTTCTGGATGAAGGAACTCAGCGGGATCAGCTTCCCCGCCCGGATCCGCGTCGCGGGCAAAACGCTCGACGAAGACCTCCTCTTCGCCCACAAGGGGATCAGCGGCCCCGTCGTCCTCTCCGCCTCACTCTACTGGCACCGCGGCGAAATCGAGATCGATTTTCTCCCCGACTTCGACATGGAGAAGGTGCACAGGGAGAAAAAACTCCTCAGTACGGCCCTGCCGCTCCCCAAACGGTTCATGAAAAGTTTTTTGGAGGCCGTGGGATTGGAGGACAAGCCCTGCAATGCTCTTCGCGCCGACGAATGGAAAAAACTGTTGCGTATCCGGGCGTATTCGATGGCCCCGTCGGGGACGTTTGGACTCTCCAAGGCCGAGGCGTGCCGTGGCGGCGTGGCGTGCGGCGAGATCGATCCGCAGACGATGCAAAGCCGTCGCATCCCCGGGCTCTATTTTATCGGCGAAACGGTCGACGTGACCGGAGAGCTGGGGGGATACAATTTCCAGTGGGCGTTCAGCAGCGCCGTCGTCGCGGCTAAGGCGATCGGCTCAATGGGATTTAAACGTAAATGAGTACAATACGAAACATTCTCAAAAAGGAAACGCCATGATCCTTTTAGCCGGACCGTGCGTCATCGAGAGCGAGGAGTCGATTTTTACAATCGCCAAATCACTCGAGCGCTATCACAACGATCCCCGCTTCGATTTCTATTTCAAATCGAGTTTCGACAAAGCCAACCGCACCTCTTTGGAGAGCTACCGCGGACCGGGCCTCGAAGAGGGGCTTCGGATTCTCCAGAAGGTCAAGGACGATTTTGGGTATAAAATCGTTACCGACGTCCATGAGAGCTATCAGGTACCCGTATGCGCCGAAGTGGTTGATATGATCCAGATCCCCGCTTTTTTGTGTCGGCAGACCGACCTTTTGGTGGCTGCGGGAAAAACCGACAAGATCGTCAACATCAAAAAAGGGCAGTTTATGACCCCCGGCGATATGCAGTTTTCGGTCAAAAAAGTGCTCAAAACGCGCGGGTGCGACGAAGTGAGCTATGAAGCCGCCCAAAAACACGGGGTTTTGCTGTGCGAAAGGGGTTCGTCGTTCGGATACGGCAACCTCGTCGTCGATATGCGTTCGCTGGTCATTATGCGCCAGTTCGCTCCCGTCATTTTCGACGCCACCCATTCGGTCCAGATGCCCGGAACGGGAACGGGCAAAACGGGGGGAGACAGCTCGATGGTTCCCCACCTTGCGCGTGCCGCAGCGGCCGTAGGCGTCGACGGATTCTTTTTCGAGACCCACTTCGACCCCGTCTGCGCTCTCAGTGATGGGCCTAATATGTTGAAACTTGAAGAGCTTGAACTATTGAGCGAAAAACTATTGCAACTAGATGCGATAAAATAGCGAACGAGTTCGCTGGGCCTGCTGCCGAGGCAAACACAGCGTTAGCGTAGCCAAACGGGACGTGTTTCGTTGGCGTTCAATAATGGCAAGGCCGAATATGCTAAAATTAGAACAGCTTGAAGCGCTAACCGAAACGCTTTTAAAAATTGACTCAGTAAAAGGAAACTAAACATGAATTTGATCGAAGGCAAGTTGAGAGTTATCCCCGGTAAAAAAATCGCCATCGTCAGCACCCGCTGGAACCATTTTGTCGTTGACCGCCTCGTAGAGGGGGCCAAGGACGCATTCGCCCGTCACGGCGGAAACGACGAGGACCTGACCCATGTCCTCGCTCCGGGCGCGTTCGAACTGCCGATGGTGATCGAGCAGTTGCTCAGCAGTGGAAAGTACGATGCCGTCTGTGCGTTGGGAGCGGTCATCCGCGGTTCAACTCCCCATTTTGATTACGTCTCTGCCGAAGCGACCAAAGGGATTGCCACAGTCAGCCTGAAACACAAAAAACCGGTCTCTTTCGGACTCCTTACGACCGATACGATTGAGCAGGCGATCGAGCGCGCCGGAACCAAAGCGGGGAACAAAGGATTCGAAGCGATGACCGTCGTTATCGAATTGCTCGATCTCTACGCGGAAATGGGCAAGTAATGGCGACGCGTCATCAGGCCCGTATGGCGGTAGTCAGTCTATTGTACGCGTACGATCTGGGGAACCAGAGCATCGCCGATTTCAGCGACGAGATCCTCGAAGAGAAAAAGATCCGGAACAAGCAGCGCGATTTTGCCCTCGACCTTTTCAAAGGGGTGACCGAACACCTCGCCGAAGTGGACGAAGCGATCGTCAAACACCTGACCAAAGACTGGGATTTTGACCGCCTCGGCTCCATCGAGCGGGCGACCCTTCGGTTGGGTGCGTACGAGATCATGTACGGCGAACTCGATTCGGCCGTCGTTATCAACGAGGCGATCGAGATTACCAAGGCGTTCGGCACCGAACAATCCCCCAAATTCATCAACGGCGTCCTCGACGCGATTGCCAAAGACAAGTAAGCCTCATGCGCCTTTCCAAAGAACAGGCCCTCGAGCTGATCCGTCACGCCGATCTCAAAGAGCTTGGGAAAATGGCGACGGCTCGAAAAAAAGAGCTTCACCCGGACGGTATCACGACATTCGTCGTCGACCGAAACATCAACTACACCAACGTCTGCTGGGTCGACTGCAAGTTCTGCGCGTTCTACCGCCACGGCAAAGACGAAGACGCCTACGTTCTCAGTTTCGGGGAGATCGACCAAAAGATCGAGGAACTGCTCGAAATCGGCGGGACGCAGATCCTGTTTCAGGGGGGTGTGCACCCCAAGCTCAAAATCGAGTGGTACGAGGAACTCGTCGAACACATCCATACCAAATATCCGCAGATCACGATCCACGGTTTTTCCGCGATCGAGCTCGATTTCATCGCCAGGGTATCACATATTTCGATCGCGGAGTGCCTCAGCCGCCTGAAGGCCAAAGGGCTCTCCTCGATCCCTGGCGCGGGGGCCGAGATCCTCAGCGACCGGGTCCGCGACATCATCGCCCCCAAAAAGATCGACACCGAGGTGTGGCTGGATGTCCATCGGCAGGCACACAAACTCGGGATAAAATCGACCGCGACGATGATGTACGGTACCGTCGAGACGGATGAAGAGATCGTCGAGCATTGGGACCTGATCCGGAAACTGCAGGATGAGACGGGCGGTTTCCGCGCCTTCATCATGTGGTCGTTCCAGGGAAAAAACACCCAGCTGATGGAGGAACATCCCGAGATCGAGAAGCAATCCTCCAACCGCTACCTCCGGCTGCTGGCCGTGTCGCGTCTTTACCTCGACAACTTTCCCAACATCCAGAGCTCGTGGGTGACGCAGGGACCCTACATCGGGCAGATGGCATTGTTGTTCGGAGCAAACGACCTGGGATCGACGATGATGGAAGAGAATGTCGTCCGCAGCGCGGGGGCAGGGTTCCGGATGGCCAAAGACGAGATGGTACGGCTCATCCGCGACGTCGGGGAGACCCCGGCGATCCGAAACACCGCCTATGACATTCTCGAAACGTTCGAATGAAGAAGATTTTACTCACAATACTATTTTTGGGACAGGCATTGATGGCAAGCACACTGGATTTTATCGAAGTCAAAGGGGTCAGGATCCCCTTCATATACGAAGAGGACAAACGGCTTCCGCTGGTATCGATGCAGCTGGTGTTTACCCACAGCGGAAGCATCGACGAGGGCAAACATTACGGTCTTGCCCGCCTCGGGGCCAAAATGCTCAACGAAGGCTCGCTCAAGCGGGGCGCGGTAGGATTTGCCGACGCCCTTGACGCCCGGGCCATCCAGCTCAGTGCCACAGCGGGGAACGAGACGTTCGTCATCGAACTGGGATCTTTGAAAGAGGAGTTCGATACGGGCCTCTCGCTGCTCTCCGAGCAGCTGGTGGAGCCGAATTTTACGGCAAAATCGCTCGAGAAGGTCAAAACGATGACCCTCAGCGAAATCGCCCGGAAAGCGGCCGATTTCGATTCCGTAGCCTCCGATGAGCTCAAATCGGTCCTTTTCGAAGGGACCCCGATCGCCGTCCCCAACATCGGAACCAAAGAGAGCATCACCGCCATCACCCTCGATGAGGTCAAGCGTTTCCGTGCCGCTCATCTGGTCCTCTCCAACGCGCTCGTCGTGATGGGCGGGGACATCCCCCTGGGTCAGGCGAAGCAAAAAGTCTCTGTTTTGCTGGGTCAGCTCGAAACGGGCAAAAAAGGTTCCGAGCGTTATTATGAGCCCCGAAAAAGTCCCGAAGAGTCGGTCCTTAAACGTCCCCAGACGGAGCAGGCCTATATTTATTTCGGCTCGCCCTTTGCGATGCGTGAGGGGGACCCGGAGTTCTACAAAGCCCGCGTCGCGATGTTTATCCTCGGCTCCAGCGGTTTTGGCAGCCGACTGATGGAAGAGGTGAGGGTGAAACGGGGGCTGGCCTATTCGGCCTATTCGCGCCTCTCCGTCGCCAAGACCCACACCTATTTCAGCGGTTACCTTCAGACCAAGATCGAATCGCAGGGCGAAGCGATCAAGACGGTGGGCGAAGTGATCGACACCTTCGTCCGCGACGGGGCGACGCAGGCCGAACTCGATCAGGCCCGTAAATTTCTCCTCGGTTCCGAACCGCTCCGGGTCGAAACCCTCTCCCAGCGGCTGGGGCGTACGTTCAGCGAATACTACGCCGGTAAACCGCTCGGATCGAGCCTGGCGGAGCTCGAGCAGATCAAGACGCTGAGCCTTGAAGAACTCAACGATTTTATCCGGCGCCACAGTGAAATCAGACACCTCAGTTACGGCATTGTCACCAAATAACGAAGATTCCGACAAATTCCGCCGCCTCGGCGTCGGAAATGTCATCGAACTCTCCCTCCTGGTCCCCGCATCCTTCGAAGACCGGCGGATCAGCGAGGCACTTATCCACAACGCCCCCTGCGTCATCGACGCGACCGTCCAGCGGGTCAACCGCACCCCCAAAACCCTCCGCATCACCTTTTTCGCCCACAACGTGGACCACGTCGTCGAGGGGGTCATTTTCCATCCCAAACCCTACATGATCCATGCCTTCAGCCCCGGCTCGCGAGCCTTTTTCAGCGGTAAAGCCTCGTGGGAAGCGGGGAAATGGGAGATTATCCATCCCGCCAGGGTGACGCAGACCGGTACCGTCGTCCCCGTCTACAAAACCCCTTTGCGCGCCGACGTGATGCGCCGCCTCATCGAGCGCCATGTGACCCCCGAGAATCTGATGGCGCAGGCTCTTCCCGAGCCGGTAGCACGCGCCCTTCACGCCCTTCATTTCCCCCGGCTCCCCCGGCCGCTGGAGGATACGGACCTGCACGCGCTCAAATTCGCCGAACTCTTTAACTATCTGCGCCGCCTGAGCCGTAAGCGCCGCTATCATCCGACCCGCTACCGGGCGGGGGGAGATGTGCAATCGTGGATGCGGACCCTCCCGTTTTCCCTCACCGACGATCAGCGCCGCGCGATTGGGGAGATCGGTTCGGATCTGAGTGGGGAACATGCGGCTCGCCGCATGATCGTGGGGGACGTCGGATCGGGGAAAACGATGGTGATCCTTGCCTCGGTGATCCTGATGCGCCCCTATCGCTCCATCCTGATGGCCCCCACGACGATCCTCGCCGCCCAGCTCTACGAGGAGGCGCTCAAGTACCTCCCCGGCCTGAATATTGCCCTTGTGACCAACGCGACCAAAAAAGGGCCGCTGGAAGGATTCGATTTCATCATCGGCACCCACGCGCTCCTCCATCGCGATCTCCCCGAGGCGGCGCTGGTGATGGTAGACGAGCAGCACCGTTTCGGTACCGCCCAGCGCCATGCCCTCTCCCGCCTCGTGGGCAGCGACGCCCCGCCCCACTATCTCCAGTTCTCCGCCACCCCCATCCCCCGGACGCAGGCGATGATCGATTCGGCCCACATCGATGTGAGCCTGATCGTACAGACCCCTTTTACCAAAAATATCGCCACCCGCGTGATCGGCAAAAACGCTTTTCCCGCTCTGCTGGAGCACATCCGCTCCGAAATCGCGCTGGAGCATCAGGTCCTCATCGTCTACCCCCTTGTCGAACAGAGCGACGCCATCAACTACCAGAGCATCGACGAGGCGCGGGGGTACTGGGAGAAGCATTTTGAAAACGTCTGCGTCACCCACGGCAGGGACAGGGAAAAAGAGGCGGTATTGCTGCAGTTCCGGGAAAAGGGATCGATTCTCCTCGCCACCACCGTCGTCGAGGTGGGGATTTCGCTCCCCCGTCTCTCGACCGTCGTTATCGTGGGGGCCGAGCGGCTGGGACTCTCGACGCTCCACCAGCTGCGCGGACGGGTGAGCCGCACGGGATTGCAGGGGTATTGCTACCTCTACACCAACGCTTCGGGGAAAAACGCCCGCCTTGAAGCGTTCTCGTCCACCCTCAGCGGTTTCGAGATCGCCGCGCTGGATCTGAAATTCCGCTCCTCCGGGGATCTGCTCGAGGGGAATATCCAGAGCGGCAGGGCGTTTCGCTGGGTCGATATGGGGAGTGACGAAGCGATCGTCAAAGAGGTTTTGGAATATCTCAAACACATATAAAAAGTATTTTAAATATATCTTTTATATATGTTATATTGCTTTGCCCGTAGCGGCGAGGCTGCTCGGCGGGGCAAGCTCCGCCGGCGTTCTCAATACAAGCCGAACCGCCCGTCGCTGCGCTTGTAGAGGACACGCAGTTTGCCGTCGTTGTCGTAAAAAACATCGAAAATTTTCGTACTCTCCTTGAGCCGTTCCAACACTTCGGCCACCTCCTGCGGTTTGAACAGCACCGGTTCGGCCGGAACGATCTCGTCTTCGAGCGCTTCCCCCGCTTCATGCAGATCGACCGAATGCGAAGCCGCCTGTTTCGCTTCGTTGAGCCCTTCGTTCTTGTGGTCGCTGAGCCGGTCGTGCAGACGCCGCAGCGCTTTCTGGGCCCGGTCGATCGCGATGTCGATCGCGGCATAGAGGTCGTTGTCGCGCTGGGTGATGACGATCGTGTTTTTTCCCGCAACGTTGATCGTAAACTCGATCTGCACCCCTTTTTTCCGTTCGTTGTGGCTGGCGATCGCACTGACGCTGATAATGTCGAGATGATATTTGCCCAGAGTATCGATGGAATGGATCAGATGGTCTTTGACCGCGTCGCTGAGATCGATATGTCGTCCGACGAGAGAGATGTTCATAATATCCGCCTTGTGTTGGGTTGGATTTTGATTATAACACATTATCCGAAAACAGCAAGAGAGGCTAGTTTGGAGTTTTTAAATCATAAAAACAAAATAATTATTAACACATTTTAATGACGATTTAATCTGCATAGGAATACAATGAATAATTGTGGATCGTTTGCTCGTTTTAGAAAAAAGACTGCTTAGACGATATTAAACGATTAGTAAGAGTGAAAAGTGCCGAAGAGGCGTTTTTTAAGTTTTTTGGAGCAGGGAGGGTAAAAAGATGAAGTATCGTAATCATTTATTATACGTTGTTGTATTTTTGATGGGATGCATGGCTGTTCCGTTAAATGCGATTACGCTATCGACAGAAACTTTTAACAATAACGCAGAAGGATGGACGGGGGGGACGCGTAATAAC
>CAZBIR010000029.1:0-22899 GCA_964491035.1 uncultured Sulfuricurvum sp.
AAAAATTTCACTGTGCCCGAATTGTGTCAGCAGTTTCAGTACAAAAACCCGAAAAGCCACAGGGGGATTTTTCTACCGTCACCAATCTCGATATCATCCGCCGCTATGAAACCGCTCGGATTTCCCTCCAGCTGGGAAGAGGTTTTGGAACTGCCGCCGATCTCGAACACCCATTTATCGTCGATGATGAAATCCCCCTTGTCGTGGTAATGGACCTGATGGGACAGCGAAAGCTGCGAGACGAAGAAGCTTTCACGTATAGAGCCGATATCGCTCTGGGCGCACAGGACGTTGAACATATTCGGGTTATCGAGCAAAAGCTTATCGGGTTTGTTCACGGCGCGCATGCCGCTCCCTCCCCGTACGATGTGGATCAGTCCCCCCGCATCCATCCGTTCCAGATATTTCGAGAGGGTCGGCCACGAGGTACCGACCGCACCGCTGAGTTTGGAGACGTTGAGTTCATAGGGAGCGGCGATAGGTGGGGGCGGGGCGGCTCAGGATCTGGGCAGAGATTTTTTGCAGGATGGGGAGATGATCCATGCGGGCTCCTCTATAAAATACAATTTATACTAAAATATATTTTGATATAAAGTGTATTTTAGACAGATAGACGATCAATGTCAAATCCACCTTCCCGAACCATGTGCCCAGCCAAAAACATCGGCCGGACAGATTCTCAGTCGAAGAGTTCACCCCAGAACGACTCGCGCTTTTTGTAGTGCTTGTGTTCGTAGCCGCGATCGTATCCGTGGTCGCGTTTTTCGTAGCGGGGTTCCTCGCGCTGTGCTCCGCGATAGACGGTTTCGGCCCGTTCGATGATTTTGTCGAGTTCGCCGCGATCGAGCCACACTCCGCGGCATTTGGGGCAATAGTCGATTTCGATACCGTTTCGTTCGCTAATGACGAGCCGTTCGGTGACGCATACGGGGCAGTTCATAACTCTTTTTCTCCTTGTGGAATGGGAATTGCTGTACAGGCGGTATTGTAGGCACTGTTGGTAAACGAAAAAAGAGTGATATAATACTTTTTTATGCTTTGACAAGGAGTGACCCATGGAAACCAAGTTTCAAAACGCGCCGTTCAAAGCCTCTTTGGAGGCCGGGGAAGAGTACTGGTACTGTACGTGCGGATTATCCGAAACCTTTCCGTTTTGCGACGGAAGCCATGAGGGAAGCGGCAAATCGCCGCTGAAATTCTCAGTCGACGCCGATACCGACAAGTGGCTCTGCCGTTGCGGGAAATCGGGCCGAAAACCCTACTGTGACGGATCACATCAACAGTAGGTTCTGCCATGACCATTCAGCTTTCCCCTTCCCATTTTCAAAACCTCGCCTCCATGGGTGCGGGGGTTTCTTTGACCCCCTCCGCCCCGAAATCTCCTGCATTCGACGCGCTGATCGCGAAACTCGAATCGACCGACGCCAAGGTACGCGCCCACGAAGCTTCCCACGTCGCGGCGGGCGGGGGAGTGGTCCAGGGGGGAGCGAGTTTTGGGTATACCAAGGGGCCCGATGGGAAGATGTACGCGACCTCGGGAGAGGTACCGATCGATACGTCCGAGGGAAATTCCCCCGAAGAGACGATCCGTAAAGCCCGTCAGATCGCCGCCGCGGCGATGGCTCCCGCCGATCCCAGCCCGCAGGATTACCGCGTGGCGGCGACCGCCGCAGTGATGGAGATGCGCGCGGGTATCGAACTGGCCAAAGAGCTCCAGGACAAAATGCGCGGCCTCAAAGCCTACGGCATCACCATGCAGACTCCATCAGATACGCAATCAGCGGCAGCGTAACGAGCGATACGAGAATCCCGTACCCCACCAGCGCCGCGCTGAGCGCGGGGGCAAAGCCCGACGCGATCGCCAGAGCCCCGGCGGTAATCATGGCGGGCATCCCCGATTCGAGCACCCCCGTTTTCAACGCCAGCGGATCGGTCCCCAGCGCATAAAGGATCCCGAACGCGATCAGCGGCATCGCAAGGAGCTTGAGCCCGAGCGCCCCCGCAAACAGGGGGTAATTGAGTTCCCCCCCTGTTTTGAGCGAATACCCCACCGAAACGAGCGCCAGCGGCACGAGCGTCGAAGCCAGCGTCTGGAGGTAGGGCTGTACGCTGCCGGGCATCGGGCCGTATCCGAGGGCGAACAGCAGAATCAGAAACGGGGGGAAGAGGAGCAGTTTTTTCAGGATCGGGCGGGCATGAAATACCCCCGTTTCATACCGGGCGATTACGGCGCTCCCGTACAGTGACAGCATCAGAAACGTTCCAAACTGGTCATACATCAGGACGTAACCGATCGCCTCTTCACCCAGCAGTGTGTCGATAATCGGAATCCCCACAAACGAGGTGTTCCCCAGCGGAACGACCAGCAGCAGCGCCGCGCGGACGTGCGGGGGATGGTTGCGGGTCATCACGATGACGGCGGCAGCCATGATGGGGAGCAGCAGCCACGGCACCAGTATCACCCCCAGCGCGGAGAGATCGAACGCGATTTTCGGGACCTGCAGCAGCACGGTCGCAGGAAGCGAGACGTAGATGACGAAGAAATTGAGGCTCTTGGAAAAATCGGCGGGGGCGGGAGCCCTCTGGAGGAGTAACCCGATCAGCAGCAGCGCGACGATAAACCCGAACGCCTCCATTGTCCCCTCCTTTTTTTGGACGAATGGTATTCCCATGAGCCTTTCGGTACAATTAAAACTCTAAAAACTGCCCTTGAAGCACCTGTAATTACAAGGTGCATAAGGTCAGTTTTTCTCCCGTATCCCGAAGATACGGGAAGCTTTAGGGGGTTGTAGGGACAAATGTCCCTGCCACTTTCTGGGCTCTGCTCAGAAAGTGCATAACATCAGTTAGAAGGGGGAAAATGGAGCCTTACACTTCGCCGCGCATCGCGATGCGCACGATACTCAAATGGCAGTTGTCCAAACGCTTCGCCCGGCGGCTGCCGGAGGGTATCCCCTCCCCGATCGAATACCGCGATGCCCTGCCGGATGGGGAGTACGCCCTGTGGCTGGGGCATGCGTCGCTGTGGCTCAATATGGGGGGGACCACCGTCGCGATCGACCCGGTGCTGGGAAACATCCCGATGTACCGACGCCACAGCGCGCTGCCGCTGCCGCGCGCAGCGCTGCGAACCGACCTGATCCTCCTCACCCACGCCCACTATGACCATTTCGACAAGCCCTCGGTACAAGAACTGCTGCGCCAAAATCCCGAAGCGATCATCGTAGCCCCCCAGGGGTTCTGGCGTTATCTGAAAAAAGAGATCGCACGGGAGCGGTGTTTCGAGCTGGAGTGGTGGGAATCGCTGATGATCGGGGGGCTGTTCATCACTCTCGTCCCCTCCCGCCACTGGAGCCGGCGGGCCCTCCTGGATACGAACAAGGCTTTGTGGGGGGGGTTCGTCCTCCAGCGGGGGGAGCACACCCTCTATCATGCGGGGGACAGCGCGTACGGGAACCATTTTCGCGAAATCGGCGAGCGGTTTGCGATCGACGAGGCGTTCCTTCCCATCGGTGCCTACCGCCCCGAGGCCATCATGAAACACAACCACCTCAGCCCCCCCCAAGCACTCCGCGCTTTTACCGATCTTGGGGCCAAAACCCTCATCCCGATCCACTACGCCACCTTCCGCCTCTCGGATGAGCCGCTTGACGAACCGCGTTCCTGGTTCGAAGCGCTTATAGAGCGTAATGGCATCGGTGCTTCGGCCAGGGTCCTGGCGATCGGGGAAGTTTACCGTTTCAGCACCACGTCAACGGCCAGATCAACCTGATCACGGACACTCAGGAAGACCATTTTGGGAGGTTTGATCCCGAAATCGGTCATTTTCATCACGCTTTTGGCCTTGATGCGGACCCTGTTCCCCTCTTCGGTGATCGTCCCCTCGAAACTCATGGGGCGCGAGACGCCGTGCATATTCATCGTCCCTTTGAGGAGATAGTTCTCTCCCCCTTTGGCTGCGACCTCTTTGACCTCGAAAGAGGCTTTGGGGAACACGTCGGCTTCCATCGTCTCGTACATCGAGGCGTCCCGCTTGCGGTTGTCGCTGATGAAATCGGTGACCGTCACCTCGATGGTTCCCCGCAACGATTCGGGATCCTCCCCCATACTCAGCTTCGAATGGGCTTTTTTAAATACGGGATCGATCGAACTGTCACCGAATACTTCGGTATGGGCTTTGATACTCCCTGCTTCGAAAGTGAGGTTTCCCCCCTGCAACAATGCGCAGAGCGCTAGCGATAACAACACCGTTTTTTTCATGATTTTCTCCTGTAGATGGGATAAACGAGGGCAAATGCCCCCAGGATCGCGGCGGCGATCCAGAGCCGGTCGCCCAAAGCGACGCCGTTGGCCGCCGAAGCGGCGATCCACCCCACCCCGATCATCGACAGGGCGATCAGGCGGATGTCGCGCATCGCGACCATTTTCTGAAATAATAACACATTGTAATACGAAATCACTATGGGATACACTACCGCCAGCGCAACGGGCTGTTTCAGCCCGTACAAAAGATAGCTCAGGGCGAACAGTCCCCAGATCACCCCCGTCTGTGAAAGAAGCTCGCGGCCGTAACGGTACGCGAGGTAAACTCCCAGCAGATGCGAGGCGATGATGAGGAGGGTGTACTCGCTCCAGATATCCATATCCCCCGAACGGCTGAGGGTCTCGAACAGGGCCGAATCGGCAAAAATCCAGAGCATCATCATCCCCACCCCATGCCAGTCGAAAGAGCGCTCCGCAGGATCAGGGATAGAAGCCGGACGCGCGAACCACAGCGCCACGAGGGAAATGAGGGGGAGCACCACGGCAATGACGTCCCGCTCGGCGAAGGGCCAGGTGTAAAACGCGCTCCCCAGCGCGTACGAAAGGGCCAGCCCCACCGCAAGATGCAGGCGGCTCTGGGCACCGAATACGTAGAGCAGCAGCGGGGTCGTATACCCCACGACGAATCCCAGCACCAGGAGCATCCCCAGCGAATAGTTCGGGTAAAACCACGACACGATCATCTGCACGCCGAACAGAAACGTCAGTTCCTGGGAAATGGCGCGGTGGCGCCAGAGGGCGCTGAGCAGCGCTCCAAGCACCCCCCCGATGGGGAGGGTAAAGAGATCGTGGATATGCGAATCAAACGCCCCGACCACCCCCGTCTGGGCGATGAGGAGATAATAGAGCAGTTGCGAAGAGAGGACGATGACCAGCGCGTTCATCTCCCCCCCCGCAAAAAGAGCCAGTAGACCAGGGCGAACGTCGCGTCGTAAAGCGCGACGAGCAGGGCGATCTCTTCGAGCACCCCGGCCATGTAGAGGGCGGCGAAAACCGCGGCGACGACGGCGCGGATCCGTGCCGAGAGTTCCCCCATCGCCTCGCGGTCCCCGTAGAGTCCCGCATAATGGACCAGCCCCGTCCCGATCATGAAACCGAAAACGACGTACTCGTAGGTGCCGCCGAAATTCCACCCCAGCATCGGGAACAAAAGCCCCCCGAACAGCAGGAGGATCACCCCGCCCCCGGCATCGCTTTTGAACCCGACCAGATGGTACCACGCCAGGGGGGTGGAAAGATCGGGGAGGAAACGGCGGACGACCCACACCAGTACGATCCCGACGATCCCCGCTCCGATGAGGGCGCGCAGCACGAGCATCGCCTCCACCGATCCCTCCATCAATCCCCCCTCGACAAGCCCGGCAACGCTCAGCGCCAGCGCCATCAGCGCCATCAGCACCGTCCACGCCAGGGCGTGAGCGCGGCGGAAAAGATCCGGCAGGAGGTGGTGGGCAATGCAGAGGGCCATAAACGCGACCCCCAGCCCCATCGCGATGTGGGCGTGGCCCACGACGAGATCGTTGCGGTGGATGAGCTCGCGCAGTTCGGGGATGAAGAGGATATTCCCCTGTACGTCGACGAATACGAACGCCGCGATCGAGAGGAGCAGATACGGATGGCGCGCGAAGCTCACCCCCGCATCTCGCAGCCATGTCCACAGCAGCGGCAGGTACAGGAGGGTCAGGTACTGGAAAAACCACTCCTCGTTGTAGCTGAGAGGATGGAAAAAGTTGCGGATGAGCAAGGAGACGACGTACCCCGCCAGCGGAACGATCCACAGCCAGTGGCGACGGGGGGAAAAATCACGCGGCGCGACGAGCTTGATGAGAAGATAATAGATCGGGATCAGGGTAAAACTCATCCCCAGCGTGTTATCGCCGTGCGGTCCGATCAGGGTTTTTTCGACCTGCCCGTACTGCGGGTTCATCAGCACCACGAGGGCGATGGGAGCCGCCACGACGGCGGCAAGGGAGACGTTGACCCACAGCGGCCGCCGCTCGTAGCGGCGCAGCGCGTCGATGAGGGCAAGGAGGTAAAACAGCCCGCTGAACGCCAGCAGGAAATTGAGCTCGTAGGGGAAATCGTAAAAGGGGAGCCCCCGGATGTTGCCGAACAAAATCGCCACGCTCATGAAGAGCAAGAAAAGGTGCCAGACGACGAAATAGCGGCGCAGGTGAGCGAGCCCCCGGTCGCTCAGCACCCCCTCTTTTTCGAACAGGGCAAACGGGAGGAGCGAGAGGACCAGCGGGAAAAACCCGTACAGCATCTGCGAGATGTGGAGCGAGCGGGCACGTTCGGGAGAAAGGAGCGTCCCCGAGCCGTCCAGCCCCACCATTTCCAGCGCGTACACAAGCCCGGCCAGAAGCCCAAGGACCAGCCAGACGAGCAACAGGGGGAGCTGGTCATTGATAAATTTTTTTAACAATTCCGTCCTCCATTTCGATAATCACGTCAGCGTAATCGGCGATCTTTTTGTCGTGCGACGCGACGACGAATCCGCTCCCGCTCCGGGCAAATTCAGCGAACAGTTCGTACACCCCCAGCGCGTTTTTCGTATCGAGGTTTCCCGTCGGTTCGTCGGCAAAAACGACCGAGGGGGAGTTGATCAGGGCACGGGCGATGGCGGCGCGCTGCCGTTCCCCCCCCGAGACTTCGTCGCTGTAGCGGCTCCCCAGTCTCCCGATCCCCAGCCGCTCCAGAAGCGGGTCGATCCGGGAAGGTTCGAGCGCGGCGAGGGCGACGTTTTCACGCAGACTCAGGTAGGAGATCAGATAATGAAACTGGAACACGAACCCGATATTGCTGCGGCGAAACGCATCGATGTTCCCCAGCTGCGAGAGGGTTTTTCCATCGTAGGTGACGCTCCCCGCAGAGGGGCGCAGCAGGGTGGAGAGGATCGAGAGGAGGGTCGTTTTCCCGCTTCCGCTCTCCCCGATGATCGCCGTAAAACTTCCCGGTTCGATCGAGAGGTCCACGCCGCGGAGGATGTGCTCGCTTCCGTAGTAGTGTTCGAGGTTTTGAGCTTCGATTCTCATGCGCCCCCCCGTTGTATCAGGCTCATCGGGTCGATCCTCGAGGCGTACACGGCGGGGAGGAGGGTTCCGGCCAGCGCCATCACGACGGAGACGACAAACACCTCCAGCAGCAGCGAGACGGTAATCTCCCCGTTCACGTACCCCTGGAATTTCTCGGCGTGGGAAAGAACCTCCAGTACCCCCTCACAGACGCCCCACGCGACGGCAAACGCCGCCAGGGCGATAAGGAGCGTTTCGGAGAGCAGGCGCAGGATGATCGCCCCCGATGAGAGTCCGACCGAGCGCATGATTCCAAACTCCGCCTTGCGGTCGTTGACCACCATGCTCATCATGCTCACGATCCCCAGTATCCCCATCAAAAAGGCGAGCGCGGCGATCACGTCGGAGCTGGTCTGGATGATTTTGAACTGGTTGTAGGAATCGATGAACCCTTCGGTCGTTTTGGCCTCGAGATCGCTCCCCAGGGCGTTGATCCGCTCGATCACCTCCCCGCTGCGGGAGGGATCGGAGAGGGTGATGAGGAAAATCGAGGCACTTTTGTGAAACACTTCCCCCGCATCGGAGAGGTTCATGACGACCCCCCCCTCTTCAAACCCGATCTTGCTTTGGAATACGCCGCTGACGCGGAAACGCTCTTTGGAGAGGAGGATCGTTTCGGGGTGTTTGAGGGTTTCGTAGATTTTGGAGCCCAGCATCACCTCACCCTCTTTGGGGTAGCTCCCCGATTTGAGGGGATAGCTTTTGAACCGGTTGGGGCTTACCCCGTAAATCCCGACGATCGGGAGGGGATCGACGGGAGCGGCCCCGAGGATGAGGGCACCGGCTTCCCGGACCCCCCCGATCGACGCAATGGGGACAAGGAGCGAGCGGTTGATATCGCTGAAGAAGGTGTCGGCGATCCCTTTTTGGGTCACGATGACGTCGCCGTCGGTTTTGAGCATCGAGCTGTACATGCTCACGACGCCCCCCGCAATCGCGCTGATCAGGAAGATCGCGGAAACGGAGACGCTCATGCTGAGAAAAATGAGGAGCGTTTTGAAACGGTTTTTGGAGAGGGCCTTGAGCGGGGTGATCATTGTTCAATCACCACTTTCAGCTCCACGGGGGTGCTTACGAAACGGATATCGGTGAGGAAGTTCCCCCGGAATTTCATGACGGTGATTTTCCCCTCTTCGGAGGGGAACCGGAGCCCCTGCTCCTCGTCCTGGATCAGCAGGACCGTATGGGAATACTTGCGCATTTTCGGGAGGGCGAACGTATCGGTGATGAATTTCGGCATCAGGCTGATGTCGGCGACGAACGCCGCCTTGTGCCGGGCCAGATACCCCTTGGGCTGCGCGGCGAGGTATTCGTTTACCGTCGCCCCCGTCCCTTTTTCAAAGGCCATAATGAGCGTTTTGGGCATCGCCTTCATCGTATGCTTTTTGCCGAACTGGTCGGAGAGGTCCAGCGGCTGGACCGACTGGCCCACACGGTAGGGGGCGCCCCACAGGGCCAGCGCCGCCACCAGGAGGATGATAACCTTTTTCATAATAATCCCTTATACGGTTTAAGTACGGAAGTATAATGGGAAAAAAGCTAATTAATGATTAACGGTTGCTTACTTGTGGCGGATCGACGAAACGATCTCTTCGAGGCGGCGATGCTGCTCGGGGGTGAGGAGGAACGAATCGTCCATCGCCTTGTCCAGATGGTTCATCTCGGTGAGGGTGATCCCGAACGGGTCTTTTTTGACGGTTTTGAAACTTCCTCCGCCGAGGGTGACGTTGTCAAGCTTTTTGGAAGCGTGGCGGATGAAATAGGTGAGAAAATAGCCGCCGCTGTGGTCTTTTTCAATCGCGACGACGGCGCGGTGGGCGTTGCTCCCCTCGGGGACGGCGCCGGGGGCGAGGGCTTTGAAATCGGCGATCGGCAAAAACCCGACGTAGATCTTGGTATAGATGTCGTGGTAACGCTGGGTCGTACTCCGCTTGAAAAACTCGACGTCGAGGGGGTCCTTGCCCCGCAAGGATCGAAGCATCCACGTCAGCGTCGCGTAGTATTTGAACGAGGCGGTCTTGATCTCCTCGGCGTGGGCGATTTTTTTGCTCTCGACGCGGCGCATCGGCGCTCTGGGGGCACGGGCGGCAAGACGTTCGAAGATATGGCGGGCGGGATAGGGCTTGGTCAGCCAGACCGACGCGTAATCGGGGAGTTCGGACGTCCCCGTCGCCCCTTCGTTGAGGACGAGGAGCGAGCGCACCTTGTAGCGGGGAAAGAGGACCTCCAGGAGCGCCCTTTTTTTACGGAGCCGCTTTTTGAGGTTGCTGACCGATTTGACGAGGGTCATCTCGACGAAATAGAGCTCTTTGTCGGTAAACAGCAGCCCGTCGAACTCCCCGATCTCCTTGTGGCGGGCGCGATAGATGATCTGCCCTTTCCAGCTGACCGAGAGGGCGTCGCTCCGGGCGCGGGTTCGGTGCTTGTGAGGCCCCTTGATGATGAAGCTCTTGATTTTGGGCTCGTTGGCCGCGAAACGGAGGAGTTTTTCGTAGATGTAGTTTTCGTACACCTCCCCCTCGAACGAGCGGTAGGCGCTGATGTACCCCTCGTCTTCCATCGTAAGCCCTTTGGCTTCGAGCGAGAGGAGATGATCGATGTTGTAGTCGTAATAAAGGAGGTTGTCTCCCAGTTCGGCGTCCCCTTCGGGGATCACCGTTTCGTTGATGGTGAGCATGTCGGACTTTTTCGGTTTCGGATTAGGGTATCCTCGCGAACACCCGCCATATTGTACCCTATTTTCGACACGATCAAAAGGCGCTAACGCAACTCTCAATCGAACCGTGCTATACTCTATTTATGCAAAACGTGACCGAAGACCAAATCAAAGCCCAGTTCGTTACCTCGCTTATGGAGTATTTCAAGATCGAGGAGGACATCAACCTCCGCGCCCACGTCGCCGATCTGGTACGCTCCCTGCGCCCCTCGCAGTATCGCGAGTTTTTTCGCCGCCTTTCGGCGGGGAACATGCCCTTTAAAAACGGGTTTGAAAAAATCGCGCAGGTGGCCGCCGAATTCGAGGAGGAAACCCTCACCCCGATCGAACGCGAAGCGCGCGAACGGAGCGAGAACCTCTACCGCCTGATGTACGACCTGCGGCGCACGATCACCCTGGAGCGCAACGGAGAAAAAAGCGCCCTGGAGCGGTTCGAAGCGATCCGTTTCACCTCGATCCGCCGCCCGGACGAGGAAAAACCCCTCCTCGACGAAACCGATATCAACGTCGTCAAAGCGCTGGGGAAAAAATGGATCTACGACTACGTCTCGCTCGATCGGGGGCTTTTCGAAGCGCGGGTTACGCACGCCTACACCGAGGAGATCCTCCGCCGCGCCCACGCCGGGCCCGACCTCATCGCCGCCCCCGTAAAAGCGAGGCTGCGGCGATGATTTTCCTCCCCGAGAGCCTGATCGAGCGCGACGACCTCAGCCTGCTGGAGCGCGCCCTTCTCCCCCTCATCGCCCGGCATACCCAGCGGTGGGGGGAAAAACCCGCAGAAGTCGAGGCCTCGCAACTGGCCGCTTCGCTGCGCCACTCCCCCCGCGAGGTGGTCGAGGCACTCGACGCCCTCGTCAAAAAGAACATCCTCACTTCGGCCCGGCGCAAGAGTCCGGAGGGGATGATGGTCCGCTACGCCTTTGCCCCGCTGCCGCAGGAAAGCCTCCCCTCCCCCGCAGCGGCGGTGAGCGAATACGTCGATTCCAACCACTACCTCAACCTCTCCAACGAGGCGTTCGAAGAGCTCTACGCCTACGCACTGGAGCTCTGCGACAGCGAAGGGGTAAGCCGGGGGGTGTTTGAGGATTTCAACCTCTACCAGCGCTCCCAGAACCGCCGCTCCTTCGACTGGAAAGCCGAATTTGAACGGTGGCTGCGCCGGGAAAGTGTCTCCAAAACCCCCGCCGTCGTTTCGCAAGCCCTCAGCGACGAGGCCAAACCCTCCGGCGAAGAGTTCGAAATGGCGCAGTATTTCATCCGCCGTCTCGCTTCCATCGATCCGCAGTTCGAGGAGCCCTTCGACGTCATGAGCTGGGCCAGACAGATCAAGCTCCTCATCGACGCCCACGGCTACACCCTCCTCGACATCAAAGGGGTCATCGACTGGCTCTTCAGCGCCAAAGGGGACTGGTTCCGCCCCAACGTCCCCGATGCCTACCACCTCCGCAAACACTTCAAACGGCTCGTGGGCTATACCCGTTCCCACCGTGACGGCAAAACCCGCCTCCCCGATCATATCGATCTCTTCGACCTCTACGAGCAGATGTAGCATGACAACGCTGCTGCGGGTGGGGATCGTCTGGCTGCTGCTGATCCTCCCCCTCGCCGCCCTTGAAAAAGTCTCCCTCCAGCTCAAATGGCACCACCAGTTCCAGTTCGCCGGCTACTACGCCGCCCTCGAAAAAGGGTTTTACCGCGAAGAGGGGCTCGAGGTCACCATCAAAGACCGCGACGTCTCGAAAAACAACGTCGCGCAGGTCCTCTCGGGCGAGAGCGAGTACGGGATCGCCGATTCGGTCCTCTTCGCCTACCAGGCCCGCAAGGAGCCCGTCGTCATCGTCGCCCCGATCTTCCAGCACTCCCCGAACGTCCTCATGACCCTCAAAAGCAGCGGCATCGACAGCCCCTATAAACTCGCGGGTAAAAAAATCGCCCTCTACCCGCTCGATACCGACGGCCTCGCGCTGCTGGCGATGCTCCACGAAACGGGGGTCATGGAAAAAGGGTTCAAACGGCTGAAAACCCATTTTGACGTCGAATCGTTCCGTAAAGGGGAGGTCGACGCCCACCACGGTTACCTGACCAACGAGCCCTACGCCCTTTTCCAGGCCAACGTCGAAACAAACATCATCAACCCCCAGCACTACGGCGTCGACCTCTACGGCGATATCCTCTTCACTTCCCAAAAAGAGCTCCGCAGCCACCCCAAACGGGTCGCGGCGATGAAGCGGGCGACGATCCGGGGATGGCAATACGCCCTGTCGCACAAAGAGGAACTCATCAATCTCATCCATACGAAATACGCCCCCGCCAAATCACGGGAACATCTGCGCTACGAGGCCGAGGGGATCGAAGCGGTCATCTCCCCCGCCACGATTCCCATCGGAACGCTCGATTCGGGGCGGTTCGAATACATCCAGCACCTTCTCTACCGCCACGGCCTCATCACCTCCACCGTCCCTTTCGACGACTATCTCTACCGCGAAAGCCGCGCCGATTCCCTTCAGCTCACCCCCAAAGAGCGAGAGTGGCTCCGGCAGCACCCCGTGATCCGTACCGCCATCGATACGGGGTGGGCGCCGTTTGAATACCTGGATGAAAAAGGGGAGTACCGGGGGATCGCCGCCGATTACATGGCGCTTCTCTCGCAAAAGCTTGGGGTAAAATTCGAGCCCTACACCCGGGGGGTGTGGAAAGACGCCGTCGCCAAAATGGAAAAACGCGAGCTCGACATGTACCCCTGCGCCGTCCGGACCGCAGAGCGGGAAAAATACGCTCTCTTCACGACCCCCTATCTCAATTTCCGGATGGTGATTCTCACCGACAGGGAAGTCGACTACCTCGGCGGAACGGGCGAGCTGGGAGGCAAAACGATCGCCGTCGCGCGCGGCTACCTGAGCGAAGAGATCCTGCGGCGCTACTATCCCCACCTCACACGCCTCAGCGTCGATACGGTCGAAGAGGGGCTTGAGGCGGTCTCTTCGGGGAGAGCGTTCGCGTTTGTCGACAACACCGCCGCCATCACCCACGCCATCAAAAAATACGGCTTCTCGAACCTCAAGATTTCGGGCGAGCTCCCCCACCGCTCAGAGCTTTCGATGGGGATACGGAGCGACTGGCCGATCTTTGCGGGGATCGTCCAAAAAGGGCTCGATTCAATCACCCCCGAAGAGCGCGACGCAATCTACAACCGCCACGTACGGGTCGAATACACCCGGGGCTTTTCATGGAACCGGGTCATCCAGTTCGTCGTCCCCCTCTCGCTCCTCATTGCGATCCTTTTGTATTATTCCCGCAGGCAGAAGCTTCTGAACCGGCGCCTCCAAAAGGCGATCGACGCCCAGAAGCTCAGTGAAAAAGAGCTCCGCGAGGCCAACGAAGAGCTCCGCCGCCTCTCTTCGACCGACCCGCTGACGGGGGTAGCCAACCGCCTCCGGCTCGATGAAGCGCTCCACCGAGAATTCGCAGCTGCCCGCCGCTACCGCCGGGCCCTCTCGGTCATCATGATCGATCTGGATCACTTCAAAGAGGTCAACGACACCTACGGCCACCATGCCGGGGACCGGGTGCTCCAGCACTGCGCGGCCGTTTTCCGCGACCATTCGCGCCGCAGCGATACGATAGGACGGTGGGGAGGAGAGGAGTTTTTGATCATCTGTCCCGAAACCGACGAAACCGAAGCCGCGACGCTCGCCGAAAAACTCCGCACGCTGATCTCGACCGATCCCATCACGCAGGGGTATCGCCAGACTGCCAGTTTCGGGGTATACGGGATGCGGGAGGATGAGAACGCCGAGGATCTCGTCCGAAAAGCCGACGAAGCGCTCTATGAAGCCAAAAACGGGGGGAGAGACCGGGTCGTCCGCTACGGGGCGGCGGCGTCTATCTGAGAACGAACTCGATCCGGCGGTTTTTGGAGCGCCCCTCTTCGGTGTCGTTGGACGCGACGGGGTTGAGCGCCCCCTTGCCCACGACCGTGATGCGCGACGCGTCGATCCCCTGCGTCGCGAGATAATCGGCCACGGCCTGCGCGCGGGCGGTGGAGAGGATTTCGTTGGTCGCGTAGAGGTATTTGAGCCGCTGCGGGGGGATCGAGTCGGTATACCCCTCGACCGTCACCGAACGGTATCCCGATTCCAGGAACGCTTTGGCCCATGCGGCCAGACGCGCTTTCCCCTCACGGCTCAGCCCGACGACCGCCTGATTTTCGAAGAGCTGAAAATTGCGGAAATAGGGGTGGGGAGGCTCTGCCGCTTTCTCAGCCGCCGAAACGGGAGCCGGGGAGGGTTTCGCGGCGGGAGGCGTCACGACGGCGGCCACCGGCTCGGGCTTGGGCTCGGGTACGGCAACCGGGGCGGAGGGGAGCGCGGGCTCGACAACCGGTTTCGGGTTCACCTCGACAACCGGGGGCTTGGGAGCCGGGGACGCGACAACGACCGCCGGAACGCTCGGAGCTGCCGGCTCCGGCGCAGCGGGTTTGAGAGCGACGGGACGCGAGGCGGCAGGAAGGGGGGCGTGGAGTGCCGCCTGCCCGGGTCTGAGCCTCTCGAGCTCCATCATGATGCAGGCCCCCTTGACGTCGCGTGCGGTGAGGGTAAAGGTGTTCCCTTTGCGCTGCCACTGGGGGTTTTTGAGAGGGCGCAGATCCTGGTCGAGCCCCTGCAGCTTGCGAACGGCGTACCCCTTGGGGACGTTGACCGTGAGGATGTTTTCGGCCGTGACGCAATCCGAGCTCGATTTGCAGTCCCCCCCGCTGAGGAGGATTTTTACGATCCCGTTTTCGTCGGAGACGAGAAAATCGTCCCGGTAGGCCCGCTGGAGGTACGAGTAGCGGTCGGTATTGGCAAACGAGACCTTGAGCATCCCCTCGGAGAGCTTTTCGATCCGGTGGTTAGCGGGACGGACGTAGACGATCCGCTCGGGGTCGAACCCTTTTTCGAACATGAACGCGTAGTTTTTATGTTTATCGCCCTGGTAGTTGAAGTGGAAAATCCCCTCCGCGAAATCGGCCTCGGGGTAGAAAATCATCTCGGAGACGTCGGCGGCAGCCATACTCCATCCCAGCCCCAGCCCTATCAATCCAACCGTTATTTTTTTGCGCATAGTCACCTCATTGTAATGCGGGGATGATACAATAAAGGTGACTAAATTTCGGTTAAAGGGGCCCCATGAATCTCCTCTCCCTCTACCTCGACCGCCCGATCGCCCATACCGCGATCGGCTACGCCCTTGACGTGACGATGAACCGGGGGATCGAAAACGGCTATTACGGCCACAACGAAACGCTCCACGTCGTCCTCGCCCCCTTCGGGGTCCTCACCCTCATCGCGGAGGAGAAAAAAACCATTCTCGACGCCCTCTCGGTGCTGGGGATCACCCTGAACGAAAAAGAAGAGCTCATCACCCAGGATTATCCCCTCCATATCGATCCCCTGCTGGGCGAACCGTTCAGGGTCACCAACGAGGCGATCTTGCTGCGGGAGATTTCGACGGTGAACCTCAACGTCGTCGCCCTCGCGGTATCGCAGAGCGTCGGGCTGGAGAAATACGAAAAGCGGCTCAACTCCCTCTTCGCCCAGAGCCGCCGGATCGTCGAGTCGATCCATACCTACTCGTTCACCCGACGCGGCCGATTGATGCAGTTTGCCAAACGGCTCGCCCTCACCCGCCACGACATGGTCAGCAACCTGCTGCTGCTGGATAAACCCAACATCCTCTGGGACGACGAGGAGGCCGAAGCACTCTACACACGGATGGCCTACATCCTCGAACTCTATGACCGCCACGAAGTGGCCCTCGCCAAACTCTCCCAGATCAAAGAGGACGTGATGCTCGTGATGGACATCATCAACCACAAAAAAAGCGAATTTCTGGAGTGGATCATCATCCTCCTGATCGCCGTCGAGATCGTGATGGGGGTCACGGAGATGATTGCCGGGGGGTGATCAGCGCTCCCCCGAACACGCGACGCTCCGGTTGCGTCCCCCCTCTTTGGCGGCGTAGAGGGCTCCGTCGGCGCGCTCGATCGCATCCTGCAGGGAATCGGAACCCGATACCTCGGTCATCCCGATGCTGCACGTGATGCGGCCGACCTCGTCAAACGGTTCCCCTCCGACGATCAGGCGGACCTTTTCGGCTACCGTATACCCCTCTTCGCACGAAGCCCCCCGCAGCATCAGGACGAACTCTTCCCCGCCCCACCGGGCGAAAACGTCGGCTTCGCGGATCGAGCCCTGGACCCGCTGTGCGAAGGTTTTGAGGACATAATCCCCGATATTGTGGCCGTAGGTGTCGTTGATCGCCTTGAAATGGTCCAGATCGAGAATCAGGAGGGTCAGTTTGCCGTTTTGGCGTTTCATCAGGGCATGTTCGTTCGCAAAAAGTTCGGCAAACATGTGGCGGTTGTGGATCCCGGTGAGGGCATCTTTCGTCGCCAGGGCCGTCAGGTGGCTGTTCTTTTGCTGGAGGATCCGGGTCAGCTCCTCGAACTGCTCGAAATGGTCCCGCATCAGCTGCGACCATTTGAGGTAGGTGCGCGAGATCAGGTCCTGCTGCGTCACCACCCCCAGGATATGCCCCGCGTCGTCGGTGACGACGATCCGTTTGTAACGGTGACGTTTGAGAAATTCCAGCGCATCGCTGATCGAGGCGCGCGATTCCAGCGTCATGATCGGCGAGGACATCTCGGCACCCACCGGGATCGATTCGGATTTGCCCTCCCCGATAAAGCGGAGGATATCTTTGGAGGTGAGGATTCCCACCGGGACGTTCCCCTCCTGCACGACGACGCAGTCGCTGGGGCTGTCTTTGAGGTACGTCATCACCTCCCCCATCGCTGTCGCGGGATCAAAACTCCGGAAGCCGTATTTTCGATCGAAAATCGTCGCGATCTGGAGGGTATCGAGGATCACCTGCGGATCGACGCTGGAGACGATGTCGCTGTTGGTGACGAGGCCATAGAGGCTGCCGTCCTCGTTGCAGACGCAGATGTGTTCGTCGATTTCGTTGGTGAGGTTGAGGGCGCTGATGATGTTGCTCTCCTTGTCGATCATCGGGAGGGGGCGCAGCGGAAGCTGGGAGAGGGGGGTGTCAAAGGGAGTCCCCTCCATGCGGCAGCGGATCAGGTCCTTGGTCGTGATGATGTAGTGGAGCGGCCCGTTGACAACCACGACGCTGCGATGATTTGAGGCGTGCATTTTCTCCAGCGCGTCCTGTACCGTGTCGTGGATATCGACCGTAATCACGTTCGTCGTCGCAATCAGCCCCAGATTCGGAAAAAACATCACTCCACCTTTGATTTTAATGAGGGCTATTATACCGAATGGGATTACTTTCCTGGGGTATAATGGCATCCAAACGGACACAAAGGACGAACATGGACCGCGTCAGTGAACACCGCACCTGGCTCAACCTAAAAGCGATCCTCAAAGAACGCCTCAGCCTCGCCGAGGATATGGCCTCCGACGATGTCATCGACGAACGGATACGCGGCGAAATCGAGATGCGGGGGGCGACCCTGTGGATTTTGATGTTCGCGATCTTCGTCGCCTCGATCGGGCTCAACGTCAACTCCACCGCCGTCATCATCGGGGCGATGCTCATCTCGCCGCTGATGGGGCCGATCATGGGGATCGGGTACGGGGCGGGGATCAACGACTTCTCCTTGCTGCGCCGCTCCTTTATCAGCCTCGCTTTCGCGACGCTGGTCGGGCTTTTGACCTCGACCCTCTATTTCTGGGCCTCGCCGCTCGACACCGCCCATTCCGAGCTCCTCGCCCGCACCTCTCCCACCGCGTGGGACGTCCTCATCGGCCTCTTCGGGGGGCTGGCGGGGATCGTCGCCCTGACCCGAAAGGAAAAATCCAACGTCATCCCCGGCGTCGCGATCGCGACCGCCCTGATGCCCCCGCTGTGTACCGCCGGGTTCGGACTGGCCAGCGGGAACTGGGAGTTCTTTTTCGGGGCATTTTACCTCTACACGATCAACTTCGTTTTCATCGCGCTGGCGTCATTCATCATTGTCCGCGCATTCAACGTCACCGAAAAGAAATACGTCGATCCCGCCCTCGCGGTACGCGCGCAGCGCTACATCGCCGCCGTCGTCATCATCACCCTCCTTCCCAGCTCCTACCTCGCCTACCAGCTCGTCGGCGAGGAGGTCTTCCGGGCCAAAGCCTCCCAGTTCGTCTCCGAAACCTTCGAATTTCCGACCACCGACGTCGCCCAGATGAAAATCGACCCGAAAACGCGAGAGATCAAGGTGTTTTTGATCGGCGAACCGATCCCGCCCGAAGAGATTGACGCCATACAGGTGCGGCTGCGACAGGAGGGGCCCGAAAAAGCCGTTTTGAGCATTTACCAAAACACCAACGGCCAGAGCGTCGATCTCTCCAGCCTCAAAACCGGGATCATCACCGAACTCTACCAAAACAGCCAGATCGCGCTGCGCGAACAGGCCAGAGAACTCCAGGGGCTCAAAGAGAAACTCAAACGTACCGAAGAGTCCCGGCAGCTCCACGCCGCCGTCGCGGCCGAACTGGAAACGCTCTTTCCCAAAGTCAAAGAGCCCCTCCTCTCGCTGGGGTACGATCCCCGGGCCGCCGAACACAACCGCTCCGCAACCCGCGTCATCCTCAACGCTTCGGGGCGGCTCAGTACCGCCGAGCGGGCACGGATCGAAGAATGGCTGAAACTGCGGACCAAAAACGACAACGTTTTGGTCATCATTCGCTAAAATGGCGGGGTTTGAAAAAGGAGCGAAAATGCGGTTTGTCTGGATAGCGGGAGCGGCTTTGTCCACCCTTTTGTGGGGGAATCCCCAGTGCTACGTCGAGGGGTACCCCTCCCTCGTCGCCTCGGCGGATGAAAACACAATCCTCCTCAGAAGCGGCGAGCGGTTCCCTTACCGCACCGATGCGCCCAAAGGGACGTGGGACCAGAAGATCGACCATGCCGATCTCTCGACCCAGCTCTCTCAGCGCTACGACGCGGGGGGCAGCGTTACCCCCCCACCCTATCTTCACAGCCCCGGACGGCTGCGCTACCAGCCCTTTTTCCAGGCCCTCTACGGCAAGGATAAAAAATCGATCGAAAAAAATCTCGTGACGATCACCTGGCCGACGCTCAAAGGTTCGGTCAAGCTCCCCGTTACGAAAGTGGACGGGGTCGACAAAAAACTCTACGCCATCGGCCAGGAGATCGCAAAACTCCCCGAATCGGATCGGATCTGGGCCGAGGGGGCGACGACGTACGCCTACCGCGTCATCAAGGACACCGACCGCCTCTCGATGCACAGCTTCGGGATCGCCATCGACCTCGCCCCCGCCACGACCCAGTACTGGAAAGACGAAGCCTCGGCCGAAACCGCGCGTATCGGGTATAAAAACACGATGCCCCTCTCGATCGTGAGGATCTTCGAGAAACACGGCTTCGTCTGGGGGGGGCGGTGGTACCACTACGACACGATGCATTTCGAGTACCGTCCCGAACTCCTCGCCCCCTCATGCGTCGCCGGGGCCAAACGATGAGATTCACCCGTCGCTACCTCACCAGCCGGACCGGGCAGTTCATCCTCTTTAAATACACCGTATATTCCCTGTTGGCGTTCAACGTCTACCTCTATGCCCTCCACGGAACCTTCACCGAAATGATCGACACCGCCGCATGGGTGGTCATTTTGGGGCTGTTCGAATGGGAAACCCGATCGATGGGCAAGGCCTATACGGGCACACTCGAACCCCTCATCATCGGGGCTCTGAGCCTTTTCGGATACGGGGTTGTCGTCTATTCGTGCTACAGCTATTTCCAGGAGAGCGAGTGGCTTGACTTCGCCAACGCCCTCACGTGGATCCTGGTCGTCCTCGCCCTCCAGTACGACGTCTATTTTCCCGGTCCCTACCACAAAAACGGGTGGAAGGTGCGAAACCTCATCAAGGGGGGACTGTACGCGGCCCTGCTCGTTTTTGCGATCATCTGGGGAATCGAAGGGGAGGTCCTCGATTTTTACGACGCCTTTTTGTGGATGCTGGCGTTCGTCGTCATCGAGCTCAACGTGTTCAATTTCGAACACCGACTTGTCGAAGCCAAGGAGCAATCTTCCCATGAATAATCCCATGCAGAACGCATTCGATGAAGCGCTGGAAGGGATGGAACGCGGAGACGGCGGCCCCTTCGGCGCGCTCATCGTCAAAGACGGCGAAGTCATCGCCCGCGCCCACAACGAGGTGCTCAAATCCAACGACCCCACCGCCCACGCCGAAATCCTCGCGATTCGGCGGGCTTCCGAAGCATTGGGGACGTATGATCTCTCCGGCTGTGTTCTCTACACCAGCTGCTACCCCTGCCCGATGTGCCTGGGGGCGGTATTGTGGGCCCGGATACCGACGGTCTATTACGGCGCGACGATGGAGGATGCGGCACAGGGGGGATTTGACGACGAGCGTTTCTACGCGATGATCCGAAACCCGCAGACCACCCTCTCCCTGCAGCCTTTGGAGACCGAAAAAGGAAAAGCGCTTTTTTGCGCATGGAACGCCAGGGAAGAGCGCCGCCTCTACTGACGTCGTTTTCGTTAAGGAGCTTTTTACACGCAAAAGGGGATACTGACGGGATACATCGACCCCGGAGCCCCCAGATGAAACGTTCTGCACCCGATCGACTCCTCCTCCCCCTGCTGGCCCTCATGATGGCTTCCGGCCCTCTTACGGCGCGGACCGAAACGGAGATCGTCCCGAAAATCGAGAGGGTGATCCTCTACCCCGACAGCGCCCTGATCCTGCGAAACGGCAAAGTGTCACTCCAAAAAGGGGATAACACGATCCGTATCCCCGCTCTTCCCTCCCAGATGATGGAGGATTCGCTCCAGGTACGGCTGGGAAAAGAGCTCAGGATCACCGGCGTCAACGTGCGCCAGACCCACCTCCTCAGACGCTCCGACGAAGCGATCGTCCGGCTTCGCGCCAGACTCGAAGAAACGGAGGGGCTGATCCGCGCCCGGACGGGGGAGGCCGCCGCGATTTCAAACGCCGCCGATTTTCTCAAACGCCTCTCCCCGTTCCCCCAGAACCACCGCCCCTCGGCCGGTGAAATCGAATCCCACACCCGCTTCCTCGAAAAATCGCTTTCGGAACACTACGCCAAGTCGGCCGCCCTGGAAGCACGCCTCAAAGAGCTCCGTGACGAAAAAGCCCGTCTCGAAAAAGAGCTCTCCCGCCTCGAAACGCCCCAACCGGTCAAAATCATCGAGGTGAACGTCTGGTCCCCCGATACTCTCAAAAACCAGCCGTTGGAACTCTCCTATCTCACCCCAAACGCCCGCTGGACTCCCCTCTACACCCTCCGGGCCGACACGGCCTCGGGGGAGATCGAATGGAATGGCTACGTCTCGATCACCCAATCCAGCGGCGAGGAGTGGCGGGAAACGCCGATCGAGATCTCCACCGCCCGTCCCCTGGGTTCGCAGGCCCCGGCGCCGCTGGAGGGATGGTACCTCGATGTTTACCGCCCTGCCCCGCCGGTACGGGCCAAAGCGCTCGCCTTCGAAGCGGCCGCTCCCTACGCCGATGGGGGCTTCGCCCCTCCGGCCCCCTCCCTGCGCGAAGAAACGACTTCCTTCAGCGTCCGGCTCCCCTCCGCACAAACGGTCCCCTCCGACGGTGAGCCCCACCGGTTCTTCATCGCTTCGGCCATAAGCAGGGGGGATTTTCGCTACCGCGCCGTCCCCGGGGTCTCCCCCCATGCCTACATGAGCGCCGAAACGGCTAACCCCTTTCCCTTCGCGCTCCTCCCCGGCGAGATGACCCTCATCCTGGATGGCCGGGTCGTAGGCTCCCATACCGCCCCCGAAACCCTCTACCCCCAAGAAGCCGAAGAACTCTCGTTCGGAATCGACGAAGGGATCAGGATCGAGCGGAAACAGACGAAGAAATACACGAAGGAAAAGGGAATTCTCTCCCCCGAAACCGAGGTCGAATACGGCTACACCCATGAAATCACCAACACCAAAAACCAGACCGTGCGCCTGCGTGTGGAAGATCATTTCCCCCGCTCCCGCAACGAGCAGATCCGCGTCCGTCTCGACGAACCGAAAAAAGGGGAAGCCGAAATCTCCGAGAACGGGGTCGTGACGTGGAACCTCGAACTTCCCCCCCATGCCAAACGGACCCTTCCGCTGCGTTTTGGCGTCACCTATCCCGCAGGAATCAGGGTCGAAGGGTTGGACTAAGGATCACCCCAGAAATTCGACCACTTTTTCGACGGGACGGCCGATCACGGCGCGGTTTCCTTCGATAAGGACGGGGCGCTCGATCAGGCGGGGATGCTCCGCCAGCGCGTCGATCAGCTTTGCTTCATCGCTCACTTCCGCCAATCCGAGTTCCTTGTACAATTCCTCTTTGGTCCGCATCAGCTCCCGCGCCGAAATCCCCAGCTTTTTGAGCAATTCGACGATCTCGTCGCGGCTGGGCGGGGCGTCAAGGTATCTGACGACGTCGTGAGCGCCCCCTTTTTCCTCTACCAGTTTCAGCGCTTCGCGCGATTTCGAACATTTGGGGTTGTGCCAGATTGTCATGTTTCTCTCCGAATTTTTTTCGCCATTATACCGCCACCGATCGAAACGGATTTTTTCTTAACTGATTCTTTGCATAGGCAATTAACACAAATGTAACACTATTTATTCATAATCGTACACTTTAACTCAAAAACTCAAGGAAGTGCGATGGTAAAAAGCCGCCGAATTACCCATTCTCTCTTGCTCTCATCTCTCATCATAAGCTCCGGTTTCGGAGC
>CAZBIR010000030.1:0-13335 GCA_964491035.1 uncultured Sulfuricurvum sp.
CACTCAGTGTATCGATCGCTTTCATCGCCCCTTCGAGCGTCGTTACGTCGATATTGGAGAGGTTGGTGAACTCTTCATCACTCAGGTTTACACTGTTCTGGTTACCGCCGTTTGCGGCCAATACAGATTCAGCCGCCAGTGTCCCCAGCGTCGCACCCGTCGCTGTTGACCCTTTCAGCATGACGAAATCTTTAGTGACATAGATATCGTCCGTTGTGGTGATATCATTCCCCAGAACGGTACCTGCCTTGAGCCCGGAACCGGCACCGCCACCGACTTGAGCATCGGTCAGATCTTGAGTCAGGACCGTACCGGCTTTAAGAACGGTACCCGTATTGAGCATCGATCCGGCTTTGATGACCATATCCTGATTGAGTGCTACTGCGCCGGCAAGCGTCATTTCACCGCCAATCGTTGATCCCTCTGCCAATTTTGAATCGCTCTGCAACGTCGATCCGAGCTTCAGCACCATCTCCTGCGTTGTCGTTTCATCACCTGAAATGGTAATTTGGTCATTTACCATTGATCCAGCTGCCAAAGATGTGCCTGAACCCAGTGTACTGCCCGCTTTGAACGTCATATCCGACTGAAGAACCGATGTTCCGGTCGTCACGATATCCGCACCCAGAACGCTTCCCGCTACCAAGACGGTACCCGATGCCACTGCGGCATTTGGATTTTGCGCATCAACGGTCATCACCATATCTTTGCTGAGCGTCAAGCTCGATGTCAACGTCAGGTCTGTAGTCAACGTTGTTCCCGCTTTGTACGTTTTACCTGCAACGGTAATATCCTGATTCAAAACCGTTCCCGCATCGAAAACCGTATTGGAACCAAGGGTAGAACCTGCTTTAAGCAACATATCCCCACTTAGTGTAGCCGTCTCACGCATAGTGATTTTGGAAACCAGTTCCGTACCATCATTCAACGTCGCACCTGAACCCAGGGTTGTTCCCGCTGCCAGCGTCCAGTCTTTGGTAGCACTCAGAGCTTCCATGGAAATGGACGCAGTAACCTCTGATCCAAGCGTTGTTCCGGCAGCAAGCTTACTGTCAGAAATGATGATACTTCCGATTGCCAGAGAAGAATCCTGAATAGTGACCATAGTACCGGTCATTGTGATATCTTCACCCACCGCTGTTCCGAGATTAGCCCCGGTGATAGAGAATGTTGACGATCCGGCCTGTACGACTTCAAGATGTCCCATCGTACTCATATCGTCAGCCGATTTACCCATAACCCCACTCATGTCGCCGGTTACGCTGATCGCACGCCCGTCATTGGATGTAAGCTTGATGGCACCGTCTTCGGTTTTCGTAGCCGTTACGCCGGTTTCAGTCGTTTTCGCGTTGATCGCGTTGAGGAGAGTCCCCTGGCTGTCGTTTGCCGAAACGTTGATCGCCCCGATCGTCACGCCGTTGATGGCAAAATCTGCTCCCGTTGTACCCGCTGCGATAACACCACTGGTAACATTAACGACAGCTTTGGCCGTGATACCGGTCTCGCCGCTGTATTTGTTGATGATATCAGCGACTTTCCCCATCCCGTTTTCAGGGTTGTTGTTGGCTTGCAGGTTGAACGATTCGAGCTGGATCGTTTTACCGGTTGTCGCGCTTTTGAGGCTAAGCTGGTTTTCACCGAATGTCGAAATTTCGAGTTTGGCGCGGCTGGTCTGACCGATCTGACTTGTTTCGGTGGAAGCGATTGAGGCTTTGATACTTTCATTCGCATTGGCACCCATCTGGAACTCTTTGTTGACAAACGTACCGGAAAGGAGTTTCTGCCCGTTGAACGACGTCGTTTTCGCGATAACGTTGAGCTCTTCCATCAAGCGGTCGATGTCTTTTTGGATCGCCAGACGTGATGCGGTGTTCTGACCGTCCGATGCGGCCTGAACCGATTTGGTTTTGATCGTGTCGAGGATTTTGGAGTATTCATCGAGCGCTCCGTCCGCCGTCTGAATCAGACCGATCGCATCATTTCCGTTTGCGATCGCCTGTCCGAGTGCCGAAGCCTGCGAACGCAATGAGTTGGCAATAACCATCCCTGATGCATCATCCGCTGCTTTGTTGATACGCAGACCCGTACTCAATTTGGCCAATGAATTGTCCAAATTACGGTTGTTCATCGTAGCAGCCGTATGAGAGTTCATCGCTGCGATATTGGTGTTAATTCTGAAACCCATTTTAAATCCTTTTATCCGAGCTCTGAGGCCCGTTTCGTGTATTTCAGCGTCCTTGCTGCTTACTAACTATATCGGAAGAACAATAAAAAAACTTTAACCGAAAAAGAAAATTCAAAAACATGAAATTGCACCCCGTTGGCGTTCTATATTATAAATTTAATCTTAACGACCATTTTTTTTGTTACACTTTCGAAATTTGTACGGCTAACCATCCATATATATAGGATTGACTATTTGAAACTCATCATCGTCGAGTCTCCGGCCAAGGCCAAGACCATCAAAAACTTTCTCTCCAAAGATTTCGAAGTGATCGCCTCCAAGGGGCACATCCGCGACCTACCCAAAAACCGTTTCGGGATCAAGATCGAAAATGAAACCCTCCTCCCCGAATACCGGGTCAGCGAGGACAGCACCGCCACCGTCAAGCAGATCCAGGAACTGGCCAAAAAGTCCGATCAGATCTACATCGCGACCGATGAGGACCGCGAGGGGGAAGCGATCGGGTGGCACATCGCCCACGCGATCGACAAGGACCCGGCAATGCTGCCCCGGATCGTCTTCCACGAGATCACGAAAAGCGCGATCACCCATGCGCTCGAAACCCCGCGCACCATCGACATGGACCGGGTGAACGCCCAGCAGGCGCGCCGCCTGCTGGACCGGATCGTGGGATACAAGCTCTCCCCGCTGCTGGCCTCCAAGATCCAAAAGGGGCTCTCCGCCGGACGGGTCCAGTCCTCGACGCTCAAAATCGTCGTCGACCGGGAGCGGGAGATCCGGGCGTTCGTTCCCGAGGAGTACTGGAGCATCGACACGGCGTTTCGCCCCGACATCGAGGCGACGCTGACCCAATACGCCGGGGAAAAGATCGACAAGCTCTCGATCAAGACAGGAGACGAGGCGAAGCACATCGTCGAGACCCTCAAGGCCGAGGCGTACACCGTCGGCGAGATCGAGACGAAAGAGCGTAAAAGCTCGACCCCTCCGCCGTTCATGACCTCGACGCTCCAGCAGGCGGCCAGTTCCCAGCTGGGATTCTCGCCCAAAAAGACGATGATGGTCGCCCAGGCGCTCTATGAGGGGGTCAAGACCCCCGAGGGAACCAGCGGGGTCATCACCTACATGCGTACCGACTCGCTCAACCTCGCGACCGAGGCGGTCGAAGCGGCGCGCGAGCTGATCGGCGAGCGCTACGGAAAAGCCTACCTCCCCGCCAACCCCAAAGTTTACGTCAAAAAAGCCAAGGGGGCGCAGGAGGCGCACGAAGCGATCCGCCCGACGATGCTCTCGTTCACCCCAGAGGTGGCCGCGGCCTATCTCAAACCCGACGAAATCAAGCTCTACCGTCTCATCTACAACCGCTTCCTCGCCTGCCAGATGAACGACGCGCGGTTCGAACAGCAGAGCATCACCTTCGTCTCGCCAAAATCCGAATTCCGCGCGACGGGGCGAAAGCTGCTGTTTGACGGGTTTTACCGCGTTACCGGGAGCGACGACAAGGACAAACTCCTCCCGACGCTGAACACCGGGGATGTGATCGAGCTCCAAAGCATCGCCTGCGAGCAGCACTTCACCGAGCCCCCCTCGCGCTACTCCGAAGCGAGCCTGATCAAAAAGCTCGAATCCGAGGGGATCGGGCGTCCCTCGACCTACGCCCCGACGATCTCGACGTTGCAGGCGCGTAACTACATCGAGATCGAGAAGCGCGCCATCGTCCCGACCGAGATCGCCTTTACGGTGACCGAACTCCTGGAGAAACACTTCGAGGAGATCGTCGACGCCAGCTTCACCGCCACGATGGAAGAGACGCTTGATGAGATCAGCGAGTCGGGGAAATCGTGGCACAAGATCCTCCTTGATTTCTACTACCCCTTTATCGAAAAGGTCGAAGCGGGGAAAACCGCCATCGCCAGCCTGAAAATGGCCAAGCCGCTGGGACGCAACTGCCCGCAGTGCGGCAGCGAGCTGCTGCTGCGCTCGGGGCGCTACGGCGAGTTCATCGCATGCAGCGGCTTCCCCAAATGCAAATACACCGAACAGGTCGAAGGGGAGAAAAAAGAGGGAGAATCTTCCGAGCCCGAAGAGACGACCGAGGAGGTGTGCGACAAATGCGGGGCCCCGATGGTGGTCAAAAACGGGCGTAACGGGAAGTTCCTCGCCTGCAGCGCCTACCCCAAGTGCAAAAACACGAAAACCCTTGCCGAGCAGAAGGTCTCCGAAGTCCCCTGCCCCGACTGCGGCGGAAAACTGATCTGGCGCCAGTCCCGGCGCGGAGCGTTCTGGGGATGCGAGCACTATCCCCAGTGCAAGTTCATCTCCAAATTCGAACCCTCTACCCAAAAATGCGAGGTGGAAGGGTGTGACGGCGTCCTCGCCCGCCGCACCTACCGGAACAAAGAGGTGTACGAATGCACGAAGTGCAAGAACCGGACGCCGGTGGAAGAAGAGAGTGGTGAATAATCTTCAAGCACGCAAGCGTGCTCGGGCCTACTGCCGAAGTGAACTCAGCGTTAGCGTAGCCAAGCGGGGCTTTGCCCCGTTGGCGTATCAAACCAAATGAAAATAGGGCTCCTCTCAGACACCCATACGAAGGTCGGGCGATCGCAGAAACTCATCGACCACCTCGTGTCGGAGGGGGCGGAGTTCCTGATCCACGCGGGGGACATCGTCAAGCCCGAGATTCTCGATCAGCTGCGCAACAGCGGACTGCGCTACGTCGCGGTCTACGGCAACAACGACGCCCGGCTCATCGAGTACCACGACCGCTATCACCTGGTGCAGGAACCCCACTATTTCAAACTGGGCGGGGCGACGTTCAAACTGATGCACCTGCCGTTTTACATGGGCGCCGATGCGGAGATCGTCGTTTTCGGCCATACCCACGTGTTCGAGTGCGATTTCAAAAACCGCACCCTTTTTCTCAATCCCGGGGAGGCCTGTGCCCGGGAACAGCCGTTCTCTGGCGGGGCGATGCTGGAGATCACCGAGACGATGTTCAGGGTGACCCACTATCTGCGCGCCATCGGGGAAGAGGATTTCAGTGAACACCATTACACTTTTGAAAGATCGCGATAACATGTCCAAAAAAATATTTTTATGTTCCATCTGCAACATCAACAGCGGCACCTGCAACGAAGACTGCAAATTCTGCAGCCAGAGCGTCAAGTACAAAGCCGACATCGAACGCTACAAGCAAAAACCGATGGATCAGATCCTGGACGAAGCCCGCCGTCTCGAATCGCTCGGGGCACTGGGGTTCTGCCTCGTCACCGCCCAGAAGGGGCTCGATGACAAAACCCTCGATTTCGTCTGCCGTGTCGCATCGACCCTGAAACGGGAAGTCCCCCGACTGCGCCTCATCGCGTGCAACGGCACCGCCAGCGTCGAGCAGCTGCGCGAGCTCAAAAGCGCCGGGGTCGCAGCCTACAACCACAACCTCGAAACGAGCCGCGAATTCTATCCCAAAATCTGTACGACCCACCCGTGGGACGAACGGTTCGAGACGTGCGAACACGTCAATACCGTCGGGCTCAAACTGATCAGCGGGGGAATTTTCGGCATGGGAGAAACCCACGAAGACCGCCTCAGCATGCTCCGCTCCCTCAAAGCACTGAACCCCGTTTCGGTGCCGCTGAACTTTTACCACCACAATCCCGCGCTGCCGCTGAATCCCGATCCCCTCTCAATCGAAGAAGCCCTCTCGCTCATCACCCTTGCCCGCGAGACGCTCGACCGGGCTGATCGGATCATGATCGCCGGGGGGCGGGAAATTACCTTCAAAGAACGCCAAAACGAAATTTTTGATGCCGGGGCCAACAGCATCGTCATAGGAAATTATCTCACGACCGCCGGGCGGGACGCCCATGCGGATCTCCTGATGCTGCAAGAACTCGGATTCGAAATCGCGACGTCACCGGAAGACAAATAAGCGGATGAACCACATCGGTGAATAATAGGTTATAATAATCCACACGCGATTGCGTCGGGAAAGAAGGAGGTGCTCCGTGTCACAGTCGGTACTGCTTACCATTGCCCGTCATTCCATCGAAGAGGTGCTCCAGGCCGAAAATACGATTGACCGCGAGGCGCTGATCGGTGAATATCCCCTTTTGGCCCAACCTATGGCCACCCAGGTCAATCTCTACCTCGGCGACGAAATACGCGGAAGCGCCAAAAGTGCGGCTCCCACGCGGCCGCTGCTGGACGACATCATCCGCAACGCGAAAATCGCCGCTTTTCAGGATGAAAATTTTCCCCCTATGGCGACCTCGGAATACCTGCACGCCTCGATTGAACTCATTTTGTTCAGCGAACAGGGCCCTTTGGGGCACCGCGATACTCCGATTTTACACGATCATTAAACCGGGGCTCCCTTTCGCCCTCTGATATGGTTGGCGATGGCATAGCCGTGGTTGAGCCCCAGCGCAATCGATCCCCCCGATTCCTGGGTAATATCCCCGGCGACAAACAGACCGGGGATGTTGGTTTCGTAATTTTCATCATGAACCGGCTTTCCGTCTTCTTCGCGAATCTTGCTGCTTTGCAAAAAACCGCTCGGCGTCGTCCCGCCGATCGCGTACACGATCCGGTCAAACCGTTCGAACTCCCCGTCTGCGAAAATCACCTTGACCTGGCCGCTTTCGCTTTCAAGCTCCGTGATCTCCGTGTTGAGGAGGGGGCGTACCTTGCCTTTCGAAATGGCATCTTCAATATCGGCCTGATTGGTCGGGTTGGCACGGCGAAACGTCCCACGCCGGTAGCAGATGGTGACGTCGTTGCGCTCGCACAGTTCTACAGCGTATTCGATCGCCGAATCTCCCCCGCCGACTACCATCACTTTTTCCCCCTGCGAGCAGCCGTCCAGCGTAAAATGGACCTGATCGCGGATCGAGGGGGGGATCTTATAATCGGGTTTGTTCGGTTTGCCCATCCGCCCGATCGTCACAACAACGTATCGGGCCCGAATGCTCCCCCCCGCGACAAAAATTTCAAACCCGTCATCGTTTCGGGAAATTTTCTGCACTTCGGTATGGGTCCGCAGTTCGAGCGATTCGTGGTCGAGGAGCTGATCGAAAAAATCGAGCGTCGATTCCTTGGTCCCGTCGACGAAATAGATCGTCCCGTCCAGCTCAACCTTCTGCCCTTTCCAGTCTTTGTCGACCCGTTTGCTCTCTTTGTAAAATTTTCGGATCGTGGCGTTATGGTTTTCGTCTTTTTCAAGCAGTACGATATCGCGTATCCCCAGCGCGTAACTCTCCACCGCCGTCGCTATGCCTGCCGGCCCCGCACCGATAATCGCCAACTGATAGGTGTGATCCATTTCCCCGCTCCTGTTAAATCATTTTCCACACTTTAGCACAAAGTCGAAAAAATGCGATTTATATGCTATCATGACCGGATGTATTATGTAATTCAGCGTCATCACGGCAATCCGAAAAAACACTACATCGCGTACAGCGTCCCCAAATACATCACGTCTGCCGCCAGTAAAAATATCATTTTCGAATTCCACCAGGAGGGGAGCGTCAAACGCAAATGGGCCCCGAAACAGGAGATCGTTCTCCTCACCGATGATGCCGCACGCTTCCAATCGACGCTCTCGACCCTCGAAGCGCTCCAGAAAATCCACAGCGACCGGATCGATGCCGCCGAAGCCCAGCTGCATCACGCCATGAGCGAGATGGTAGAGGCGATGCAGGGGGCCTTTGAGAACATTAAACACGACGACTAACTGCGAGAACCTATCTTTGGGTTAAATTTGTGTGTTATACTGTCCATTATAACCGTTAGAGGAGTTTTAGATGAAAAAAACAGCACTATCCGTACTTTTGGCCGCGACACTGATGAGCGCCGCGGAATACAAATACGAAATCAGCCCTGTTGTGGGGTATGTCTTTACGGAAGACAACATGGGGATCAAAGACCATGCAATCGGGGGCGTGCAGATGCAGTTCAACGATCTGGGGACGCTGCTCAAACCCGAGCTTTCGCTGCTTTACAGCGATGCGGATTACAAACACGGTGAAAGTGATACCGATATCTTCCGTGCCGCCATCAACGGCGTCTATGAGTACGAGAACGACAGTATCGTTACCCCGTTTGCAAAAATCGGTCTTGGATACGAAGCGCTCAGCCACCACGCGAACGATAACCACAACAGCCTTTTTGCCGATGCGGGAGGAGGGGTGAAAATCAATTTCCTCGACCAGCTCGCGCTGAAACTCGAAGCGCTCTACATGCTTAAATTCAATGATTTTCGCTGGGATAACAACCTTGCCCTGCTGGCGGGGCTGAGTTACGCGTTCGGCGAAAAAGCACAGCCTGCGGCACCTGCGGCGGCGCCCGAGCCCGCTCCGGCTCCCAAAGCCGAAGTGAAAGCCGAGCCCGCACCCCTCGTCGCGGCACCCAAAGACAGCGATCGTGACGGCGTATTCGACGACAAAGACCAGTGCCCGAACAGCCCGGCAGGTTATCCGGTTGATGCCAAAGGGTGCAATATCGACAGCGATAAAGACGGCGTTCTCGATCCGGCTGACAAATGCCCCGATACACCACAGGGGTTCAAAGTCGATAACGACGGCTGCCCGCTCAAAGCAACACTGCACCTGAATTTCGCGTTCGATTCAAACAAAATCGTGGATGCAGACAGCGCCCAGAAAGTGACCAATTTCGCCACGTTCATGAAAGAAAGCCCCGCATACAAAGCGTCCATCACCGGCCACACCGACTCAATCGGAGCCGAAGCCTACAACCAGAAGCTTTCTGAAAAACGGGCCGCAACGGTCAAATCAATGCTCGTGGATCAGGGGGTTGCCGCCGATCGCCTGAGCACAGACGGCAAAGGGGAAATGCAACCGATCGCGACCAACAAAACCAAAGAGGGACGCGCCGAAAACCGCCGCATCGAAGTGGAACTTTCCCACTAACGACCCCGCTTTTTCTCTTTTCCCCGCATCTTCCGGGTGCGGGAAATCTGCTTCTACCCTTTGATTTTATCCGCAAATTTTTTCATAAACTTCTCGATTTTCGGTGCAATGACCACATGACAGTACCCCTGGGTCGGATGGGTGTCATAGTAATTTTGGTGGTAATCCTCGGCGGGATAAAACTCCGGTGCAGGAGAAAGTTCGGTCACGATCGGATCACTCCATTGTGCCGCGGCCTCAGCGATCGACGCTTCGGCGACCGCTTTTTGGGTCTCGTCGCCATAATAGATCACCGAACGGTACTGGGTCCCTTTATCCGCTCCCTGGGCGTTGAGGGTGGTCGGATCGTGGATGGCCCAGAAAATCTCCAGGATCTGCGCGTAGGTGATGATAGCGGGATCGTAGAGGATTTCGACCACTTCGGCATGTCCCGTGGCACCGGTGCACACCTGTTCGTAACTCGGATTTTTACGCGCTCCTCCGGCATACCCGCTGATCGCGCTTTGAACCCCCCGGACCCGGTTATATACCGCTTCGATGCACCAGAAGCATCCACCGCCCACTAAAGCTTTTTCCATCTTATCCTCCTGTTACGCTTCAATTGATTGTTTTTTAATCAGTTTTTTCGTCTTTTGTCCCGCGGGTTTCTTTATAATGTCGTTGTTTCGTCAAAACCGTTATCGTCCGGTAATCTTTTACCGGTACGATACCGTTATCACCATGAAAGGAGACACACCTATGGAAAAGATGACGCCGCTTGACAAAATGTTGCTGAAAAAGCTCCGCCGTTCCACCCGTTCACGCTGGATGGTCGATTGATCCCCCACGCATCCGCTTTCCCTCTTTAACTTTCCCCTGACACATCCAAAAGGCCCTGAGGCCATCATCCCTCTGCGGGTTTTACTTCCGCTTCCGGATCGGCAGAACGGTTCAGCCGGATCTCAAAACACGCCCCCGCCCTCCCGTTATAGACGCTGAGTTTTCCGAGGAAATGTTTTTCGATGATCGTCTTGGCCATGTACAGCCCGATTCCCGTCCCCTGCGATTCAAATTTGGTCGTAAAGTAGGGATCGAAAATTTTATCCGCGATCGCCGGAGAGATCCCGCCCCCCGTATCCTCGATCGTAATCGTACAGTACTGATCGTCGCTGACGCAGCGGATAAAGATTTTACGCTCCGTCGGGCGATGCTGTTCAATCGCTTCGCGGGCGTTATTGAGGATGTTGATCAACACCTGTTTGAGTTCGTTGGGGTAGACGAGCACTTCCGTCTCCGGATCGATCTCACGCTCCACGACGATTTTTTTCCGGACCAGGAGGGGGCCCAACAGCGCTTCGACCTCACTCACCAGCGCATCGATATTCACCGGGATCCGGCTGCGGTCTTGCTTGAAAAAATTGCGAAAATCGTCGATGGTCTGGGACATGTACTGGATCTGCGCCTCGGCGATATCGATCACTTTGCGCGTATCGCTGGAGACGTCCAGGCCGCAGTTGAGGCTAAGGCGGGTCATCGAAAGCCCCAGGATATTAAGCGGCTGGCGCCACTGGTGGGCGATCGATTCGAGCATCGAACCGATTTCGGCCATCTTCGCCTGCTGCATCAGGAGTTTTTCCTGTTTACGGATCTTCTCCACTTTTTCCCCGACCTCTTCGGTCAGTTTTTGCTTCTCCCGCTCCAGCTCTCCCGTCCGCTTCCGGACCAGTTCTTTGAGACGATAGTTTTTGTAATAAAACAGCAGCAACAGCAACAGGGCAGACCCCACGATCCCCGCGATGACTCCGTAATTGATCGAAGGTTTCTCCTCCATACTCAGCCAGCTGCCGTGGATGTCCTGGTACTCTTCGGGGGTGATGGAGCCTAACACCTTGTCGCTGATGGAAGCGAGCATCTCCCAGTCTTTGCGAAACGCGAACGCCAGCTCGTAATGGTAGGCGGTTTCGCCGACCACCTTCAGCCGCTTGATGCCGTGACGCTCGATCAGGTAACTGACCACCCCGAGCCCATCGATACAGGCGTCCGCTTCGCCCGATACCACCTTGTTGAGTGCTTCAAGGGAAGAGTCGGTCAGCACCGGGATGATTTTGGGATAGTGCTTGCGCAGGATATCTTCCGTCGCGTACGAACGGACTACCGCCACCTTTTTGCCGCTCAGATCCCCCAGATCATTGATGTATCCCACCCCCGAATCCGCCACGATGACGATCGTCTGCCTGAGATAGGGGCGGCTGAACGCAAAATACTCTTTCTTCCTGTCGGTCAGGGACGCGCACGAGAGCATATCAAGTTCTTTGTTCCGGACCGCCTGCACTGAATCGCTCCAGTGGCGGCGGCTGTAATCGACTTCGAACCGTACCCCGAGCCTTTTTTCAAGAAGAGCCAGGTATGAAGCGCTGATTCCGTAATGACGCCCCTGCGAATCAATCGATTCGATGGGTGGCCAGTTATGATCGATCCCGACGCGGATGACGGGGTGGGCTTTAAGCCAGTTTCTCTCCCTTTCGGTGAGCTGCAGCGAACTTTGTTTGTAGAGCAGGGGACCGAATTGAGGGATCGACTGGATCACCCCCATCAACCGATACCCCTGTGCAATCATCTCCAGCCGCATCGGATCGATGGAGCCGAAGCTGACGTTCGGGCGAAACGCCAGATCACGCAGCGTTTTTCCCTCATAAATCAGCGCTTCGAGCGATTTGTTCTGCGGATTGTAATGACGGTAGATCAGCTCGGCGCTCTCCTCGATGTTTTCCAGCGCCCACAGCCATCCGCGCATCGAGGCGTCGTAAAACGCACTGGCACGACGGGGATGATTGGCGATTTCATCCTGCGTCGTAAACAGGATGTCGCTGTAGTAATCAAATCCGTACTCCTTGGGATCGATCGGGCTGGTTTCGATCCCCATTTTCCGCAAAACAAACGGTTCGTTGGAGAGATAGGCCACCATCGCGTCGGTTTCACCCCGTGCCAGCGACATCGGATCGTACGTATGCGACTGCAGTTTCAGATCCGAGGCGCGAAGCCCGGCACTGCGAAGCATCGCCTGCATCTCTGCCCCTTCGACCGTATCGGGAGTGAGCATCACCCGCTTGTTTCGAAGGTCTTTGGCTTTGCGGATATTGGAGTCTTTGCGGGTCAGGAGAACCATGGGGGAGGATTGGAAAATCGCCGCCATCAATACCACGGGGGCCCCCGTCGCGTAGTTGACGATCAGCGAGGATCTCCCTACGCCGTATTGGGCTTTTTTCTTCATCACCGCATCAAACGAATCGGGAGTACTCCTGGCATCCAGTATCTCGACGTCCAGACCGGCCTCGGCGTAATACCCTTTTTCCTTGGCGACGTAGTAGCCGGCGAACTGGAACTGATGCAGCCACGGCAGCTGCAACGTGATTTTATCCGCCGACCACAAGACGGAAGCAAAGATCAAAAGCCCTGCTATGATTTTTTTCATGGTTAGAGTGTAACCAAAGAATTATTGTTTCACCCTTAGAAGTGCTTATGCTCTGTTTGGATAAAATCGCGATACTATTTACACGAAAAGGCCTCTGTTATGTCGCTCAAGCACACCCTCCTTGAAACCATCTCCCATCGCCCCCTCATCATCGACGGCGCAATGGGGACACAGCTTCAGGAACGTGCCGATAAAATTCCGCAAAGCGCGTGGGAAGGGCTGGAGGGGTGCAACGAACTCCTCAACGTCACCTGTCCCGAAGTAATGAGCGACATTTTTCACGCCTACCTCACCGCGGGTGCCGATCTCATCACCACCAATACTTTCGGCTCTTTTAGCTGGGTACTCGATGAATACGGGATCGGCCACCGCGCCTATGAGCTCTCCCGTGCGGGCGCTGCGGTCTGTAAGGCAGAGTGTGACAAATTCTCCACCCCTGAACATCCCCGTTATGTTTTGGGTTCTATCGGACCGGGGACGAAACTCCCCTCACTCGGACATATCCACTACGATGAGATGTATACGGGGTATCTCGAGTGCTGTTTGGGGCTGATCGATGGGGGATGTGATATCTTCTTGCTGGAGACGTGCCAGGACCCCCTCCAGATCAAAGCGGCGCTCCACGCGTGCGAAGCGGCAAACAAAGAACGGGGTACTGATTTACCGATTATGGTCTCGGTCACCATCGAACTCGCCGGCTCAATGCTCATCGGAACCGACGCTCAGACCATCGCAACGATTCTGGAGCCCTTTGACATCCTCAGTCTCGGATT
>CAZBIR010000030.1:13435-22625 GCA_964491035.1 uncultured Sulfuricurvum sp.
GTTGAGCTGATCCAGCAGCCTGCCCCGCTATTGATCGGAGAACGTTCCAACTCCACGGGTTCCAAAGCGTTTCGCGAGCTGATCATCGCAAGCGATTATGAAGGGACGCTCAGTGTCGCCCAAGCCCAAGTGCGCGACGGTGCCCACTGTCTGGACGTCAACGTCGAGTTTGCGGGGCGGGACGGTGCTGTGGATATGGAACACGTCATGCGCCTCTACAACCAAAAAATCCCCCTCCCCCTCATGCCCGATGCGACGCGGGTCGGGACGATGGAAGCGGCGCTCAAATGTATCGGAGGCAAACCGATCATCAACTCGGTCAACCTCGAAGACGGCGAAGAGCGGCTTGATGCGATCTGTTCATTGGCCAAAAAATTCGGAACCGCCCTTGTGTGTCTCGTGATCGATGAAAAAGGGATGGCGAAAACGACCGAGGATAAAATGCGGATTGCGGATCGCATTTACGATCTGTGCGTCAACCGCCACGGAATCGATCCGCGCAATCTGATGTTCGATATGCTCACCTTTACGGTGGGAAGCGGCGATCTGGAGTACCGAGATGCGGCGATCCAAACGCTCGAAGCGATCCGACAACTCCACCAAAAATACCCGGATGTCGGCTCGACGCTGGGGCTCTCCAACATCTCGTTCGGTTTGAGCGCCAACGCGCGGATTTATCTCAACAGCGTCTTTTTGCACCATTGTATAGAGGCGGGGATGACGTCGGTCATCATCAACGTCAAACACATCGTCCCCCTCTCAAAAATGTCCGAAGAGGATCGTTCTATCTGTGAAGAGCTGTTGTTCCATCCGGATGATCAATCGCTGTTCAAATTTATCGAACACTTTAGCGACAAAACGATCGACAATACTAAAAACGACGAAGCGTTTGAAGCCCTCAGCGACGAAGAAAAGATTGCCAAACTTCTCCTGGATGGGGACAAGGAGCGGATGATTCCGCTGGTCGAACAAGCGCGCCATACGATCAATCCCGATACCATCGTCAATGAAATCCTTATCGATGCGATGAAAGTAGTTGGAGAACTCTTCGGATCGGGGAAAATGCAATTGCCGTTTGTACTGCAGAGCGCCGAGACGATGAAAACAACCGTCGATTATCTCAATCCGTATCTCTCGAAACAGGAAAAAGATACCGATACCACCCTCGTCATCGGAACCGTCAAAGGGGATGTTCACGACGTCGGAAAAAATCTCGTCGACATCATCCTCTCCAACAACGGCTTCAAGGTGATCAATATCGGGATCAAAACCGAACTCGAAGAGTATCTGGAGGTGATGAGCACACGCGAAATCCACGCCATCGGTATGTCGGGGTTGCTGGTCAAATCGACACAGGTGATGAAAGAGAACCTCGAAGCCCTCGCCGCCAAAGGGATCACCGTTCCGGTCCTGCTCGGCGGTGCGGCACTCACCCGCAGTTTTGTCGATGATTTCTGCCGACCGATCTACAACGGTCCGATTTTCTACTGCCGCGACGCGTTTGACGGTGTCATCGCGATGAGCCGTATCGAAAAATACAATGCCGATCCGAGCGTAGGGCTCGATACCCGTTTAGGGGGCGACATGGTTGAAAAAGCTCCCAAAGAGGTGATCGATATTGTGATCCCTCCGTATCACGAGCTCAAAATGCCCAGCCGAGAGATCAAAATTCCGACTCCGCCGTTTTGGGGACGACGGGTATTGCGCAAAGAACAACTCGATTTTGAGATGGTATGCGGCTGGATTAACAAGCGAAGCCTCTTCAAACTCCACTGGGGATACAAACGGGCCGGCATGGCGGTCGATGAGTACAAAAAACTTTTAGAGACGAAAGTCTATCCTGCCTTCGAGCGTATCAAACGAGAAATTGTAAAACGGGGGCTGTTTGATCCTACCGTCATTTACGGCTACTATCCGGTACGCAGCAATGATCGGGAGATTTTGGTATTCGATGAGAGCTGCGGATGGAACATCGATGAAAATGCCAATCGACAAAGTCTCGAAGAGGTGATCGGAAACGCCAAATACGTGTTTGAGTTTCCGCGTCAACGCAAAGCGCCGCATCGTGCATTGAGCGATTTTTTCACCCATAAGCGCGATGATGTGTTGCCGCTCACCTGTGTGAGTGTCGGAGCCAAATTCAGCGAGTACGAAAAAGAACTTTACGCCAATAATGAATATCTGGAGTACAACCTCGTACACGGATTCGGGGTAGAACTCGCCGAAGCGCTCGCCGAAGTGGCGCACAAGCAGATCCGTTTGGATTTGGGTATCGCCAGTGATGATGAGGGTTTCAGCTTGCGAGATGTCCGCCTCAACCGTTATTGCGGCGCACGCTACAGTTTCGGATACCCCGCGTGTCCCGATTTGGAGCAGAGCCGTATCATTTTTGATCTACTCAAACCCGAAGAGTTCGGAATCACCCTCTCCGAGACATTCCAAATCCATCCGGAGCAGAGTACGACGGCACTCGTCGTCCACCACAAAGAGGCGACCTATTATAATATTTAAGGGGATTTTTTTCCCCACACCTTCTCTATCCATTCCCCCATCTTCGCTTCGTAACCGCTGTTTTTAAATTCGACGAATTTGAGCGGTTTGGAGAGATACTTTTGCTCTACCCATCCTCCGAAATCGTGCGGATACAAATACCCTTTGTGCTGTTGGCGCAAGTGCTCTGGAATATCGAGAATCACTCCGTTTTTTACAGCTTGTTGGGCCGCATTGATCGCATTGTACGCCGTGTTCGATTTCGGAGATGCACACAGATAGATTACCGCTTGGGCGAGGATAATACGCGCTTCGGGATAGCCGATCTGTTTGACGCTCATCATCGCCGAGGTGGTCAGCGTCAACGCTTGGGGGTTCGCATTTCCGACATCTTCGCTAGAGAGGATGACGAGACGTCGTGCGATAAACTCAGGGGGTTCACCCCCCTCGATCAAACGGGCAAGATAATAGATCGCCGCGTCAGGGTCAGAGCCGCGAATACTTTTGATGAGGGCGGAGGCGAGATCGTAATGGACTCCCGCTTCGGAGCTTCCCAGAGACTGCGCCGCAGGGCGCAGCGATTTTAGGAGTTCCAATGTGATGGGTTTGTTGAGTGCTGTAGAGACTTCAAGAAGTTTGAGCATGGCCCTGGCGTCGCCGCCCGAACTGGCGATCAGATATTCCCGTGCTTCTGCATCCATCTCTACCGATGTACGGACTAACAAATCGTCTAACGCTTCATGCCCTATTGAATGGAGTTCAAACAAAAGCGAGCGTGATCGCATCGCGGCAGTAAGGCTGAAATAGGGATTCTCCGTCGATGCACCGATCACTAACACACTGTTTTTTTCCATAACGGGGAGTAACACCTCTTGCTGATTCTTCGCCAGACGGTGCACCTCATCGATAAATATCAGCGGCTTGGTGAGGGATCCCTCATATTGATCGAAAATTTTGCGAAGCTGCTCGATTTTGAGGGAGGTGGCGTTGAACTCGTAAAAGGGGAGGTCCATAACCTCGGCGATGATCCGCGCTAACGTCGTTTTACCGCAGCCGGGAGGGCCGTAAAAAAAAGAGTGGGTGAGACTGCCACTCTCGCACAAAGAGCGGAGTGGGGAACCGGGGGAGCACAGATGGGTCTGACCTACGACGTCGTCAAATCTTTTGGGACGAAGCAGATAGGTAAAGTCCGCCACAATTAACCTGCGATAACCTTAATGATCACTTCACGTGCTTGACGAGGGCCGTCAAATTCGCCGAAAAAGACCCCCTGCCATTTTCCGAACATCGGGCGTCCCTCGTGTACGGGGATCGTCACGGACGCCCCCATGCGGGAGGATTTGAGATGGGCAGCGGCGTTGTCGCCGATGTGGGTGTAATGCTCGTCGCTCGGGATCGTTTTGGACAATGCCGCGAGGAGATCGCGGCGGAGGTTGGGATCGGCGTTTTCAAATAAAAAGACGCTCCCCGTCGTATGGGGGGTGAAAACGACGCAGATCCCCTCTTTGATCCCGGAGGTGATGACCGCTTCGGTCACCTCTTTGCTGATGTCCATCAGCTGCGTTTTGTGGCTGGTCGGAAATTTCATCACTTTCATTTTTTACGGTCACCTTTAATCGATTTTTTGACACTTTTTTGCTTCTCTTTAGCCGGTTTGTTCTGTACTCCGGCTTCGGAAGCTTTTTTATGCTTTTCGGCTTTCTCTATGGTATCCAAAAAATCACGCAAAGAAGCATATTCGTTCCGCTCCAGAAAACGGACTTTTCCGGTCGGGAGGTTGTTAAGATCGATCCCGCCGAAACTGAGCCGTTTGAGATCGACGATTTCGGCGCCGAAATGGGCGAAAAAGCGGCGGAGTTCGCGGTTCTGCCCCTCGCCGATTGCCACTTTCAGGACCGAATAATCCCCCTGGTTTTTCTGAATCTGGTAGGCGTAAAAGGGGGCGAAGGTCATCGAGGTGATCTCGGAGTGCTCATGCGCCCCCGCGCTCGCGTCTTCGACCGTGATCCCCTCGTCCATCGCCTTCATCATCGCTTCACTGACGGGCCCTTTGATCTTGATCTTGTAGACCCGCTCCATCTTCGACGTCATCAGCGCCGTCGCGACACGCGACGCGTCGGTAAGGAGCAGCAGCCCCTCGGAAGCGAAGTCAAGCCGTCCGACCGGGATATAGTGGCGGTACTGTTTGGAGAGCGAATCGTAAATCGTCTTGCGCCCCTGCGGGTCTTTTTTGGTCACCAGCTCACCGCGTGGTTTGTTGTAGACGATGACGGTGAACTGATCCTGCGGGACGATTTTCTTGCCGCTGATCATCACCTGATCGTGTTTTTCATCGACCTGCGTCGCGGGGTTCGTTTCGATCTCGCCGTTAACGCGGACGTAGCCGTCCTGGATCGCCTGATCGGCCTCACGGCGCGAATAGGTCGAGTAATGGGCAATAAATTTGTTCAGACGCATCATGAGATACCTGCCTCCACAAGGGTGTGAAGGTGCAGCGCACCCTCAATTTTACCGGCTTTGTCGGTGACGACCAGCAACTGGATTTTTTTGGACTCGATCAGGACGAGGGCGTCGCTGGCGAGCATCGTCGCATCGTCGATCACGAGGGGGTGTTTCGTCGCGTAGGTGCTGGCGGGGGCGTCGAGCGAAAACGACGCATCCATCAGGGCGCGGCGAATGTCGCCATCACTGAGCAGCCCCGCAAGTTTTCCCTCACCATCCGCGAGCATCACGGTCCCCAGCCGCCCTTCGCTGAGGGCGAGGATCGCCTCTTTGAGGGGAGTGTTCTGATCTACCACGGGGAGGTTCTCGGTGCGCATCAGGTCGCGGACCTTGACAAAGAGGCGTTTACCGAGCGAACCGCCGGGGTGGAACGAAGCGAAATCCTCCTTACGGAAGTTCCGTGCCTTCATCAGGCACACCGCCAGCGCGTCCCCCATCGCGAGCGTCAGCGTCGTCGAACTCGTCGGGGCCGCGTCGAGGGGGCACGCCTCCTTTGTGACGTCGATGTTCAGGACGATATCACTGGTGCGCCCCAGCGTCGAGGAAGGGTTGCGGGTCATCCCGATGAGGGGAATCTCGAAGCGCTTGATGTGCGGCAGGATCGAGCTGAGTTCCTCGCTCTCGCCACTGTAGCTGATCGCGAGGACGACGTCATCGCGCCCGATCATCCCCAGGTCGCCGTGCAGCGCCTCGGTGGGGTGGAGAAAAAAGCTGGGGGTACCGGTCGAGGCGAACGTCGCGGCGATCTTGGCCCCGATCAGCCCCGATTTCCCGACCCCGGTGACGATCAGTTTCCCGCGGCATGCGAGGATCGTCTCGACGGCGCGGATGATCTCTTCTCCGAGCCGATCGACCGCTTCGCGGAGCATCGCGGCTTCGATTTCAAGTGTGTTTTTGGCTATTGCGATATAATCGTTGTTCATAAAAATAATTATAGCCGAATAACCTTATTAATCAGGTCCCGATATGCGCAACCTCTACCTCGAAGTCAATTCGCTCGATCAACGCTGTGTCTCGAAATTCGCCCTCTCCGAAGAGCTGATGATGGAACACGCCGCACTGGCCCTCAAAGAGGCGATCCGCAGCCGCGTCTCCCCGGGTGCTTCGGTCCTCGTCGTCTGCGGCAGCGGGAACAACGGCGCCGACGGCCTCGCCCTCGCCCGGCTGCTGGCGGGGGAGGATAACGTAAGCGTCCACCTCCCCTTCGGGGCGAGTTCCCCCCTCGCACAGCTCCAGCGCGAGCGGCTCGAAGCGATGGGGCTCAACGATGCCCCGATCGGTGAAAACTACGACGTCATCGTCGATGCGATGTTCGGCAGCGGCCTCTCCCGCCCCCTCGGTCCGACGGCAATCGGGGTACTGGAGCGGATCAATGCCATGAAGGCCTTGAAAATCGCCTGCGACGTCCCCAGCGGCCTTTACCCCGACGGAAGGGTGGAGGAGCACGCTTTCCGTGCCGATCTGACCGTCACGATGGGAGCGGCCAAACGCTCCCTTTACAGCGACGCGGCCAAAGAGGTCACGGGCGACATACACACCGCCGATCTGGGAGTCCATTACCGTTTTTACGAAACCTCCTCGTCATGGCAGGTGCTGGAGGAGAGCGACCTGACCCTCCCCCACCGGACCCGCGCTTCCGCCCACAAGGGGAATTTCGGCCACCTCGCCCTCATCTGCGGCGAAAAAACGGGGGCCGCCGTCATCGCGGGATCGGCGGCGCTGCGTTTCGGGGCGGGACTGGTGAGCCTCATCAGCAACGAGCAGGTCCAGATCCCCCATGAACTGATGCAAAGCCACGCCCTGCCCGCATCGGCAAGCGCGATTGCGCTGGGGATGGGGCTGGGATGCGAGTTCGATGACGGCGAACTCGAAACGTTCCTCAATAACGACCTTCCGATGGTGCTCGACGCCGATATTTTCTATCATCCGCTCCTCTCCAGGCTCCTCAAACGTCATAAAATCGTCCTGACGCCCCATCCCAAGGAGTTCACCCAACTTCTGCACTGCTGCGGCATCGCCGACATCGACGTCGAGACGCTCCAGCGCGACCGCTTCGGCTATGCCGAACAGTTCTGCGCCGCCTATCCCGAAACGGTCCTCGTTCTCAAAGGGTCCAACGTCATCATCGGCTATAACGACCGTTTCTGGATCAATCCCCACGGTACCGTCGCACTGGCCAAGGGGGGGAGCGGCGACGTCCTGGGCGGCCTCATCGGCGCGCTCCTCGCGCAGGGCTACACCCCCATCGACGCCGCGCTGCAAGGTTCCCTCGCCCACACCCTCGCCGCCAGAAGCTGGAAAAAGAACAACTTCGCCCTCACCCCATTTGATCTGATAGAGAGAATCTGCACCTTATGAAAAAAATCGTCGCCCTGTTCAGCGGCGAGGGGACCAACCTCGCCAATCTCATCGAAAAACTCCACCTCAGACACTGCGCGATCGTGTGCGCCATCACCAACAATCCCGAAGCGGGGGGAATTGCCAAGGCCCGCGCCGCCGGTATCCCCGTCGAAATCCTCGACCACCGGGGCTTCGAGAGCCGCGAGAGCTACGACGCCGCGCTGGTGGAGCTGATCGGCGAATACGCCCCCGACCTCGTCGTGCTGTGCGGCTTCATGCGGATCCTCACCCCCGTATTCACCGCGCAGGTGCACTCGATCAACCTCCATCCCGCCCTCCTCCCGGCGTTCAAAGGGGCCCGGGCCATCGAGCGCAGCTTCGAGAGCGATGAAAAGGTGTGCGGGGTGAGTGTGCACTGGGTTACCGAGGAACTCGACGGGGGAGAGGTGATCTTGCAGAAAAGTTTCGAACGTAGCCCCGGCGAAACGCTGGAGAGCTTCACCGCCAAAATCCGCGCCATCGAACACGAGATTTTACCGCTCAGCGTTATACAGATTCTCAAAGATTCCTGACAGAATCGTTATGTTATAAACCATCACATCAATTTTGAAAGCGCGAGAATGGAGCAAAGCCCCATCCTCTACGCTAACGCTGTGTTTGCTCCAGCAGCAGGCTCGCGCGCAGTAAACTGCACTACACATCAACGCAACAAGGATTTGAAAATATGCACACTTTGCAAATCGGCAAATACACGCTGGGAAGCCGCCTTATCGTCGGCAGCGGCAAATACGACTCGTTCGAGACCACCAAGGCGGCAACGCTCGCCAGCGGTTCGGAACTGATCACCGTCGCGGTGCGCCGCCTCAACATCACCAACCCGAACGAACCGAACCTCCGCGACACGTTTGCGGGGACGAACGTCAAGTTCCTCCCCAACTCCGCCGGATGCACGACCGCCGATGAAGCGATCACCCTCTTCCGCCTCACCCGAGAGGCGACCGGCATCGACCTCATCAAGCTCGAGGTAATCGGAGATACCCAAAAAACCCTCTATCCCGACGTGCTCGAGACGATCAAGGCGTGCGAAGTACTCGCCAAAGAGGGATTCACAATCATGGCCTATACGTCTGATGATCCGATCATGGCGCGCCGCCTCGAAGACGCGGGAGCCCATGCGATCATGCCGCTGGCCGCACCGATCGGTTCAGGCCTCGGGGTACAAAACCGCTATAACATCGTGTTTGTCCGCGAAGCGGTCAAAGTCCCCGTCATCGTCGATGCGGGAATCGGATGCGCTTCGGACGCGGCGGCGGCGATGGAGCTGGGAGCGGACGGGATTTTGACCAATACGGCGATCGCGCAGGCGAAAGATCCGATCGCGATGGCCGAAGCGATGAAACACGCCGTCATCGCGGGGAGACTCAGCTATATGGCCGGACGGATTCCGAAACGGCCGTACGCGACGGCATCCTCACCGGTGGACGGGATGATCCAGTTTTAAGACTTTGTTCTACTTTTCTTTTTAATAAAGAAAAGTATGCAAAAGAAAAGCGCCCCCGCAACAGGTCGCTTAACCGGCCGCTCCGCACTGCTACTGCGCGGCCTCGCTCTGGGTGTGTTGCGGGGGCAAATGCATTTTTTATGAAATAATTTTCGCGGAACGCGAAAATAGTTAAAATCAAAAACCCCCGCGATCCAACACCTAGAGCCGCGTGCGATGCAGTAGTGCAAGGAGTCACGCGAGCGTTCTTGGATCGCGGTATGCTCTTTTGGTACTTTTCTGGCTAAACAGAAAAGTACATTACGCTTCTATGTAATCCAGATCCTCATGAAACGTCTCGCGCGTATAGTACAGCGC
>CAZBIR010000031.1:0-22197 GCA_964491035.1 uncultured Sulfuricurvum sp.
GTGACGAAAAAGCAAGAGATGTCAAAGTGTCCGGGATGGATTCTTGGATGAATTTTCAAAAAGATTTTCAGGAAAAAGAAAGGGAAGGATGGTGCGATCGGCGAGATTTGAACTCGCACACCTGTTGGCACTACCCCCTCAAGATAGCGTGTCTACCAATTCCACCACGATCGCAGTAAATAAGAAAAAGATCAGCCGAAGCCGACCGAGGGTCATAACCCGGCTTAGCCGAGGTATGGGTTCGCGTAAAGCGCGATAAGAGCGATAACCAGGGTATAGATAACCTGAGCTTCGATCATCGCAAGAGCGATGAACATCGTCGTCATCAGTTTACCACCGAGGCCTGGGTTGCGAGCTGTACCGGCAATAGTTGCAGCAGCTGTGCTACCCATACCGATCGCACCACCGAGAGCGGCCAAACCAAGACCAACACCCGCAGCGATCATTGAATACGCTTTCAGCGTTTCGTTCACTACTGCCTCTTCAGCACCAAATGCTGCAGCGGCAAGAGCGATCATAAGAAAAAGAACTTTTTTCATATTTGATCTCCGTTAGTTTATCAAAGCCTGTTCGGATACGTTTCCCTACTTATCGCTTTGTGACTGGAATTATATTCACTCTCAGCTAAAAAATTACTTAGCCCGACCCAGCCCGATCTTGTTTCCTTTGAATTCGACAATCTCGACCATGATCTCGTCCCCCTCTTTAAGAACGTCACTGACCCGTGCAACGTGCCCGTCGGAAAGCCTGGAGATATGGATCAGTCCGTCAACGCCGCCGGGAAGTTCGATGAAGGCACCGAAATCGACGATCTTTTTGACCCGCCCTTTGACCACATCGCCTACGTTGTATTCGACTTTTTCAACCGAGGCAGCCCCGCTGGCGATCCCTTCGATATGATCGCGCGCACCCCGAAGCCCTTCGCGGCTTTTCCCGGTCAGCTTGACGGCCCCTTTTTTCTTGTCGATATCGATCGTGACGTCGAAACGCTCGATAATCTCCCGGATCGTTTTACCCGCCTGCCCGATGATGTCGGCGATGGAGCCCGGGTCGACGTGGAACAGATCGGTACTGGGGAGTGTCCCTTCGTTGAGTTCGATATGCTCTTCACTCGAAAGCATGATATCGATAATGTGGGAACGTGCCTCTTTGGCCTGATACAACGCTTCGCGCAGGACATCCAGGCGGATACCGCCGAGTTTGATATCCATCTGCATCGCCGTAATCCCCTCTTTGGACCCCGCCACTTTGAAATCAAGGTCGCCGTCGTGGTCTTCAAGCCCCATGATATCGGTTAGAATCGCGTAACGTTCCCCCTCGGATACCATCCCCATCGCTACCCCCGCGATCGGATCGGCCATCTCGATATCTCCGGCCCGCAGCGCCATGTAACCACCGCATACCGTCGCCATCGAAGAGGAGCCGTTCGATTCGAGGATTTCAGATACCAACCGGATCGTCTGGCCGTTCTGGACGCAGGAACCCTCCAGCGCCCGTTTGGCCAGGTTTCCGTGCCCCAGTTCGCGCCGACGCGGTGCGCCGATGGGCGAAGGTTCCCCGACGCTGAAACCGGGGAAGTTGTAGTGCACCATGAACGATTCATTTTGGGTGCCGCTGTCGGTGAGGTTTTCATACATCTGGGCGTCTTTGCTCCCCCCCAGCGTCAACACGACGAGCGCCTGCGTTTGACCACGGGTAAAAAGGGCTGATGCGTGGGCACCGGGAAGGACGTTCGTTTCGATGCTGATCGCTCGTACCTCATTGAGGCCGCGCCCGTCGGCCCGAACCTTTTCCTCGAGAATCTGGGTACGGACCATCGTTCGCTTGACCGATTCGATCGCTTTTTTCAGTTCGTGTTCATCCCAGTCGGGCTTCTCTTTCATGATCGTTTTACGGATCGTCCGAAGCGCGGTGCTCCGCTCCGTTTTCGCCATCTGGTTGATCCCTTTTTTCAGATCTCCGGTATGGTTGGCACGGACATATTCAGCCATTTCGGCATTCACCTCGCTGATGACACACTGAAGTTCGAACGGTTCAGCCGCGTACGGCTGGAATGCGCTTTCGTATGCACTGTTTGCGTTTTTCAGCTCTTCCTGGGCCTGCGCGAGAACTTCGATCAGCTCGTCTTCGCCCATCGCGTTGGAACGGCGTGAGGGAACACTCTGGGAGATTCCCGACGAATCGATGATGGGATCGATCATCAGGGTATCGATCACTTCGATTTCATCGCTGCCGATGCTTTGCATCTCAATCATCAGCATGTCCTCCCTGCTTCCGGCAAGGTAAAGATCCAGGGTGCTGTTTTCGAGCTGTGACAAGGTAGGATTGAACACCAGCGCTCCGTCGATTTTGGCGACACGAACCGCCGTAACGGAGGTAAAGATGTCGATATCGGACACGTATAGCGCCGCCGACGCCGCGTTCAGCGCCAGTACCTGTAAATCTGCCTCCCGGTCGGCGCTTAGCACCATGACCGTGATCTGAACGGGGTTGGCAAAACCTTTGGGGAACAGGGGGCGCAGGGAGCGGTCGACGATACGCGACGTCAGCGTCTCGAAATCACTGGGTTTGGTCTCCCGTTTGATAAAACCTCCGGGGAATTTTCCGGCCGCATAGCTTTTTTCGACGTACTGCACCGTCAAAGGCAAAAAATCTTCATCCACAAAATCGGTTTCGTCCACGACAACCGTCGCGAGGATAACGGTATTGCCGCATTTGAGCCATGCGGCGCCATTGGCCTGTTTGGCGACCTGATCAAAGGCGTAAGCCTCACTCTTGTTGGTTAAAGTCAATTCAACGTTGTAATTCATCTCTTCTCTCCAGTATGGTCTCTATCGTCTCTTCGTTGATCGGGTCAAACTCGCGATAATAGTATTGTGTATCGATATAATCTTCGATTTCATGCAGACAAAACACCTCGTCCACAATCGGATCAAGTGCTTCGACGACGCTGACGGGCATGACCGGCGCGGCGACGTAGACCGCCTTGGCCTTCTGCGCGAAGGCGGTCTTGATCGCGCACATCATCTTCAGTCCCGTTTCGCTCCCCTCATCGATCAAAAGGACCGTTTTCCCTTTCATCGGTTTGAGGTGCTCCCCTTTGCGGTACTGATAGATGGCGCTCAGGATCTTCTCTTCATGTTTACGGGTCGCTTCCCCGTAGATGTAATCAACCTGAATGTCGAACGCTTCGAGAAGCGCCTGATGGATGACGATCTCTTCGGTTTCGCTGACACGGGCCAGTTCGCATTCGCTGTTCTGAGGAGCGGTGATGGAAGCCGAAAATAAAAAATCCATCGGCAGCTTAAGACGTCTGTTCAGTGCATCCGCAATTGCCAGCCCCCCGGAGGAGACGGCAATCAGGTGCCACGATTCATTCTTCATCCTCTCTATCGGAAGGAGCTCTTTCAGCTGCACCGCCGCATCGGAGCGGTTTTCAAATCTGATCTGTGGCATGGGATGACTCAGCGGGCCAAAGACGCGGCGCCAAAAGCGTATTTCACGTCGTTGTCGATAAACCGCAGCCCCAGTCCCATAAAGAGATTTTGGGATTTCGGATTCAGGAAATTATCCCACCCACCGTACAACTCGAGATGTTTCAGCATCTGGTATCGAACCTGTGCCTTGAGGTGGGCCCGTTCGGAACGAACGTCGTTAACCGCATTGAAATCGAACGCTTCGGCCGAAAATTTCCAGCGGTCATGATCCATGAAATAATCAAATCCGATCCCCCCCGTCGATTCGATTGCCCCGAAACGGAGCAGCAGATTGTCAAACCGTTTTCCGTACTGCAGTGAATACAGCAGTTCGCTCTCTTTGTGCTTGCCCGGAGGATTCGTATCGTACTCCGAATAATCGTCGGTGCTGATCAGATCAAACATGTAATAGGTTTCGGGGTTGGGAAGATAGTTAACCCCCAGATACACCTTGCCATAGCCGTCGCGCATCATGTAGTCGGTATGCATCGCCACCTGCAGTTCGCTGGTGCTGAAGGTCGAGAGCATCGTATCGATTTTTCCGATCACCTGTTCCCCGTTTTTGAAAAACCCGTCCACCGACTGGATAGCCGATTTGAGCGGCATGCGGTTTTCGGCCAGGATGACACTGACGTTGTCTTCGATTTTCACGAATTTATCGACCGCCTCGGGCAACGAACCTTCGATCGACCCGCTGATGTTGTCGAGTCGCGACGCGAGCGAATTGATCCGCGCCATAATTTCGGGGAGATCTTTATTCACCGTATCGGCGCTTTGCCCGAATCCGGCCGACATCGCCCGGAAACTGGCGATGGCATCACGCAGTTCTTCGCGGTTCTCGACGATCACCCCGTCCAGATTGATCCCCACGTCACGAAATGCCACAATCGCCTCCTGGAGCGCACGACGGTGTTCATCGTCGAGCATATGACGGAAATCACGCATCAGCAGCTCCATCTCCCGTGCCGCGGCGTTGACCGAATCACTCGTCTGATCAAACGAGGCGTACCGCTTCGATTCCGAAAGGGTCCCCCCCGCGCGGAGGGTCGTTTCGGCATCGCCGACAATGATGTTGAGCACTTTCGATCCGAGCAGCGACTCCTGGGCGACAATAACCGAGGAATCCTCGGGGATGGCGATCCCCTCGTTGATCCCAAGGGCCAGCCGCACCCGCTTCCCCTCGATGTGGATCGATTCCACCTCGCCGATGGTGACCCCGTTCATCAGCACATGCGTATGCTTTTCGATTCCGGAAGCGTCGTCAATGTACGCATGGATACGGTACGTTTTTCCCCCCCAGCTTCCAAATGACGTCACCTGGGTTGATAAAAACAGCAAAGCTCCCAATGCCATAACAACAAAAAGGCCAATTTTTGCTTCCAGTTTCATGCGCTGCCCTCTTTAATTACTGGTCAATTTGTAGTTGAATTCCGAACCGCCGACCGGCTTGAGGATGATCGTGATAAACAGGTACGAATCATCCCGATAATCGTTCATATTGTTTTCGCTCAGTACCGGGCGGCGGTTTTTGACCAGCCGCAATCCGAAATCGAAACAGCGCTGCGAGTACAGGAATCCCACTTCGGCGGTTTTGAGCAGATCACGCGAGTAATCGTACGCGACCGATCCGTAAAAACGGTACTGCTGATTATAGCGGTACATCGCATCGGCCGTCCAGTAGCTCGAATAGACCGTCCGGTCGTTCCGCAGGCGATCGGTATAGTAATGGGTAATCCCGGCCGTCACCGATTCACCATTATAACGCAGTGTGTTCTGTTCTTTGGTGATCCGTTTGCGGTCATGGTCGTACGTCGTCTGGTTGTAAAACGATATTGCATCGGCGATGAGCCATTCCAGCTCGTTTTGCAGCTCGCCGTAATAACTTCTCCCCTCGTCAAAACGGAAGTTTTGGGAAAGGCGATCGGCAAATATCTGTTTTCCCTCTCTGAACACGTAGTTATTCAATCCGAGCGAGAGGGTATCGGTCGCTTCGCTCAGGGTGTAAAATTCGCACGCCGGGACATTGTTCCCCGAAACGCACGTTTCATCGGAGTGGAAAGTCTCGTAGTAACCGCGGTAGGTTCGCGCCCCTACCGCGGTGTAGCTGATGCTCGGGGCAATCACGTGGGTCAGCGATTCGTAGGGACGCACCAGCGTCGATGAGAGGGCGAACGTATGATCAAGCTGGGCATACAGCCCCTGCTCATAGGCATGGTCGTCATACGAATAGGGGTTCCCGTAAAAGGTGATAGCGCGCGCCGCGGCGTTGAGGGTGTAACTTGCGTCTAGGTATTCGTCAAACAGAGACGTCTGCAACACCAGCGGGATAGCCAGATCGCCCTGTACCGCCCGTTTCCCGTCGGGACGGTAGTAATGGGTTGCCATCGCGTCGGTGTTCACCAGGAGGGCGTTGTTCAGCAGGGTTTCGAGATAACGGTGGTAATGCAAAACCGGCAGCGTCTGGATCGTCTTGCCGTTATCCTCCTGATCAAGATACTGGTAATGCTTGAAATAGGTCCCAAGGTAATTGTTTTCTCCGCTGTAGTAGGCGTTGATCCGGGACATGACCTGGTTTGAGGTGACGTTTTGGGTCTCGTCGTTTTGCTGCAGGTTGAGGTATTCGACGTCGTTCATCCACGAGCCCTTGACGTACAGTCCCGATTCCCCTTCCAGCGGCGAGTCAAACCACTCTCTCAGCGGTGCACTGTGGGTATAGGAGATGTCGTAACCGTAATGCTTGTCATGAGCGAATTCCTGCTCCTGCGCGTAATCTTTCTGTTCCCGGAAGTACCCGACGCGGATCCATCCTCGCGAGGAAGGGGTATCGACAAAACGAAAATCGGCGTAGAGCCCTTCCCCCCTCGTGGTCCGGATTTGCGGACGCAGTTCCAGATCCCACCAGTTGTGGGGGGCGAAATAGATCGGCTGGAGGTAATAAAACCCTTCCGAACTCGACAGCCCAAACGAGGGAATCAGCAAACCGCTCCGTCTGGTGCGGTCGGTCGGATAGCCGAAATAGGGGAGATAGAAAACCGGTACGTCGTTAATTTCCAGACGGGCGTTGAACAGGTTCAGCCACATCGCCTCCGTGTCGTAATCGGCGCTGCTGAAACGTATTTTCCAGAGGGGATCGGTCGCATCGCACCCCGACACGACTCCACCGGCAAGATCGATCTCATTTTCGCACCCCTGAGCTTCTTCGGTACTGAGCCAGGTCTGACTGGCCTGATCGAACATGAAATAAGGTTTCGAATAACGGGTGTCTGTCGTAAGATTGTAACGCGAATAGTCGCTGATCGCATGGTACTGGTTGGCCTTAAACAGGTTCACCGTCCCTTTTGCCTCGACGATCGTCGTATTTTTGTCGTAGGTCAGTTCATCCGCGCTCAGAATCTGGTCCTGGTACAAGACGACCGGGTTTCCACGGGAGTGGGCAATCGAGCCGTTCATGTCGGCGTAGCTTCCCACCATTTCGACCCGGTCCGCCGCCAGCAAAAGGGTCGATGCGACCGTACTGATCCAGAGGTATTTAGGCATGGATCACCAACGTTCGGGCCGTACGGTCATGCCAGCCCCGGCGATAGGGGTCAAGCATCGCCCACACAAATCCAAGGTAAAAAAGAACTTCACTCACGACACGGAAAACACTGCGGTTGAACGCACTCAAAAAACCGGGATTGGAAAGGGTCGAAATTTCGACCACACGGATTTTCATGACGATTTTCCCCAGACTCGCCCCGTACTGCATCGTGAAAAACGTATGATAAACGATTTTGATCGCCATAAACTCCAGGAGGAAACTGTTGGTCAGCATAATCATCTGTTCCATCGTTTCGGCTCCGGCGATCGATTCCCATAAAATGACGATCATCAGCACCGACAGGAGCAATTCGTCTATCCCGAATGCCGCCGCCCGCTGACGGAAAGAGGCCAGTTCAAGCTCCTCCCGTTTCAGGAGGGTATCGAGTTGCTCATCCATCAGCGCAGCGCTTGGTACGCGATATCGGTACGGAGTTTTTTCCCCGCATAATGGACCTGTCCGCACAGCAGATAGGCGCGATCGCGTGCCTCGCGGATCGAATCACCCAGCCCCACGCAGACCAGCACCCGTCCGCCCGTAGCGTACAGTTTCCCCTCTTCGGCACTGACTCCGGCATAAGCGATATGGGTGTTCTGTGCGATTTCGGTGTGATGGATCTCATCGACGATGATTTCGGCGGGTTCGGAATTGGCATAAGGGTAGTCCCGGCTTGCCATAACGACGCCGACGGCAAACTTGTCATGGAATTCGACGCTCAACGTATCGAGCTGTTTCGTCGCCGCTTTATAAAAAAGCTCACTCGCGGGGGTTTTAAGCAGCGGCATCAGGATTTCGCATTCCGGATCACCGAAACGGACGTTGAATTCGAGCGTCAACGGCTCGCCGTTCACGATCATCAACCCGATAAAGAGGACCCCCTCAAACGGCGCCCCCTCTTCTTGCATCCCTCGGAGGGTCGGGCGGACAATCCGCTCTTTTACTTTTTCGTAGATTACCTCATCAACGAGCGGTGTCGGCGCATAGGCCCCCATTCCCCCCGTATTGGGTCCTTCGTCGTTATCCAAAAGCCGTTTATGATCCTGAGCGGCCGGGAGGAGAATAAAATCTTTCCCGTCACACAGGGCGAACATCGAAAGCTCATACCCGTCCAGAAACTCCTCTACGACAACCCGCTTGCCCGCATCGCCGAACGATTTGCCGCTGAGCATCTCCGAAACAGCCACTTTGGCTTCCTCGTGACTCATTGCGATAATAACGCCCTTACCTGCACATAACCCGTCTGCTTTCACTACGATCGGAGCCGTTAGGCTATCGATAAATTTGAATGCATCACCGATATGATCGGTCTCGATATAGCGGGCTGTAGGGATACCGTACTTGGCCAAAAAGTTTTTCATGTAAACTTTTGACCCCTCCAACTGTGCCGCCGCCTTTGAAGGACCGAAGATCACCAAACCTTTGGCTTTGAAGACATCGACAACACCATCACTCAAAGGCCCCTCCGGTCCAACAATGGTTAAATCGATACCATTATCTACCGCAAACTGTGCCAATTCTTCGTAATCTTTAATGGCGACATTTGTCCCGAGCATCGGGGTGGCACCGTTGCCGGGGGCAAAAAAGAGTTCCGTTACCGCAGGATCTTGTTTCAACACTCTTCCGATGGCGAACTCCCGCCCGCCGCTGCCGATTACCATTACGCGCATACTACACCTTGAAAAAAAATTGACTGGTTTTACCTGAAATTCGCACCGGATTCTCAAATCAAACAAGCAGGTGATTATAGCTTTTTAATCCCAATGTGCGGTTTAAATTGGTTCGGATTGAATGATTACGGAAAGCGAGGGACAAGAGAGCCCAGGCGGGCGTTTCGCAGTAGCTTTGGTTCTCAAAGCCGAAAAAAAGCGGACCGAGCATCTATCCGGCGACAATCTCTTGCCCGAAGGCTCGAACGAGATCACCGACACACCAAGATGTCTACCAGTTCCACTACGTAGAAATGTAGAACCCTCAAATGCGATTAGTCGCTGCGCCCAGAGAAGAAAAGTATAACCTACCTCCACTTAAAAGGAGAATTACTTTTTTGTCGCTCGGGCGATTTCACAGGCGGTTTTAACCGCGGAGGCGACGCTGGGCGATTCGCTGACATATACCTCGGTCCCCTCGGGGATCGCCCTTAGGGTCGTCGTTCCGATCGCGACGGCCGTATGAGCGGTTTTGAAACTATACTGTTCCAAAAAGCACCGTACCGTCGACGGAGAAGTAAAGATCAGTACCCCATCCTCCGCAACCTTCATCCCGGCCGCATCGGGGTTACAGACAGTCTCGTACACCACCGCCTCCTCGACCGACAATCCCGAAAAACGGGCAGTCTCGGCCCACTCGGAGGCGACCTCCCGGGGGCGTACATAGAGCCACTTTGCATCATGTCCGAGCGTCTCCAAAAGAGCGGGAATCTGCACACCGTACCCCTGCGCGGCATATACCTCCCTCGCCCCCGCTTCGCGGGCATATTGCGCCGTCGGTTCGGAAACGCAGACGCAGCGAAGCCGCTTCCACGTTTCGGGATAGTTTTTCATCGCTTCGATCCCCTGCTTGGAGGTAAACACCAGACCGTCATAACGGGAAAAATCGATGGCAGGAGCGAGAAAGGAGATACGAAGGACGGGAATGTGAATCACCCCCGGACAGGGGGTTTTGGAGATCAGGTAGATCGGGCGCAAAGGGTGCGCCTTATTCCCACTCAATCGTTGCGGGGGGTTTGGAGCTGATATCATACACGACGCGGTTGATCCCGTCGACTTCGTTGATAATACGGCGGCTGATCCGTTCCAACAGCGTGTGCGGGAGATGGGCAAACGTTGCCGTCATCCCGTCTACCGCTTCGACGACGCGGACACAGACGGTATTGTCATAGGTACGGTTGTCCCCCATGACCCCGACGCTTTTGACGTTCAACAATACGGCAAACGCCTGCCACGTTTTGGTATAGTAGCCGCTCGCTTTGAGCTCATCGAGCAAAATCATGTCCGCTTCGCGCAAAATCGTCAAATCGGCTTTGTTCACTTCACCCATGATACGGATCGCCAGTCCCGGTCCCGGGAACGGATGGCGGTGCACCAATGAATCGGGCAATCCAAGCTCCGTTCCGAGTTTGCGCACTTCGTCTTTGAACAGATCGCGCAACGGCTCGATCAGCTCGAAATCCATCCAATCGGGCAATCCTCCGACATTATGATGGCTTTTGATCGTTACCGATGCGCCGTTTGGAGAGATCGATTCGATAACGTCGGGATACAACGTCCCCTGCGCCAGGAATTTAATCCCGTCATGCTTTTTCGCTTCCGCTTCGAATACTTCGATAAAGGTGTGTCCGATAATTTTTCGTTTCGTTTCCGGATCGGTTACCCCTGCGAGTTTACCGAGAAAAATTTCAGAGGCATCGGCGACAACGAGAGGAACTTTGAGATGCACTTTGAAAATGTTCTCGACCGACTCGCGTTCCCCTTTGCGAAGTACGCCGTTATCGACAAATACCGGTATAAGCTGATCTCCGATCGCTTCGTACAAGAGTGCCGCAACCACCGATGAATCGACCCCGCCGCTGAGGGCGCAGAGTACTTTTCCATCCCCTACCTGTTCGCGGATTTTGACGATCTGTTCTTTGAGGAAATGCCCCATATCCCATTTTTCGGTAATGCCGCAGATTTTGCGTGCGAAGTTGCGGAGCATCAAATACCCCTCTTCGGAGTGGTTTACCTCCGGATGGTACTGCATCGCGTAGACCATTTTATCTTCATTGGCGATTGCGGCGTACGGGGAATTTGCCGAATGGGCGATCGAGACGAACCCCTCCGGCAATACATCTACCTTGTCCGAGTGGCTCATCCACACGACACGCTCATCCTCACACCCCTCAAACAAGATCGAGGGCTGGGTCATATCGATGGTGAGTTCCGCTTTACCGTACTCATGATGATCACTTCGGATAACGCTTCCGCCGAAATCGACCGCGATGCGCTGCATCCCGTAACAGATTCCAAGCACGGGGATACCGAGAGAATAAACCCCTTGATCTACCGTATACGCATCTTCGTTATAAACCGAAGAGGGACCTCCGCTGAGGATAATTCCCTTAGGATTTTTGGCTTTGATCGTCTCTAGCGAAGCACGGTAAGGGAGAACTTCACAATAGACTTTGTCTTCGCGCAAACGGCGGGCGATTAGCTGCGTGTACTGGGATCCGAAATCGAGGACGATAATACTGACGTCTTTCACTGGAGAGCCTTTTGTAAGAATTAGGGATGGAAGGGAGTCGGGTACCCTTATGCTTATGAAAGGGTACCCAAAAGTAGTTTAATTTTGGATATGGGTTAATAAATACCCAAAACGATGAACTGGAGATACCAGACGGCGAGCGAAATGAAATAACCCACCAATACGGTCCACGCCAGACGGATGTGAGAAGAGAAGGTATAGATCCCCTGCATTTTCCCCATGACGCCGACTCCGGCGGCGCTTCCGAAACTGATCAGCGATCCCCCGATTCCTGCCGTCATCGTCACCAGCATCCACTGGGCGTGATCGATATCAGGGTTGGCTTTGAGAACCGCCGACATGACCGGAACATTATCGACAATGGCCGAGAGGAACCCTACCCCGATATTGACCATCGTCGGATTGAAAACCTCGTACAGTTTCGCCGCATACGTCAGGAAGCCGACGAAATGAAGCGCCCCTACCGCCGCGAGGATACCGAAGAAAAAGAGGAGGGTATTGTTCTCGATTTTGCTCATCGCTTCAAAAATACTGACGTCGACGTTATGCTTTTTCTTGAGAAAATACATGTACAGCTGCAAGATAGCCAAACCGAATAGCATCCCCCACATCGGAGGCAGGTGCAAAAACTGTTTTCCGACAACGGCGAGGGCGATCGTCAACGCGCCGAAAGCGATGATCACTTTCCCCCCTTTGAGAATTTCGATCTTGGCCGCTTCTTCGGGATTACCATCCCCCAGCGGATCGATGTCGGGGACGTAACGGCTCAGCAGATACGCCGTCACAGCCCAACCAAGGAACGAAGCAGGGAAAAGGTAGAGGAAGTCGACGAACTCCCCTTTTTCAGCCGCCCATACCATCAGGGTTGTGATGTCCCCAAACGGGCTCCATGCCCCTCCGGCATTGGCCGCGACAACGACATTGATCGCCCCTGGAACCAGGAACTCCTTGGTCTTGTTATCGATGGTAAGGAGCACCGTCGAAAGAATCAGCGCCGTCGTGAGGTTGTCGGCGACGGGGGAGATGAAAAACGCGAGCAGCCCCGTGATCCAGAAAAGTTCGCGGTAGCTGTACCCCTTGGCGATCAGCTTGGCCCGCAGGGCACTGAAAACGCCCCGCTCAATCAGCGCCTCGATATAGGTCATCGCGACGAACAGGAAGAAGAAAATTTCGGCGATTTCGAGAATCAGGTGGTCGATCTCGTGTTCGAACGGGGTAAAATCAGCCCCCACCGCCGCGTAATAGATCCCGATGAGGACAAACATCAGCGTCCCGGTAAAAAGGGCCGGTTTGGCCTTGTCGATGTGGTATTTCTCTTCGGCGGCGATAAAATAGTATCCGACGACGAAAATCGCCAGCAGCAGCCATCCGAACGGATGGCCGACGAAATTGAGTGCGGTGTGTTCCGCAACCGCAGTTGTCATTCACTCTCTCCTTGTGTAATAAAATGGACGCCGATCGACGTCTGACGCGCCAGTGCCCCCTCGACGATGGAGCGGGCGCATATCAGCCGAAGCCGCAACAGGCGCCCGATCTCCCCGCACAGCATCGCATCGATTTCGCTGCGGGCGCATTCGAGCCCCCGGGGTGTCCGAACAATCGAGACATAATCCCACATCAGGCGGCGCAATGCGTCTTTTTTCTCTTTGTCCCCGGGGAGTTCAAGCGCTTCGGTACCGGGGAGAAACTCCGCACTGCAGGGTTTCTGGGGGTGTTCCAGGATAGAATGCGCCGCTTCTTTGGCAAAGACCAGCCCTTCGAGCAGCGAATTGCTGGCCAGCCGGTTCGCCCCGTGTACCCCGGTAGACGCCGCCTCGCCGATCGCATAAAGTCCGTCGATTCCCGGCACGGAGCCGTCCAGACCGGTTTTGATCCCCCCCACCGCGTAATGGAACGCCGGGGAGATTGGTACCCGCTCTTTGGGGACGTGGAATCCCAGGTCGCTGAGCCCTTTATAGATATTCGGGAACCGTTCCTTGAAGTATTCGCTCTCGAACTGCTCGCACGCGAGATAGGCCTGTTTACGGGTTCGCTGCGTGTAATCGAAAATCGCCCGGCTGACGATATCACGGGGAGCCAGTTCCCCCCTGGGATCGTATTCGAACAAAAAACGATAGCCGTTTTCGTCGACGACGTGAGCCCCTTCTCCCCTCAGCGCTTCGGTCAGCAGGAGTTTCCTCGCCCAGCTGTTGGCCACGAAAACGGTCGGATGAAACTGCGTCATCTCCATCGATTCGAGCGCGATCCCTTTTTCGACGCAGATTCCGTGCAGATCCCCGCTGATCGTCGAGGCGTTGGTATGGTATTCGTACAGCGATCCAACCCCCCCGCTGGCGATCACGACGTTATCGGCATAAATGAGCCGGCGTTTCCCCTCGGTTGCCACTTCGACGCCGCAACAGCGCCCCTCCTCGATCAGCAGATCCACCACCGTCGCATCGCTGAGCATCGGGTGCGGGTTTTGCCGTAACAGGAAAAAATGGAGATACCGCCCCGTCGCGTCTCCTCCGGCATGGAGTATCCGGCTGCGGGAATGGGCCGCTTCTTTGGTATAGAGGAGATTCCCATCGGCATCCGCATCAAACGAAAATCCCCGTTCGATCAGGTCGCGGATGACCCCCTGTGAGTGTTCGCTCATCAGCTCTACCGCCCGTACGTTGCACATTCCTGCCCCCGCTTCGAGCGTATCGGCAATGTGCGAGGGGATATCGGCATCGTCGTAAGCCGTCGTAACACCCCCCTGCGCATAGTAGGTATTGCATTCCCAGGGGTAGGATTTGTTGATGACGAGAACTTTCAGCGACGTGGGAAGAGCGATCGCGGCATACAGCCCCGCCACTCCCGAACCAATGATTACGACGTCATAGCGCACCGGAGCGCCCCTCTTCCTTCGGAGGTTTTTCGTAATACGGAGGAGCCTTGTATCCGCATCCGCCCAGCATTGCCGCCAATGCCGCAACGCTTATCAGCACCGTCAATCTCTTTTTCATCAACAATCCCTCGTTTTCATTCAACACAGCCCGATCGAGCTGAATGCCTGAGCGGTTTTCTCACTCTCCGTTTTGGTGGGTGGATGGTATAATAGCTTCTATAAATAACTGATTAAGAGAGATCGATGATCGACCGCATCCGCTCCCTTCCCCACTCCCCGGGAATCTATCAATACCTCGATGCCGCAGGGCGAATCCTCTACATCGGCAAAGCCAAAAATCTCTCAAAACGGGTTAAAAGCTATTTCAATCTCACTCCCGGACTGTCACCCAAATCCACACTTTCGCAACGCATCCGAAAAATGCTTTCCGAAACCGTTTCACTCCATTATATCGTCGTGGAAAACGAGCACGACGCCCTGATCCTCGAAAATTCCCTCATCAAACAGCTCAAACCCAAATACAACATCCTTCTGCGCGATGATAAAACCTACCCCTACCTTTACGTCGATCTGGATGAGCCCTACCCCCGATTTGACCTTACCCGCAAGATCATCCGGGGTAAATCGATCCGTTATTTCGGCCCTTTTTCGGTCGGAGCCCGCGATATTCTCGATTCGCTTTACGAACTGCTCAAACTGGTGCAGAAAAAAAGCTGTCTCAAAGGGAAAAAAGCGTGCCTTTTCTACCAGATGGAGCAGTGCCTGGCCCCCTGCGAATTTCCCGTTCCCCGGGATCTTTACCGCTCCGTCGTGGAGCAGGGGATCGAATGGATTCAGGACAAACACAAGCTGATCTCCCGCCTCGAAGAAAAAATGGCATTTTACGCCGAGGCACTCCGTTTCGAAGAGGCGGTGATTTTACGCGACCGGATCGAGCGGATCGCTCGAAGCGAGGTTACCTCGCAGATCGATCTGGCAAGCCGCGAAAACTTCGACCTTTTCGCTATTGAAACGGACGAATCGCGAGGCTGCATCGTCCGACTTTTCATCCGGGAGGGGCGGGTCGTTTCGGGAACCCACGATTTTTTCCCAATTACCCCCTATTTTTCGCTCGACGAGGCATACGAGCGGACGCTGGTCAGTTTTTACGGCACCGAAAAACCGCCGATCATCGCCCCGATCCTTATCCCCCATCCGTTCGAATCGCGTGAATGGGTGGCCGAACATCTCGGTGAACTTTTCGGAAAAAAAGCAGTACTCGAAATCCCCCGGCGCGGCATCAAAAAAGAGCTGGTCGAACTGGCCTGCTCAAACGCCAAAGAGCTCCTGCGGACCCCGAAACCTTCTCAGGAGGAACTGCTGGGGCGGGTTCAGGAGCTTTTTGAGCTCGACCTTCTCCCCCGCCGGATCGAAGTGTTCGACAACTCCCATCATGCGGGTGCCGCGACGGTAGGGGCGATGATCGTCTACGATGCCGAAGCATTCGACAAAAGCGGCTACCGCACCTTTCACCTGCACGAACGGGATGAATACGGCCAGATGCGCGAGATGCTCACACGGCGTATCGAAGGGTTCGAACACAACCCCCCGCCCGATCTGTGGGTCATCGACGGCGGAGAGACCCTCCGGAGCCTGGCCGTCATGCTGCTGGAATCTTGCGGCGTCCATCTCGACGTCATCGCCATCAGCAAAGAAAAAATCGACGGCGCATCCCACCGGGCCAAAGGGGCCGCACGCGACATCCTGCACGCCGCTTCGGGCCTTTTCAGGCTGGAAAGCACCGACAAACGACTGCAGTTTTTCCAGATGCTTCGCGACGAAGCCCACCGCAGCGCGATTACGTTTCACAAAAAAACAAAGCTCAAACAAGACCAGGCTTCGAGGCTCCTCTCGATCCCCGGCATCTCCCACGCCAAACTGCATAAGCTGATCGAATATTTTGGAACCTTCGAAGCGATTCGTACCGGCGATTTCGATACCCTCCGCGAGCTCGTCGGAGAAAAAGAGGCGAAAAATATCGTAAATTTTTACCGTAGCGATACGTCTAAGTAATCTTTTATCCAGTTTATGCCATATTCCACAAATTATGTTTTCAGCAGTTTTTTAGTTATGGGGGTAAAGGGTTATGGAAAAACCGGTTCCAGTCGATGAAGAGTATCTGTTCGAAGGGCGCGCCATTGTCAGCGAGACCGACACCAAAGGGGTGATCACGTTCGCCAACCGGAAGTTTTGCGAAATCTCCGGCTACACGGTCGATGAGCTGATCGGGAAGCCGCACAACATCATCCGCCATCCCGACATGCCCAAAGCGGCATTCGCGCAGATGTGGCAGACAATCCAGTCGGGGACGCTGTGGCACGGGCTGGTTAAAAATCTCCGCAAAGACGGCAGATATTACTGGGTCGACACCGAAGTGACCCCCACCTACGATGAAAACGGCAAACTCAAAGGTTACATGGCCGCCCGCAAACCCGCGTCGCGCCAGAACATTGACGAAACGGCCGCCCTCTACGCGAAAATGCTCGAGCAAGAACAATAAGGGGAATACGTGCTATTTTACAACCATAAGCAAGAATTCATCGGTATCGATGAAGACGGTCTGAGACTGTTAAACTACGAGTCCCTGACCGATCTTCTCGACGTATGTTCCGATGTTGCCGACCTCTTTGCCAAAGAACCCGGCTATATCCACAACTTCAAAAATTTCGGATGGATCGACTTTTTGCTCCATGCCGATTCCGACGCGACTTCCGCCATCGTCCACGCCAACGGCCGCACTTTCTCGTGTACCCTCCAGGTCCATAAGCTCTTTTTGTGCGAAACACCCGCCCAGAACGGCTACATGATCGAAATGCTCCACGTCCAGAGCATGAGCGGCGAAACAATCAGACCTCACACCATCACCCCCAAAGCGGCTCCGATCTCCCGGGCTTCTTACGAAGCGGCCCCGAAACCGGCCGAAGCCCCGATGGCCGAAACGGCGTTCATCCAGCCGGGCGTCTCGGGCGAACCCGCCCCCTCCGTCCTCCCCGATTACGGCTATCTTACCCCGACGCCGCTGAGCGAACCGGGAGTTCTGGACGTCCCTTCCTACGAAGAGAGCGAGTTCGAACCGCTGATTCCCGAACCACAGGAAGAGCGCTACGAAAAGCTCACCCTCCCCGGATACGAGGAGACGGTCAGTGAACCTTATCCGCAGGCGCCGGCGCAACCTGAAACGGCTGCTGTAGCTCCCTCGGCTCCCAAAGCCGCCGCACCCCTCACGGCTCCATCAGGCGCTCTGCGTTTCTCACCCGAGGAGCAGCGGTTCATCGATGAGCTCAAAGTCGACCCATCGTATCGTTTCGATCCTACCGTCGCGGCCAACGAACTCGGGCTCCCCGTCGATCTGATCGAAGAGTTTATCGGGGATTTCATCCAGCAATCACACGATTTCAAAGAGGAGCTTTTCGACGCCGCGGCCAAAGGGGACATGAACAATCTCAAAATCCTCTCGCATAAACTCAAAGGGGTGGCCGCGAACCTGCGGATCGAAGACGCATTCGAATGCCTGGCCATCATCAACACCTCCGATGACATTATCCAGATCGAAGCGAACCTCAAATATTTCTACGCCATCATCGACAAGCTGGAAGGGAAAGAACCCCAGGCGGCGACCGATGCGTTCGCGGCAGAGGAACCTCGCTACGAAGAGCCGGCATATCCTTCCGAAGCGATCGATACGGCGCCTTCTTTCGAGGAACCGGCGGCGCCGACGTATAATCTCGACGACGATATCTATGCGTTCGGTTTCAAGGAAGAGACCCCCGCAGAAACCGCCGCCCCGGCTGCGGCAGAAGCCCCGGACTACGGTTTTGGCCTCAAACACGAGGAAAACGATTCCCTCATCGTCCACGAAGAGGATCTCAGCGCACCGGCTGCCGACGCCGAAATCTATGATTTCGCGTTCGAACCGGAACTTCCCGCCGAAAAGGCGGCGTTTGAGACGCCATCATCCCTCTCTTCCGCCGAAGAGCTCCCGGGCGAAGCCGCCGCCGCACCGTTGCATTACGACAAGTCGGCCATCGCCGGCCAGCTGGGGATTGAACGTACTTTCCTGGACGAGCTGATCGATGATTACAAACACGAAGCGCTCCGGAACGCTTCACGAATTTCCGACGCGATCGGGGCGTTCGATACCCATCTGTGGCAGGATGCCGCCAAAGAACTCAAAGGGATCAGCGACAATCTCCGCCTGATGGAGATTTCCGACGAGCTCTCCATCCTCTCGACGACCAATGACGCGCAGGAAGCCAACAAAGCTTCCAAACGCCTCAACGGCTATCTTGAGCAACTTTAATAGATTACAGAGGACATTTCATGCAACTAGGACTTAGAAACCGACTCCGTCTTATCAGTCTTCTTCCGATTCTGATTCTGTTCGCACTGGCCAGTTATTATGTAGGAAACGCCTACATCAGCTACCAGGGTGCGCAGCAGCTACAGGTTCGGCTGGAAGGGAACAAACAGCTTACCGGCCTCATCAACAACCTCTCCCGCGAACGGGGGATGACGGTGATGTACATGGGGAACAATTCCCCTACGACGTTCAAATCGCTTCAGGCGCAGCGAAGCATCGTCGATCAGAAAATCGCAGAGTACCGAAAATATCTCGCTTCCGTCGTCCAGGGGGGAAGTGCCGAGGCCCCCAAAGCGGCCCAGATGGAACAGCTGATCGGCAAAATCCATACCCAGATCCAGCAATCGCGTCCGCTCGTCGATGCCCGAAAAGGAGAGTTTGAACGGGTTTTCGGCGAAGTCTACGGAAAATCCCAGGAGATGCTCATTAACGAGCTCGCCGAACTCGCGGGGCTTCATTTCGACGAAGAGGTCAACGCTTTCTCCGCCAGCTACCTCTCTTTGGTGCGCGCGAGCGAATACAGCAGTACCGAGCGCGACTACATCACCTACCTCCTCTCCCGCGCCACGCCGCTAAGCGAAGAAGAGCTCGACCAGTGGATCAGCCTCATCAGCAAAGCCGACTCCCTTACGATCGGAAGCCTGAAAGACAAAGCCGTCCAGTCACAGCTGAGCGCCACCCTCTTCAACGAAGACAATACCGAGCTGCTCCAGGATATCACCGCAGAGCGGGCGATCATCTTCCAGTCCAGCGCAACCGGCGGATACGAAACGCAGTCGGGAATCTGGTTTGCGATGATTTCCGAAAAAATCAACGCCATCGACGATGCCCAGAAAATCCTCATCGACGCGATGGACAAACGCTCCGGAACCGTGCAGGGCAATGCCGTACAGCTCCTGATCGTCGCCATCATTATCTGGATCATCGCCGTTCTCGTCGGTGTACTGGGGGTACTCCTCTCCTCTGAAATCACCAAAAACATCAAAAACCTCGAATCGGTTCTCAAACGGGTTGCCGAAGACACCCACGACACCGAAGCCGAAACCCTCAGCCAGTCGATCAACCTCGACACGGCCGAAGGGACGGCCCAGGCCTACGCCCTGCTGGAGCGGATCATCGAACAGACGCTCCACGACAAGCAATACGCCCTCGAAGCCTCCGAAGCCAAATCGATGTTCCTGGCCAACATGTCGCACGAAATCCGTACGCCGCTCAACGGTATCGTCGGATTTACCGAACTGCTCAAGGATACCGAACTGCACGATGAACAGCGTGAGTTCATCGACATTATCGAGAAAAGTTCGGAGAACCTCCTCGAGATCATCAACAACATCCTCGACCTCTCGAAGATCGAGAGCAACAAGCTCGAAATCGAAGAGATCGTCTTCAACCCGGTCGACGAGTTCGAAAGTGCCGTCGAGGTTTACGCCGTACGGGCCTCCGAAAAACACATCGACCTCGCCTGCTACGTCGATCCCAGCCTTGAGCGCCCGCTCAAAGGGGATCCGACCAAAATCAAAGAGGTCATCATCAACCTCCTTTCCAACGCCGTCAAATTTACCAACAGCGGCGGAGCGATCAGCGTCGATATCCGCCGCGTAGAGTGCGACACCCTCCACCGCGCCCGCGTCCGCTTCCAGGTCAAAGACAACGGAATCGGGGTCACCAGCGAACAAAAATCGCGCATTTTCGAAGCGTTCTCGCAGGCGGATACTTCCATTACCCGCAAATACGGCGGTACGGGGCTGGGGCTGACGATTTCGAGCCGCTTCGTTGAACTGATGGGGAGCAAGCTCGACCTCGAAAGTGAACCGGGTCAGGGGACAACCTTCTTCTTTACCCTCGAATTCGAAGAGATCGAAACGCTCAACGAACCGTTCAAAGGGTCGTTCTCGAACATCAATGCCGTCATCCTGGAGAGCAACGCCAAGAAAAAACTCCAGAACACCTATCTCAAAGAGTACCTCGATTATTTCGGGGTGAGCTATACGACGTTCCACGAAATGGACGAGCTCAAAATGCTCGAGCGCCAGGTCAACTACGATCTCCTCTTCGTCGACAACGACTACGTCAACGACGAAGAGTTGCTGGGATACGCTTCGGCCCAGGAGCAGCTGGTCCTGATCACCAAATCGTACTACATGAAAAAAATCGATTCGATGGGAATCGATATTTTCAAGGTGCTTTACGAACCGCTTAACAGTTCGAAAATCCGCTCGACACTCGATTCGTACGATGCCGAAGCGTTCAGCAGCCGCAAACAAAAAGCGACGCGCCGCAAAAAATTCGACGAGAAGAACTCCCGCTTTGCCGCGACTGTCCTCGTCGCCGAGGACAACGTGATCAACCAGAAACTGATCCGCCGTACCCTCGAAGACCTGGGCCTTGAGGTAACCATCGCCAACAACGGTCTCGAGGCGTTCGAAAAACGGAAAAACGGAACCTACGACATCATCTTTATGGATATCCAGATGCCGGTACTTGACGGTATCGAAGCAACGCAGGAGATCCTCGATTTCGAAGAGGACTACGGGCAGCACCATATTCCGATCATCGCCCTGACCGCCAACGCCCTCAAAGGGGACCGTGAACGCTTCATGGCCGCGGGGATGGACGAGTATACGACCAAACCTCTGGTACGCAGCGAGATCATTACGCTGCTCAACAGCTTCCTCTCGCACAAAATCGTGGAGATCAAATCGGTCCCCAAATCAGCAACCGAGATTGCTGCGGCCGATGAAAGTGTCAGCGAACCGTCGCCGGAAGAAAGCATGACAATTGCCGAGCCTCTCTCACTCGAAGAGAACGTCGATCAAGAACTCTTCGCCACGGCCCCCGAGGCCGAAGAGCCGGCTGCTGCTCCCGCAGAGACGTTCGTCTCCGAAGAACTCGTCAGTATGCCGCAAGAAGCTGCAACAGAATCCAAAATGCAGCCCGAAGAGCCCGAGGCCGCCGAACGCCGTTCCTCCTATGACGCCGACATTGTCATCGCCAAGCAAAACCTGCTGGAAATGAAGCTCTTTACGCGCATTCTCGACGATCTGGGCTACACGTACAAAAGTGTCAACACGATCGACCAGCTCAAAGAGGAGATTTCGCAGCGCCACTACAAACTGGCTCTGTTCGACAAAACGCTTTCGGGTCTGAATCTCAAGGATCTCTATGATATAATCCGCTCAAACAGCAGCGATATTTCGCTGGTCATGCTGATTGATCCGAACGCTGCCGAAGAGTCCGAGGACGCGATGTATGTCCACGAGATCATTCGCAATATCATCAACAAAGACCTGCTGCGTCTTGTGTTTGAAAAATTCATTTAACGAACGGGGAAGTACCAAATGGGTGACAAAAAACTGAAGGTCCTTGCGGTTGACGACGACATGATCAACCTCAAACTGCTCAAAACCATGCTCCTCAAAACCCCGAACGTCGGCCAGGTCGTCGAAGCCAAAAACGGCGCTGACGCGATCGGCGTCCTCAAAGCCCAGGATGATATCGACATCATCCTCCTCGACATCATCATGCCGGTGATGGGGGGGATCGAAATGCTCAAAGTGATCCGCGCCGACGAATCGCTCCGCCAGCTGCCGGTCATCGTCCTCACGACGGATGAAACGAAAAAAGGGGAAGC
>CAZBIR010000032.1:0-22123 GCA_964491035.1 uncultured Sulfuricurvum sp.
CGCGATGTTAGGGAATGTAGATTTTATCAATCATCTCATGATATTCGCTATCGCATTGACTGTCTGAGGTGATTCCGCCGCCACTTTTGTAAATCAGTTTCCCGTCCGCGTATTCGACGTAACGTATCGCAACCGCACTGTAAAGATTTTTACCGTCGTAGTATCCGAATACACCGGTGAAATACCCTCGTTCATACCCCTCGACCTCCCCGATAATGTCAACGGTTTTCTTTTTCGGAGTTCCGCTGATGCTGCCGGCGGGGAGTAGTTTTCGGATCACTTCTCCGGCGTTCTGGCGCCAGTCAGACGGCAATTGAGCACTGATATGCGAGCTTATCTGATGGAGCTTTTTCGCCCCCGTGTCGATGGTTGTGATGTAGCGGAAACGTTCGACCCGTATCGAGGTCGCAATGATGCCCAGATCGTTACGGAGCAGATCCACGATCATCGTGTGCTCAGCACGCTCCTTCGGGTCATTCAGGATTGTCTCTATGGCATTGGGTAGCGACGCGTCAATCGTCCCTTTCATGGGATAGGTGTGTATGGTGTCGTTTTCAATGGATACAAATGCTTCTGGGGAAAACGATACGAATTGGTTGCCTACCCGTGCTTTGTAAGGGGCATGGGCCATTCCATAGATCTCTTTGAGGGAGTATGGGGTGTCGATTGTGCTGGGTTGTGTCAGGTTAAGTAGATACGTATTTCCGGCTCGGATGTGGTGCTGTACCCGTTCGAATTTTTCGCGGTAGGCATCGAGTGGCACAGGGGTGAAAACAGGCTTATGGGGAAAATTACAGGCCGGGGCGGATTCGTGGAATGAAAATTCGATATCGTGTGCAGCCAGTTCGCTCAGAGGGTGGCAGCGGAACCTTTCCCCCCTGAAATCGGTATAGAAAAAGGTGGGGATCCCTTTTCGGACAAGCTCACCGAACGTTTTGACCATCAGGCGATCAGGGCTTTGAGAACCGCCATACGGATTGCCACGCCGTTTTTAACCTGCTCAAGTACTTTGCATCGCGGGTCTGTGAGCATCGCGTCGTCAATGTCGATGTTGCGGTGGACAGGGCCGGGATGGAGGAGAATCAGATCGCGTGTCCCTACCAGTTCCCGGGTAATGCAAAAGTCGCTGGCGTAGTCTTTGAGAGAGCCGTAGGTTTGGTGCGAATGGCGCTCAGTCTGGGTCCGCAGGCTCATGATGGCATCGACGTCGTCAATGACGTCATGCAGGGTATGTGTTGAACGCAGCATCGTATCCGGGAGGAAGTGGGGCGGCGCGACGAGAGTGATTTCCATCCCCATGCGGCCAAGAAGCTCGATATTGCTGTTGGCGACCCGTGAGTTTTTAATGTCCCCGACGATTGCGATTTTTTTCCCCCGTACGTCTCCGAAATGGCGTTTGAGCGTGAAGAGGTCGAGAAGTGCCTGTGTCGGGTGGGCATGTGCCCCGTCTCCGGCATTGATGATCGAGGCGTTTGTATGGCTGGCGAGGATGTGGGGTACACCGGCATGCGCATGGCGTACAATCATCGCGTGCGGCCCCATGGCATCGAGGTTCATGGCGGTGTCGACGAGGGTTTCCCCTTTTTTCGTGGAACTTTTCTGGACGTCCAGGTGAACGACTTCAGCCCCCAGCCGTTTTGCGGCGATTTCGAATGAACTTTTGGTCCGGGTGGAGTTTTCGAAAAACAGGGTGATGATGATTTTTTCTTTCAGGATGGGATCGAATTCTCCGCTGAGATAGTGTTCGGCGTCGCGCAGGACGCTTTGGACCTGTTCGGTAGAAAAATCGTCGGTACGGATCAGATGGCGCATGGTTTCTCCTCTACTGCTTGTGCAATTGTATCCAAAAGTGAACGGGCCAGCGCATCGATATCGTGCTGAAGCGAATAGAGAGGATCGAAACGCTCCCGGAAATAGGGGAGGGAAGTGGTTTCGAAAGAGGTGTCGCTTTCGCGGCAATTGAAAGCCCAGCGATAGGGCAATCGGGCATCGTCGAGCGCTTTGAGGCTGAGCAGGGTGTCATTGATGCAGCCCAGTCGGCAGTGGGTGATCAGCAGTGTTACCGCGTCGAAACGGCGGGGAAGATCGATCATCATGGTTGTTGCATCGATGGGGACGAATACCCCTCCGGCCCCTTCGATCAGGACAAGATCGCTAACCGAATCGATCCGGTCCAGGGCTCGGTCGATCCTATCCCAGTCGATGTCCGCACCGTTGCGGGCGACCTCGGGAGCTGCGGGAAGGGGGAACCGGACCGGGACGGTGTATTCGAGCCCCACCGACTCCAGCTGCGGGTTGTGCCTCAGTGCCCTCTCCCGCAGCAGGTTCCCGTCGTGGGGGAGGGTTTCAACGCCGGTTTCGATCGGCTTGAAAACTCCGACGCGCAGCCCCATCCGGCTGAACGCATCGATAAGCAGGGTAGTCGCATGGGTTTTGCCGATATCGGTATTGGTAGCGGTAACAAAGATTCGTTTGGCCAATGCTTTTTCTTTTTCGTTATAATTGCCGGAATTGTAATACAAAATTGATAAAAGACGGCCAGCCGTCGGTAGGATTTAGCTCTATGCGTTTTGAAGAATTTTCAACCCGTTTCGTTCAGCAGACGGGGAAAAAAGAGGGAGCCATCAGCCCGGTCATGATCAATTCGGCTTCGTTCGGGTACGGCGACAGCGAAACGGGGGAAGGGATATTTGAGGGATCGGTCAAAAAGCCCCTCTACGCGCGGGTCGGCAATCCCACGTCCGCCCAGCTCGAGCAGATACTTGCGTCGATGGACGGTGGTATCGGCGCGGTGGCGGCCTCTTCGGGGATGGGGGCGAGCGCGATGGCGACGCTGAGCCTGCTGCGCGCCGGGGATGAAATCATCAGTGTCGGCGGGTTGTTTGGCGGGACGTATTCTTATTTCTCCGAAACCCTGTCGCGTTTCGGGATCACGACCCGTTTCTTCGACGTGGATGCTTTCGCGGCGATTGAGGAAGCGATCACTCCCCGGGTCAAGATTATTTTCCTCGAAAGCGTGGGGAACCCGAATATGCGTCTCCCCGATATCGGGCGTATCGCCTCGATCGCTTCCGCGCACGGCGTTGCCCTGATCGTGGACAACACGATTACCCCGCTGAGCGTCTCCCCGCTCTCGCTGGGGGCCGATATCGTCGTTTATTCGACGACGAAGATCATCACCGGGAACGCTTCGGCGCTCGGAGGGGCGGTCGTGTTTCGCGCAATTTCCGAGGGAGAAGACAAGTTTAAAACCGAACGGTATCGGGAGGTCCATCCGTTTATTGCGAAAATGGGTGCCATGGCCCTGGTCGCGAATGCCAAAAAACGTGCGCTTCGCGATTTCGGGATGAGCGCCAGCGGCTTTGGAAGCTATCTGACGATGCTGGGGCTCGAAACCCTTCCGTTGCGGATGGACCGGATCGTGGGAAGTGTCGAGACGGTTGCAAAAGCGCTGGATGCCAGAGGGATGAAGGTGAATCACCCCTCCCTTCCCCATCATCCCCACCACGAGCGTTATCTGAGCCAGTTTTCCAACGGCTGCGGTACCCTGCTCACCCTTGATCTGGAGAGTAAGGAGGAAGCATTTGCGTTTTTGAACCGTTCGAAACTCCTCACCATTACGGCCAATATCGGGGACAGCCGGACACTGGGACTTCATATGGCTTCGACGATCTACCGCGATTTCGACGAGGAGACGAGGGGGTTTTTGGGGATCACTCCCGGACTGGTCCGGATTTCGATCGGGCTGGAGAGTCCCGAAGCCATTATTGACGATTTTTGCCGTGCGGCAAACCCATAACAAGGCAGGGTGTAGTACACTATGGCTCTGAAGCACGAATTACACAGCGATATCACGGTGGCTCATCCGAAGGGATACAAAGTCTTTTTGCTCAACGACGATTACACGTCGATGGATTTTGTCGTCGAGATCCTGATGCGGATATTCCGGAAAAACGTTCAGGAAGCGCATACGATCATGATGGAGGTGCATCGGTCGGGACGGGGACTGTGCGGCATTTACCCTTATGAAATCGCCGAAACGAAAGTGTACCAGGTCGGGTCGATGGCGAGAGAGAACGGGTTTCCCCTAAAAGCAATACTGGAAGAGGAGTAAGTATGGTCAGCAGCGAGCTCAATGCAGTGTTCCAAAAAGCGTACGCCTTCGCGCGTCATCAGCGGCATGAATATCTGACGATAGAACACGTCATGCTCGCACTGCTCAATTCCGTAGAAGGGGAGGGGGTAATCCGCGAGTGTGGCGGGGATGTCGAACAGATGCGTGAAGCGTTGGGGGGCTACCTGTTGCGGCTGATCGAACCCCTGCCCGAAGGGGCGGAGCAGGAACCTTTTGAGACGGTGGCCCTGGCCCGGATGGTCGAGGGGATGATGCAGCATGTCCGCAGTGCCCAAAAAGAGGCGGCCGACGTAGGGGACCTTCTGGCGGCGATGTTCGAGGAACATCACTCCTATGCCTGTATGCTGTTGCATGAACAGGGGATTGAACGGGTTGACGTCCTCGAGGCGATTTCTCACCGGGATATCGAGCCGCTTCGGGAGAGCCCCGAAAATGACGGGGCGCTGGCGCAGTATGCGATCAATCTGAACGTGCAGGCCCGGCAGGGGAAAATCGATCCGGTCATCGGGCGCGTCAACGAGATCGAGAGAGCGATACAGACGCTCTGCCGCCGTAAAAAGAACAATCCGCTCCTTATCGGGGAACCGGGGGTCGGGAAAACGGCGATTGCCGAAGGGCTTGCGTTGAGGATCGTCTCGGGGGATGTCCCCGATATCCTGAAAAACGCCGAAATTTTCGCCCTCGACCTGGGGGCGATGCTGGCGGGAACCAAGTACCGCGGCGATTTCGAAAAACGGCTCAAAGCGGTGATGGATGAAGCGCAGGAACATCCCAACGCCGTTTTGTTTATCGACGAAATCCACACGATTGTGGGGGCCGGTGCCGTCGGAGGGGGGAGCATGGATGCTTCCAACCAGCTCAAACCCGCGCTGGCGTCGGGAAAACTCAAATGCATGGGGGCGACGACCCATGCCGAATACCGCAACGTGTTTGAAAAAGACCGTGCGCTCAGCCGCCGTTTTGCCCGGATCGATGTGGGCGAACCGAGCCTGGACGAGAGCTTTCTGATCCTCAGGGGACTGCGGGAACGGTACGAAAAACACCATGGGGTCAAGTATACCGACAAGGCGCTGCGCAGCGCGGTCGAACTCTCCCGCAAATACATCACGGACCGGTTTTTGCCCGATGTCGCGATCGATCTGATCGACGAGGCGGGGGCATCGTTTCATCTGGCCCGTCACAAGCGCCGGACGATCACCCCCCATGACATCGAGGCGGTGATTTCGAAAATGACGGGCGTTCCGGTATCAAAAATGGGCGAAGATGCCCGGGAAAGGCTCGGGGGACTTGAGAGTCGGCTCAAAACTCTCGTCATCGGGCAGGATAATGCGGTTGAGCACGTTGTCCGGGCTATCAAGCGCTCCTATGCCGGTCTGAATACGCCGGGCAAACCGATCGCCTCTTTTTTGTTTGTGGGACCGACGGGGGTCGGGAAAACCGAACTGGCCAAATCGCTTTCCGAATCGATGGGGATCCATTTTGAACGCTTCGATATGTCCGAATACATGGAAAAACATGCCCTGAGCCGCCTTATCGGGACACCGCCGGGATACGTGGGATTCGAGCAGGGGGGATTGCTGGTCGAAGCGGTGCGCAAACACCCCTACATGGTCCTGCTTCTTGATGAAGTGGAAAAAGCCCATCCCGATCTGCTCAACGTTTTGTTGCAAGTGATGGATCACGCCACATTGACGGATAATACGGGGTATAAGGCCAATTTTGCGAACGTCGTGCTGGTGATGACCTCCAATATCGGGGCGACCGAACGCAACGTCATGGGGTTCAATGCCGATGCGTCGATCTCCCGCCACGAAGCGCTGAAATCGTTCTTTACCCCCGAATTCCGGAACCGGCTGGATGGAATTATCGATTTTGCGCCGTTGCCGCAGAGTGTCGTGGAAAAGATCGTCGACAAATTCATCGTGCAGCTCAATGCGCAGCTCAAGCCGAAAAAAGTGACGATCCGGCTGAGCGATTCGGCCAAAGCCCATTTGGCGAAAACGGGTTACGACAAGGCGATGGGGGCGCGGCCTCTGGGACGCCTTATCCAGGAGTCGATCAAAGACCCGCTGGTGGACGAGATGTTGTTCGGCCGCCTCAAAGAAGGGGGCGAAGTGGTGGTTGATTTTGACCGGACGCTTTGTTTCACCTATCCCGGATGATCCCCCGGCTCCCCCATCACCTCGTTTTCCCTGATCCCCGCATGGCTTCGGCGGACGGGATCGTCGCGTACGGCGGCGATCTCTCCCCCTCGCGGCTGATGATGGCCTATCGGCTCGGAATTTTCCCGTGGTATGCTCCGGGCGATCCGATCCTGTGGTGGTCGCCCGATCCCCGGCTGATCCTGGAACCCGCAGAGTTCCGGCTCCGCCGGTCGCTGAAAAAAAAGCTTGCCCGTTTCGAAATCCGTTTCGATACGGCGTTTTCGGACGTGATCCGTGAATGTGCCCGTGTCCCCCGGCGCAATCAGAAAGGGAGCTGGATTGTTCCGGAAATGGTTGAAGCCTATGAAGAACTGTACGCCCTGGGATATGCCCACAGCGTCGAGGCGTACCGTGAAGGGGCGCTTGTCGGCGGATTGTACGGCGTGTGCGTGGGGAGAATCTTTTGCGGCGAATCGATGTTTGCCAAAGTTTCCGATGCTTCCAAGGCCGCTTTGGCCGTTTTGGCGGAACAGCTCGGCGCATGGGGATTCGATTTTATCGACTGCCAGGTTCCGACAGAGCACCTCAAGAGCCTCGGGGCCAGGGAAATTCCCCGTGATGTTTTTTTGGCGCGGCTGCGCGATGCGGGGAAGGGAGAATCCCCCTGGGGAGGAAAGAACGGGTATTAATCTCTATTTTTAAATGTTTTTTGGCATAATGGCTCAATTTGCATCAGGAGTCAGAATTTCATGTATATCGCTGAATCGCGTTTCGCCCTCTGGGCCGACTTTATCGAAAGGACGTTCCTGGATGAGGAGTTCAGAACCCTGATCGAAAAGGGGATTGTCAACGGTGCGACCTCGAACCCCGCCATCTTTAAAAATGCCATTCTGACCTCTCCGGCGTACCGGGAACAGATCGCTTCGATGGGGATGCTCTCTCCCAAGGAGAAGTACGAGGCCCTCGCCATTTACGATATCCAAAAGGCTGCCGATATTTTGTCCCCGCTGTATGAGGCGGGAGACGACGGATACGTAAGCATCGAGGTTGATCCCCATCTGTGTGACGATACCGAAGGGACGATTGCGGAGGGGAGACGCCTTTACCGGGCGATCGGACGCCAAAACGTCATGATCAAGATTCCTGCGACGGAGGCGGGATACCGGGCGATGGAAACGCTCGCTTCCGAGGGGATCGCTATCAACGCCACCCTCGTTTTTTCGGTACAGCAGGCGTTGCGGTGTGCGGAAGCGTTCGCCGCCGCATCCCGCAGAGCGGAGTCGCCGGTTGATACGGTCATCAGCGTTTTCGTCAGCCGGATTGACCGGGCCATTGACGCGATGCTCGCTTCTGCGGGGGTGAGTGGCGGACTGTGCGGCATCTATAACGCCGCGGAGATATACAACAAGATCGAGGCGCTCCGCGTCCCGAAATGCCGGGTGCTTTTTGCAAGTACGGGGGTGAAGGGGGATGAATTCCGCGCTTCGTATTACGTGGACGAACTGCTTGCCCCCAACAGCGTCAACACCGCGCCCGTCCCCACCATCATGGCATTTGTCGAGGGGGGGGACACAACGATGAAACTCCCCCTGAACGGTGAAGTGATCGAAGCTCACATGCGCCGCGTTGCCGAAGCCGGGGTTGTCCTGGATGAGGTGATTGACCATCAGATAACCGAAGGGCTGGACGCCTTTAAAACCGCATTCGACGAGATTTTGAACGCACTGGAGTAACCTACCATGAATCCACAACCGCCACAACGCGCCCTGCATCAGGTCGATGTCAACGAACTGAGTTTTGAAGTCCTCAAAAAGATCCGCGGCTATCTGCGAAGAATGGTTGACGCGGGGGGGAGTGACCTCCATATCAAGGCCAATTCGGTCGTACGGGCCCGCATCAACGGAGAAATCATCCCCCTCTCGGGCGAAATCCTCTCCAAAGACGACGCCATCGTTTTCGCCAAAGAGCTCCTGCGGACCCGTTTCCCGGAGCTGGTGGAGAAAAAAGAGCTCGACCTCGTTTACCCGTTCGATGAAAATACCCGTTTCCGTATCAATATCTTTTTCCAGATGGAGGGGATATCGGCCGTTTTCCGTCTGATTCCGGTCAAAATTCTCACGATCGACCAGCTGCAACTCCCCGAAATCATCCACAGCTTCTGCCAGACGGAACGGGGACTGGTCCTCGTGACGGGGGTAACGGGAAGCGGTAAATCGACCACGCTCGCCGCGATTATCGACGAGATCAATAACACCCGGCGCAAACACATCATTACAATCGAAGATCCGATCGAGTTCGTCCACAAAGACCGCAAATGCATCATCAACCAGCGTAGCGTCGGACAGGATACCCGCAGTTTCAGCTCGGCGCTGCGCGCCGCGCTGCGGGAAGACCCCGACATCATCCTCGTCGGGGAGATGCGGGACGTCGAGACGATCGAGATCGCCTTGCACGCCGCCGATACCGGGCACCTCGTTTTCTCGACGCTGCACACCCTCGATGCGAAAGAGACGATTAACCGTATTATCTCCGTTTTCCCCCACGAGGAGCAGAACCGGATCCGTATGACCCTCTCGTCCGTCATCAAGGGGGTCATTTCGCAACGGCTTGTTCCCACCGTGGACGGCAAGCGGACGGCCGCACTCGAAGTCCTCGTCCGGACCCCGCGGATCGAGCAGCTGATTGCCGAAAACCGCGACGTCGAGATCCCCGATACGATCGCGGAAGGGAAACAGCTGTACAAATCGCAGACGTTCGACCAGGCGTTGCTCGATCTTTTTCTTGCCGGCCGGATCAGCCGCGAGGACGCCCTCTCGTACGCCACGTCGTCTTCGGACCTCAAACTGAAAATGGAAGGGCTCAGCGCGACCGTCAGCAAAGAAAAGCTGGGAGTCGACGACGGCCCCAAAGAGTTCAAAGAAGAGGATTTCATCGGGCTGAAACGCGAATAGGGTACCGTTGTCTTTTTAGGATACTCTAAACTTTTTTTAAGTATAATCCGTCCCATTTTATTTTAAGGACATGATTATGCTAGAAGGCATTGTAAGAGAGAGTATTGGCAAAAGCGCCACGAAAGCGTACCGCCGTGATGGTTATCTCATTGCCAACATCTACGGAAAAGGGCTTGAAAACGTTCACGCCGCGTTCAAAATGAACGACTTTATCCGTACCGTTCGCAACAAAGAAACCGTAGCGTTCCCCGTTAACGTCGGCGGAAAAGAGATGAACGTCGTCGTTCAGGGGTATGAGTCTCACCCGGTTTCAGGAAACCTGTTGCACGTTGATCTGATGGTAGCTCAACCGGGTGTCGTTACCCACTATCATGTACCGGTTAAACCGCTTGGAAGCCCGGTCGGTTTGAAAAACAAAGGGATGCTTTACATCGCTAAAAAACGTCTTCGCGTAAAAGCGGCGATTGAAAATCTCCCCAACGCGATCGAAATCGACGTATCGCCTCTTGACCTCGGTGACTCTGTATTGGTTCGCGATCTTCCGGCAATGGAAAACGCGAAATTTACCGATTCAGACCGCGTATCGGTTCTGAGCGTTATCAAAGCGAAATAATCATGCTGATCGTCGGACTGGGCAATCCCGGCCCGGCGTATGCATCCACCCGGCATAACATCGGGTTTATGGTGATTGACGAATTGTGTCGGCGCCATAGGGTTCAATCCGTTTCAAAGAGCTCCTTCGAAGGGGAGTTGTTTAAAATGGGGGAACATTTTCTCCTCAAGCCTACCACCTACATGAATCTTTCGGGCAAATCGGTTCTTGCCGTCAAAAATTTTTACAAAATCGACGACGTTATCGTGATCCATGACGATCTGGACCTCCCCTTCGGTGCCCTGCGGTTTAAAGTAGGGGGCGGTCATGGCGGCCATAACGGCCTCAAATCCGCCGATGCGGCTATCGGGCAGAACTATACCCGCGTCCGGATGGGGATCGGAAAACCCGAACACAAGTCGCAGGTGGCCGATTACGTCCTCCATCCGTTTACGCCCGAAGAGTCCAAATTCCTGTCTGAATGGATTTCGAAAGCGGCGGACGCCGTCGAAATGCTTCTTCATACCGACTGCAACGGCGTCGCTTCCAAATGCTCCCTCAAAGGGATATGAGTTTTCATAGGTTCGTTTGGGTACAATAAAGCCTAACTTTTTTACATTGGGTTTTTATGCTCGCATTTACGACGTTATCGTTTTTATATCTGCGCTATTTTTTTATCATCCTGATCGCATTGGGCAGTTTTATGGTCGGATTCGATCTGATGGAAAACGCTTCGGAACTTCCCGATTCTGCGAACCTCGTCCTCATTTACATCATGTACAAAAGTTTTTACGCGGTCGATATGATGCTTCCGATATCGCTCGTGTTTGCGATGATCGCCGCATCGGTGGAGATGGTCCGTTCCAACGCGCTCGCGGCCTATTACGCGCTCGGATATTCCAAAAGCCGTCTTCTCGCGCCGTTCATTACCGTAGCGGTGGCGGCGATTTCACTGCACATCGCTCTGCACGCGACGAATTTTGCGAGAGCCAACGAATTTGCCAACAACCTGCGCGAAACGTCGCAATTCATCCGGCCGACCAGCGACCTGTTTTTTACCCATGAAGGGGATTATATCTATTTCGGCAAGCTCTATCCCCTGAGTAAAAAAGCCGAAAACGTCCGCATTTTTTCGTTTGAGCAGGGGAGGCTGACGCAGGCGTTACGCGCCTCAGAAGCGGTATACGCCGACGGGTACTGGAATATCCGGAATGCCCACATCGTTCACCCGCCCGAAAGCCTCGGATTCGGCGAACCGGGGATGAGGGTGGAGAACAAGCGCGCGGTGAAAGCGCTGAAAGACTTCAAACCCAAAATCCTCGACCAGGTGTATGAGGGTAAAGCGAATTTCACGATAACCGACGGATTCGAGGCGCTGGCGCTGCTCGAAAACCAAAATGTCGACGTGGCCAAGATCGAAAGCGCGATGTTCCGGATTTTTGTCACGCCGTGGTTCGCCCTTTTCCTCATCGTGATCTATTTTACGATGACCCCGATCAGCGGCCGTTTCCTGAATCTGTCGGTTTTCAGTTTCGGCGCGATTCTGGCGACGCTGATCGTCTGGGGGATTTTGTTTATGATGGGAGAACTCTCGAATAACAAAACCCTCTCTCCCGCCGCAGGGGTTGTCGCCCCCGTTGTTCTGCTCTTTGGGATCATGCTCTGGCGCCTTGGAAATCCCCTAAGGAGAGTTAGGGTAAAATCGCGGGAAAATTAATCGGAAAAGGACAACGGTGATCGATTTTACAGCTTTGGCCCAAACGCACGGCACCCCTTTGTATGTTTATGACTTTGATGCGATGAGCGTGCAGTTCGAATCTTTGAAAGAGGCGTTCCGGGGGCGAAAATCATTGCTGGCCTATGCCGTCAAAGCCAACTCGAATCTGAGCGTCGTCAAACACTTCGCGCAGCTGGGAGCGGGGGCGGACTGCGTCTCGATCGGGGAGGTGCGTCGGGCTCTGATGGCGGGAGTCCCCAAATACCGGATCCTTTTCAGCGGGGTCGGGAAGCGCGACGACGAGATCCGCGAAGCGATCGAAGCCGATATCCTCTACATCAACGTCGAAAGCGAAGCCGAGCTCTCCCGCGTCGAAACGATCGCCGCGGAGCTGGGGACAACCGCGCGGATCAGCATCCGTGTCAATCCCAATATCGATCCCAAAACCCATCCCTACATTTCGACGGGACTGCACGACAACAAATTCGGCGTCGAGATCGATACGGCGAAACGGATGTATATCCTGGCCAAAAATTCCCCTTCGCTCGATCCGGTGGGGATCCATTTCCACATCGGCAGTCAGCTCACCGAGCTCGAGCCGATCTATGAAGCGGCGGTGATCGTCGCCGATCTGCTCCGCTCGCTGCAGGCGATCGACATCGAGCTGAAGTTCTTTGATATCGGCGGGGGGCTTGGGGTGCGCTACAATGACGAAACGACGATATCCCCTTACGATTACGCGCAGGCGATCCTTTCGGCCCTGCGCGGGCTGGACGTCACGGTCGTGTGCGAACCGGGTCGCTTCCTGACCGCGAACGCGGGCTATTTTCTGACCAAAGTCCTGTATGAAAAACGCAATGGGGCCAAACGGTTCGTCGTGGTGGACGGGGCGATGAACGATCTGATCCGACCCAGCCTGTACAAGGCGTACCACCGGATCGATGCGCTCGGCAAATCGGGGGAACAGACCCCTGCGGATGTCGTAGGGCCCGTATGCGAAAGCGGCGATTTCCTGGCCAAGAGCTACCCGTTGCCGATGATGGAACACAACGATCTTCTCGTCGTTCATAGCGCCGGTGCTTACGGCTTCGGGATGGGGAGTAACTACAATACCCGCGGCCGCGCCGCGGAAGTAGCCCTGGAGGGGGGGCAGGCACGCCTGATCCGGCGGCGCGAAAATTTCGAGGATGTGATCGCGTGCGAGCGCGACTACCTGTAGGAAAAACGATGTTTTTCATCGACGTGCAGGGGACGCTGATCGAGGACAACACCAAGCTTCCCGTGCGTGGGGCGGTGGCGTTTATCGATCACCTCAACGCTCACGCGATTCCCTACATGGTGATCACCAACAGCACGAAAAACCCCAGCGATGAATTTTTGGGCTACCTTAATTCCATCGGTCTTTCGATCCCCAAAGAACGTTATCTCGACCCGCTGATGATGCTGGAACACTGTATTGAGCGTAACGAGCGGGTTGCCGCCTACGGTTCGGAACCCTTTTTGCGGGTCGTCGAATCGATGGGCTACAGGCTGGATTACGATCGTCCCGACGTCGTTCTCCTCGCCATCAAGGAAGATTTCACCCCCGACGAATACGCCCGTATGATCGAGTTTTTGCTGGGCGGCGCCAAGCTGGTGGGAATGCATGAAACGACCCTTTACGTCAAGAATCACAAACGCTATCCCGGAGTGGGGGCGATTTTGAAAATGCTCGAGTTTGCCACCTCGGCCCCCTATACAGTCGTGGGTAAACCGAGTGCCCCTTTTTTCGCCGAAGCGCTCCGCCGTATCCGGCTTCAGCTCCCCCAGGCCGAGTACCGCGATATCACGATCGTCAGCGACGATCTGAAAGGGGACCTCGTGGGGGCTCAGGCGCTCGGGATGCGGGGGATACTCGTCCTCAGCGGCAAGATCCGAAGCGAGGAGGAGATCCCCTCCTCGCTTTTGCCCGCTGAGCGTCCCGCGGCGGTGTATGCCGACATGCAAGAGGTATTGGAGAGATTATGAACACACTGGAAGAGTGCAGAGCGCGGATCGATGAAATTGACAACGCCGTCGTCGAGCTTCTCAACCGCCGGATGGAAGTGGTGCGCCGGGTCGGGGAGATCAAACACGAAAGCAATACGGCGATTTACCGCCCCGAGCGCGAGAAAGCGATCATCGACCGCCTGAGCGAGATCAGCGCCGCCTCCGGCGGGTTGCTGAACCGTCAGGCGATCGAAGCGATTTTTCTCGAAATTTTCGCCGTGGCGCGCAACCTCGAGCTCCCCGAGCGGATCGCGTATCTGGGGCCGGAGGGGAGTTTTACCCACCAGGCGGCCGAGTCGCGCTTTGGCGCCATGAGCGATTACCTCTCGCTCGGGTCGATCGATGCGGTCTTTAAAACCCTCGAAGCGGGGCGGGCGAAATTCGGGGTCGTTCCGATTGAAAACAGCCGCGACGGGGTTGTCGGAGAGACCCTCGACCTGCTGGGCAAAAGTTCGGTCAAGATCGTGGCGGAGCTTTACATGCCGATTCACATGGCGTTCGCCACCAAGGCCGAGAAAATCCACCACATCAAGCGGATCTACTCCAAAGACAAGGGGTTCGGGCAGTGCCGGGAGTTTCTCCTCGAACACGGGCTGGATACGGTAGAACACATTCCGGTCGAGTCGACGGCCAAAGCGGCGATCCTCGCCTCCAAAGATCCCGAGGCTGCCGCCATCTGTTCGCATATCGCGGCCAAGCTGTACCGGGTGCCGACACTGTTTGAAAATATCGAAGATACCCACAACAACGCGACCCGGTTTTTTATTCTCAGCGATTTTAAAAACGGGTTCAGCGGGGAGGACAAGACCTCGATCCTGGTTCGGCTCAAAGACGCTCAGAAGGCGGGGGCGCTGGTCCATTTCCTCGAAGATTTCAATAATGCCGAGATCAACCTGAGCAAAATCGAAAGCCGCCCCTCGCGGGATAACGACGGGTTCGGGTACTGGTTTTTTATCGACTTTTTCGGTCACATCGACGAAGCGAACATACAGCGCGTGATTCAAAAACACGCTGACGAAGTAACGTGGCTGGGAAGCTACGTCAAGGGAGAATTATGACTTTTAACGCTACATTGGAAACCATCAAAGTGTATGAGGCCGGGAAACCGATCGAATTGGTCGTCCGCGAATACGGGATCGCCCCCGATCAGATCGTGAAGCTGGCCAGTAATGAAAACCCGTTCGGCTGTTCACCCAAAGTCAAAGAGGCGGTCCGTGCCATCATCGACAACATGGCCCTCTATCCGGACGACTCGATGACGAAACTCAAAACCGCGCTGTCGGCAAAATTCGGCATTCGCGAGGATGAACTGATTATCGGGGCGGGAAGCGACCAGGTGATCGAGTTCGCGATCCATGCCAAAGCGCACGAGGGGAGCAAGGTGCTGATGAACAGCGTGACGTTCGCGATGTACGAAGTCTACGCCCGACAGGTCGGCGCGCAGATCATCCGCACCGCCTCCCGCGAGCACAGGATGGAGGAGTTTTACGCCCTCTATGCCGAACACAAACCCCAGATCGTTTTTCTCTGCACCCCCAACAATCCCACGGGGGACGGACTCGATGCCGAAGAGATGATCGGATTTATCGAAAAAGTCGACCCGGAGACGCTGGTGGTCGTAGACGGTGCCTACATGGAGTATGCCCGCTTCAAAGACCCGACCAAAGCGGTCGAACCGCGCGACCTGATTGAACGTTTTGACAACGTCCTCTTTTTGGGGACCTTTTCAAAAGCGTACGGACTGGGGGGGATGCGGGTAGGCTACGGGATCGCCCAGGCTCCCATCATCCGTGCCCTCTACAAGGTGCGCCCTCCGTTCAACATTACGACCCTTTCGCTTGAAGCGGCGTCGGTCGCCCTCGAAGACGAGGGGTTCGTGCAGGAGTGTATCGCCTATAATTTTGAGCAGATGAAGCGTTATGAAGCGTTTGCGGAGTCAAAAGGGATCGCGGTTATTCCGAGTTATACGAATTTCGTCACATTATCGCTTCCTGAAGAAAAAAATTCATCGAAAATTGCGCAAGAATTGTTAAAAAAGGGTATGATTGTACGGGATTTAAGCAGCTACGGTCTCAATGCAATCCGCGTCACCGTCGGAACCGCTGCGCAGAACGACCGATTTTTTGAACTCACCAATTCTTTGCTCTAAAAGATAAATACAGGTAACTATGGATTTTAAGGCCCTTTTCTCGCAACTCGTTGTTTTTTTCGGAAAGCTGACCCAGGCACAGAAAGTCATTATCGGTGCCGCGGTTGCGGGGATTGTCGCCTTTTTGATCTTTCTGGTCGTCTATACGTCCGAGGGATCGCCCGGCGGGAACGACGGCTACCAGGTGCTGTTCGAGCAGCTTTCGGCGCAGGATGCGGCCAAGGTGATCGAGCAGCTCGAAAAAGACCAGATCCCCTACCGCATTCCACGTGAAAACGTCATCGAGGTTCCCAAAGAGGTCGTTTACAAGGAACGGATCGCGATTGCATCGCTGGGAATCCCCAAAGAGGGGCATGTCGGGTTTGAGCTTTTCGACAAACAAGAATTCGGTGCGACCAGTTTTGACCAGGAGGTTAAATTCCGCCGGGCGCTGGAGGGGGAACTGGCCCGTTCGATCGATTCGCTTGCCCCCGTCGAGAAATCGAGCGTCAGCCTCGCGCTCCCCAAAGAGACCCTGTTCGTCTCCGAGGAGGTTCCCCCCTCCGCATCGGTCATGGTGCAGCTCTACCCCGACCGCAAACTGACGGCCAAGCAGATTCAGGGGATTAAGAAGCTCGTCGCCGCGGCGGTCCCCAAGCTCACCCCCGAAAACGTCGCCCTCATCAATTCCGAGGGGGAAACCCTCGGCGATGACGATGCGGCGAGCCAGATGGGTGAGCTTTCACAGCTTCAGCAGCAGTACAAAACCAAAGAAGAAAAAAAGCAAGAAGAGAAGATCATCAACGTCCTGGCGCCGTTTATCGGCAGCAAGGAGCGGGTGGTCGCCAAGGTGACGATCGAGTACGATTTCTCCGAACAAAGTTCCACCTCCGAGACGTTTGACCCCGAAAACGTGGTCCGCAGCGAGCAGACCCTCGAAGAAAAACGGGAAGGTTCCGTCCCCGCACCCGTCGGAGGGGTTCCCGGCGCCGTCAGCAACATCGGACCCGTAGAGGGACTCAACAACGGCGGCGGCGGAGAAAAATACGAAAAAACCCAGGGGACGACGAACTACGAGATTTCCAAAACGGTATCAACGAAGAAGATGGAGTTCGCCCGGATCAAGCGGATGACGGCTGCGGTCGTCGTGGACGGGAAATACGAACCTAAAAAAGGGCCGGACGGGCAGCCGGGTGACGAAGTCGAATACGTCGCGCTGGATGAAACGCAGCTGCAGGCGATCGATGCCCTCGTCAAGCAGTCAATCGGAATTGACGAGCAGCGCGGCGACCAGGTGACGGTGCGTAACTTCGAGTTCCAGACCTCCAAGGACGGGCTGGCTCCCAAAGACGCCGCATCCAAAACCACCGCGTTTATCGATACGTATCTCAAGCCGTTTTTCCCGGTATTCAAGTATCTGCTGGTGGCTTTGATCCTTTATATCGCCTACCGTCAGATCATTATTCCTTTCGCCGAGCGGATGCTTGAATTCAGTCGGGACGAGGACGAGTTCCAAAAGCCGAATCTCGAAATTCCAGACGATCAGGATGAGGATTTGGCCGAGAAAGTACAGCTGATGCGCAAAAAAGTGGAAAACCAGCTCGGACTGGGTGAAGGGTTCAACGAAGACGAGCTCAAATACGACGTACTGCTTGAAAAAGTACGCGAGGTGGCCGAAGAGCATCCCGACGAGCTGGCCAACCTGATCCAGGCGCTGATCGAAGAAGAATCAGCTCCCGACAATCTGCATAAGCGATAGGAGAGAACATGACGCTAACGCCGCAGCAACAGGCCCATTTCGAAGAGATGTCGATGGCCGAAAAGGTCGCTATTTTGCTCGTGCAGCTGGGGGAAGACGTGACGGCCACCGTTTTTTCGCGGATGAACGTCGAAGCGATCACCGAAATTTCCAAATACATCGCCAACAACCGCTCCATCGAAAAAACTCTGGGGGCCGCGGTGCTGGAGGAGTTTTACGCGATCATCCAGTCCAACCAGTATCTCAACACGGGCGGTCTGGACTATGCCCGCGAGATCCTCTACAAGGCGCTCGGGCCCGAAGAGGCGAAAAAAGTGCTGGAACGTCTCTCCAAGTCGATGCAGAATATCCAGAATTTCGCCTATCTTTCCAAAATCAAACCGCAGCAGCTGGCCGACTTCATCATGACCGAGCATCCCCAGACGATTGCGCTGATCCTGGCCCACATGGACGCCTCGGCTGCCGCCGAGACACTGTATATCTTCCCGGATGATCTGCGTGCGGAGGTAGCGATGCGGATGGCCAAGCTGGGGGATATCTCCCCCTCGATCATCAAACGGGTCAGCGCCGTACTGGAGAGCAAACTCGAGGCACTTGCGACCTACAAGGTCGAGGTCGGAGGGCCGCGCGCCGTTGCCGACGTCTTCAACCGGCTGGGGGCGAAAGCGTCCAAAGCGACCCTCACGCAGATCGAGCAGCTCGACCAGGAGCTCGCCGCATCGATCAAGGAGATGATGTTTACGTTCGAAGACATCGTCGATCTCGACGGTGCCAGCGTGCGGGAGATTCTCAAGGCGGTCGACAAGAACGATCTCATGCTCGCGCTCAAGAGTTCCGCCGACGAACTCAAGGAAAAATTCTATTCGAACATGTCGCAGCGGGCCAAAGACGCGTTTATCGAGGAGATGCAGTTTCTGGGGGCGGTCAAGGTCAAAGAGGTGGAGTCGGCGCAGCGTAAAGTGGTCGACGTCGTCCAGAACCTCGCGGAGCAGGGTGTCTTGCAGCTGGGTGAATCCGAAGAGATGGTGGAATAATTCCGATGAACGTCGTCATCCCTTCCGATCATTCCGGTACCCACACGATCAGCAAGTACCAGTTTAAAATTCTCTCCTCCCTGTCGGGCTCCAGTGTCGGCGAAGCGAGCGAAGAGATCGAACGGATAGCGGTCGAACAACCCCAGAGAGCCGAGGAGAAGGTCGAAGAGGGGCATTTTCGCTCCTCCAAAGACGAACTGATCGAATCGTTGCTGAAAAAAGCCGATGAGATGAGCTCGAACGTCATCAAGATGCAGATGCGGATTGAATCCTTGCAGGCCGAACATGCCCAGACGCTCGAAGAGGCGAAGAAAACGGCTTTCCAGGAAGGGATCGAAGCGGGGATCGCCCAGGAGAGGGCGCAAAGCTCCCAGCGCCAGGAACAGGGACAAGATCAGATCGCCGTCTCCGTCCGGACTCTCGAAAATGCGGCCAAGACGTTTGCCGATGCGCTGGACGGTATCCAGAAAGAGCTGGTCCACACGGCTTTGGATATCGCCAAAGAGGTGATCGCGATCGAGATTCAGGAGAACAGTTCCAAGATTGCGGCCAAGCTCTCTTCGGACCTTATTGAAGATCTGAAAGAGGCCTCCAAAATCACCCTCCGGGTCAACCCGATCGATCACGGGTTTATTTCGGAAAAGGTGGGATCGCTGGAAAAAATCGAGGTCCTTTCCGACCGGGCAATCAGTCCCGGCGGCGTCGTCGCGATCAGTGACGCGGGGAATATCGATTCGGAGATCAAAAAGCGTTATGAACGGCTTAAACGCTCGCTGTTGCTCGATACCTAAAGCGCGTATCGAACCTTTCTCCCTATAATGGAATACATTTTTATCGCTGTGCAGGATTAATGAATTGATGAATATTAAAAACTATACGTTACCGGAACTCGAATCCCTTTCGGGAAAAATCCGCGAGCGGATCCTCGAAGTGGTCAGTACCAACGGCGGGCATCTGAGTTCGACGCTGGGGGCGACCGAGATCATTGTCGCGATGCACAAGGTGTTTGACCCCGAGCACGACCCGTTCATTTTCGACGTTTCACACCAGTCGTATGCCCACAAACTCCTCAGCGGCCGGTGGGAGGAGTTCGCGACGCTGCGCCGTTTCGGCGGGATCAGCGGCTACACAAAGCCCTCCGAATCCCCGATGGACTATTTCGTAGCCGGGCACAGCTCGACCTCCATTTCGCTCGGGGTGGGGGCGGCCAAGGCGATCGCGCTGAAAAACGAGCAGGAGCGCCGCATCCCCGTCGTCGTGATCGGGGATGGCGCGATGTCGGCGGGGATGGCGTACGAAGCGCTCAACGAACTGGGGGACCGCAAATACCCGATGGTGATCATCCTCAACGACAACGAGATGTCGATCGCCAAACCGATCGGGGCGCTGAGCCGGATGCTCAGCTCCGCGATGGCGAGCCCCTTTTACCAGCGGTTCAAACGAAAAACGGAGCAGTTCGTCGACAATTTCGGCGAAGGGGCCCACTACCTCGCCAAGCGGTTCGAGGAGTCGTTCAAGCTCATTACCCCCGGGATCATGTTCGAGGAGATGGGGATCGAATACATCGGCCCCATCGACGGGCACGATCTCAAATCGCTGATCGAGACGTTCGAAACGGCCAAAGGGATGGGCAAGCCGGTTCTTGTCCACGTTCAGACCCTCAAGGGAAAAGGGTACGAGATCGCCGAGGGGAAACACGAAAAATGGCACGGGGTGTCACCGTTTGATCTCAAAAGTGGGGCATCCAGCACCAAAAGCAGCGCCAAGAGCGCGACCCAGATCTATACCGAGGCGTTGATGCACCTCGCTGAACGCAACGAAAAAATCGTGGGGGTGACCGCTGCCATGCCCAGCGGCACGGGGCTCTCTGAGCTGATGGAGAGATACCCCCACCGTTTCTGGGACGTCGCGATCGCCGAACAGCATGCGGTGACCTCCATGGGCTCGCTGGCCAAAGAGGGGTTCAAGCCTTTCTGCACGATCTATTCGACCTTTTTACAGCGGGGGTTTGATCAGGTGATCCACGACGTCTGCCTGATGGATCTTCCGGTTGTATTCGCGCTGGACCGCGCCGGGATCGTCGGCGAAGACGGCGAGACTCACCAGGGGGCATTCGACATCAGTTTTCTGCGCCTGATCCCCAACATGACCCTCTGTGCCCCCAGGGATGAAAAATCGTTCCACCAGGTGCTCGCCTACGCCGCGGTGTATGCGCACCCCTGTGCGATCCGCTATCCGCGTGGGGCATTTTTCGACGCCGACCTCCCTGAATCGATCCCGTTCGAGACGGGAAAAGCGCAGCTCCTCGTGGAAAACGATTCGGACATCCTCTTTATCGGGTACGGCAACGGCGTCGGACGGGCGGCGCAGACGATGGAGTGCATGGAGGTGAAACCCTCTCTCCTCGATCTTCGGTTCGTCAAACCCCTCGATGAAGCAATGCTTCGGCGGATGGCCGGGCGCCATAAAAAATGGTTCGTATTCAGTGATTCGGCTCGCATCGGGGGGGTCGGCAGCGCACTGCTGGAGTGGCTTGCACAGGAGAAGATCACGGGCGTTCAGGTCGTCACGTTCGAATACGACGACGCTTTCATCAAACACGGCAGCACCCGCCTCGTCGAAGAATCGCTGGGGCTCCTCCCCGAACAGCTCGCCCGCCGCGTCAGCGAAGCATAATCACCCCGGCGATACGACCCGTTTTCTGCGCGTCGGCACGGTAGGAAAAATAGGTGTCGCTCCGGCACGCCGTACACGCTTCGATCATCTCGATCTTCTCCCCCCCGATCTCCATCTCCCGCAACTGATGCAGCAAGATCGCATTGACCTCCAAAAAGACCCGCTCCCCCTCCAGCCGCAGCGCTTCGGGATAGCCGGCATCGCGGACCTCTTGGGCGATGGCGGGGTTGACCTCGTAGCAGCACCCTCCGATCGAGGGGCCCATGCTGATCCGCATATCGGCGCGGCTGGCTCCATAGGTCCGCTCCATCGCTTCGATCGTTTTGGGAAGAATCGCTTTGAGGGCCCCCGCACGCCCCGCGTGAACCGCGCCGATCGAGCGGCTGAGCGGATCGTAGAGCAAAACCGGGGTGCAGTCGGCGCTCATCACCATCAGGGGAGCATTGTTGCGGTCGGTGATGAGGGCGTCGCATTCGGGCGGGGCGTCAAAGCCGAAGCTTCCATCCGCCACGACGACCCGGTCGGAGTGGATCTGGCGCATGTGGACGAGGCGGTTGCGCTCGTATCCCAAAGCCTCTGCCAGAAGGTCGTGGTTGCGCAAGACGTCACCCGGATCGTCACCGACGTGAAACGCGAGGTTGGCACTGTCATATGCTCCGGCCGACACTCCGCCATGACGGGTCGTGAAACAGGCTATCAGTTCCGGAAAAGGGGAAAGGAGGGGCGAAGGGTGTGTTTTCATGAAACGAGTATATCCCGATTAACTTTTAGGTGGGATTAATCAAATTTTGATTATTCTTCCAATCCACATTTTATTGTCGGGGCGTAGCGCAGTTTGGCTAGCGCACTTCCTTGGGGTGGAAGAGGTCGCCTGTTCGAGTCAGGTCGCTCCGACCATGTGGAACTTCATACCCCGTCTTTTCATTCTTCCATCTATCGTACTTCCGTCATTTTCACCC
>CAZBIR010000033.1:0-13995 GCA_964491035.1 uncultured Sulfuricurvum sp.
ATGACCCACCAGTACGGGATGGACATCGTCTCGGATAACCTCGCCAACGTCAATACGGTGGGGTTTCGGGGCGTGACGGGAGAATTTGCCGATCTGTTTACCAATAAAGTCGTCAGCGCCGGGAAAACCCCCACCTCCAACGATATCGGGGTCGGTTCGCGTCTGCAGGCGACGACGATGATCACCCAGGGGGGATCGTTTCTCAACAGCGACCGGTTCAATGATCTCGCCATCGCCGGGAACGGGTGGTTCGGCGTCCGGTCGAAAAACGATACGTTCTATACCCGTGCGGGGAATTTCGGGTTTGACCACATCCAGAAAACGGCCGGGGACCCGAACTCCTCCGTTGCCCGGCTCGTCACGACGGATGGGATGTTCGTCACCGGGACGATGCTCACCAACTACACCTACAACGCCGGATTCAATTACGGAAGCGCCGGCACCGGGGCATACGTCCTCAATACCTCCGCTTCCGACGTCCCTTTTGCCGCGGTCGGGCAGCAGGGGGTGCTGGAGCTTCCGACCCTTTTGGCCTATCCCGTCGAACCCACGACGCAGGCGGAGTTTTTCGGCAACCTCGGCCATGAGAATCTCACCCGTACGATGAGCGCCAACGTCATCAGCCCCGCCAACGAGATGAACCGTCTCAAACTGACGTTCAACCAGCACATCCTCTATGACCCGAATAACGAACCCCTCCCCTGGGACGGGGTAACCTGGGACGTGGTCGCCACCGTCACCTCTGCGGACGGTTCAACCGTCTTTGATACCCAAAACGGTCAGGCCGTCTTCAATGCCGCCGGCGGACTGGCCTCTTTTAGCATCCCCACCGTCAACAACGACGGAGCGGCGGTAGCCATCAACGTCGGTAGCGGGTTTGACGGCCTCATCTCCATCGATAACTCGGAGTTCCGGGCTTCATCACGCTCGGACGGAATTTCGGGGGGAGTACTGACCAAATACGGTATCAACGAAAACGGTATTATCTCCGCCGAGTTCTCCAACGGGCGCCAGAGCGCCATCGGCCGCGTCGCCGTCTACCATTTCCAAAACGACCAGGGGCTGGAGCGGACCGGAGGAGTTCTCTTTCGCCAAAGTTCCAACAGCGGGGAACCGATGTTCTGGACCGATACCAACGGGAATCCGGTTACCGGTGCCGCCATTTACAGTGGAAAGCTCGAAAATTCCAACGTCCGTCTCGACGTGGGTCTCACCGACATGATCATCATGCAGCGTGCCTACCAGGCCAACGCCAAAACGATCACCACCGTCGACGAGATGATCCAGAAAGCCCTTTCGATGCGCAAATAATGGCGTGAAAGTGGCACGTCTTTTGCTTTCTCTTTTTACTTTGTGACAAAAAGGATTTACCATGTTACGATCACTCTTCTCCGGCGTGACCGGTCTGCAGGCGCACCAAGTCGCGATGGACGTCGAATCGAACAACATTGCCAACGTCAACACCATCGGGTATAAATATTCCCGTGCCAACTTCTCCGACCTTCTGGCCCAGACCAGCCAGATTGCAACGGCCCCCCAGGGAGATCTCGGGGGTAAAAATGCCGTCCAGATCGGGCTGGGGACCTCGGTAAGTTCAATCACCCGGATCATGACCCAGGGTTCCATCCAGAACACCGACAAAAACACCGACGTCGCGATCCAGGGGGACGGTTTCTTCATCGTCAGCTCGGATGGGGGAAGTACCTACAAATACACCCGTTCGGGGGACTTCAAATTCGACGCGGCGGGGAACTTCGTCGACAACAACGGCTTCATCGTTCAGGGGTGGGTCCGTGACGAGGAAACAGGACTGGTCGATGCCACCGCACCGATCACCAACATCAACATCCCGCCCGGGCTCACCACCCCGGCCAACGCAACGACCGACGTCGTTCTCAAAGCCAACCTCGATTCGGGGGATACCGTAGAGACGTTCAAAGCGACGTTTACGAAAGAGAGCTACGACCTCCTCGCGGCGGAGAACTACGCGACGTGGCAAACAGCGGGATTCGTCCCGGCAGTAGGGGGCGGAGCGCCCGCACCGGCCGATGCGGCGACCCAGGCGGCCTGGTTTGCCGCCTACACGACCCGCACGGCCAATACCGAATCGGCCGAGAACATGAACGTCATGTTCAACGAACAGGGACGCTCGCTGGTCATGCAGCCCAACCAGGGAATCTGGGTTAGCTACAAGGATGCGACCGTAACCCGAACGATCGGCGCGGCCGTAGGGGCCTTCAGTATCAATCTCAACGGGGAGACGATCAACATCACCGCACCCGATACCAGTGCCGATGACAACGCCACCGCCATCGCGCAGGCGATCAATGCCAAAACCGCCAAAACAGGGGTGGTCGCGACCGTAACGACCGGCGGAGTCCTCACCCTGACCAACGACAACTCCCGCGAAAGCGACCTGGCGGCGACCAAAAACATCATCATCACGGGAACGCTGGGCGGCGTTGTTGACAACACCGGGGATACCGACCATATCACCGCCTACAACTACCAGTACGCCACCAACGCCACCGACATCACTTCCGCCAGCGGTCTGGGGTCCAAAACCTTTACGAGCACCGAACAGCTCCGGTTGATCCTCGAACAGGACGGTCGGCTCGTCACCGGTGCCGGTGCGATCCAGGTCGTAATGAACGAGCGGGGACAGTTTGAAATCACCAACCCTCTGGATACCGACGTAATCCAGGAAAACCTGAAACTCCAGGTGACCGCCTATACCGATACGGCCAATAACATCAGCAAAAACGAACGTTTTACCGAAACGATGCAATCGCTCAACGGTACGCTGATCGAGGGGAGCACCGGGATCCGCCTCTCCCAGAGCCTCAACGCCGCGACCCACTCGGCCAGTATCGACATTTACGACTCACTGGGGAGTAAACACACCCTCACCATGGAATTCCGCAAAACGGCCGTCGACAGCGTGGCCGGATCGACCTGGAGCATGAAGCTCTCGGTTCCCGAACCGGGCGAGATCAATACGATCGCCCCGCTGAACGAATACGAGGGGCAGGTACGGTTTACGGCCGACGGGGCCCTCTCATCTTATACTCCGACCAACGTCAACTATACCGCCAACAACGGTTCCTCGCCGAATCAGAACGTCCAGATTTCACTGGGAACCGCCAACGCCTTTGACGGGGTGACCAGTTTCGACGCGACCAGCGGAACGAGCGGTATCAGCCAGGACGGTTTCCCAGGGGGTGACCTCGTCGGGATCCGGATCGACCAGAGCGGGACGCTCGTCGGAAGCTTCTCGAACGGTCGTTCCTTCGGTCTGGCGCAGATCGGTATGGCCAAATTCACCAACAACGAAGGGCTCGTGAGTGATGGCGGGAACGTCTACCTCCAGTCGGCCAACTCCGGCGATCCGATCATCGGAACCGCCGCGACGGCGGGACGGGGATTCATGCAGTCTTCGGCGCTGGAAGCGTCCAACGTCGATTTGTCCAAATCGCTGACGAACCTCATCATCATCCAGCGGGGATACCAGGCCAACGGTAAAACGATTACCACCTCCGATACCCTCCTCGAGACCCTCATCGGGCTCAAACGTTAACTAGTTTTCTGAAATTCTGCCCGCATCCGCACGATGCGGGCAGAACAATCACGCTTTATCACACTGCTGTTTGAAATGGTTTTAATAAGGTAGGGGAAGAAGAAGCCCCCGCATCGGTCTTCGGGGGGCTTTGAAACTTAAGGAGTGAGTGATGAATGAAAAAACTCTCCCTTGACTTGCTGCTGTCATTCGGGATAACGACATTATGAACCAAGTTAGTAAACGAACAGTAATAACGTTATAATTCCGTCCATGAGATGGCGTACCGTTAAAAAAACCAAACAACCACCCCCTCCGGGCACAGCGAAAATCGCCTATGCCCCCTTCTGGCCCAGAGCGCTCGGATTCGTTACCGATATCTTTATGATCGGGCTTCCCATCGCGCTGCTGGTAATGGCGTTTTTCGGCTACGACCAGATGAACAGTGCCACCGGCCTTGACGTGATCGTAGACGACCCCAAGGCCCGTACCAATCCCCCAAACCCGGTCGCCTCGCTCCTTCAGATGGGGCTTTTCATGCTCGCGTGCGTCGTCTTGTGGCACCGTAGCGGCCAGACGCCGGGGAAAAAGCTCGCCCGAATCCGCGTCGTCGATGCGGTGACGTTCCAGAATGCCCCCTACTGGAAACTTGTACTCCGTTTTGCGGGGTATTTCCTCTCCCTCATCACCCTGATCGGTTTTTTCACCGGGCTGTTCCGGCGCGACCGGCGCGCCCTGCACGATCTTTTGAGCGGCACCGCCGTGATCCGCGAAGCCTGACGTGGCCGCGCTGATCTCCTCGTTTTATTTTTTCTATTTCGCCCTGGTAGGGGTCCATATCATTTTCGTCCCCAAAATCCTCTCGCAGGTAGGGTACGATCCGCTCCAGATCGGGATTGTCTTTGCCTCGGCCCCGCTGGTACGGTTTGCGATCCCATTCGCGTTTTTGCGGGGGTTCAGACTCGATCGGCGCACCTTCTTCGCCGCACTGACGCTGATGGGCGTTTCCGCAGCCGGGTTTTACCCCGCGCTGGAGCATTTTTTCCCCCTGCTGGCGATCAACGTCCTTTTCGGGGTCGGACTGGCACTGATCCTCCCCTACATCGAGGTATCGGCGCTGGAAACGATCGGAAAGGAGCGCTACGGCCGCATCCGCCTTTTCGGCTCGATCGGATTCATCGCCGTCTCCCTCGTCCTCGTCGAATTTTTAAGTTCCCCCTACGTCGGGATCGGTTTTCTGATCGCGATGGCCCTGCTCACCCTCCTCTTCGGCGCGCTCATCGGCTCCCGGGAACATCACCATACGACGGCACAGGAGTGCGGCGAGGCGCGGTGCGGTTTTTCGGTGACGGAGCACTGGCCGCTGTGGATCGGTTTTTTCCTGATGCAGGTGAGCTTCGGCCCCTTTTACAACTTTTTCACGATTTACGCGACCGATCACGGGGTAAGCCTGCAGACGACCGTCTGGCTGTGGAGTTTCGGGGTAATTGCCGAAATCATCATGTTCTACTTCCAGGGGCCGCTGCTGCGGGGGAACCTGCTGCGACTGCTGCAGCTCACCGCCGCACTGACGGCGCTGCGCTGGGGGATCGTCACCCTCTTTCCCGCTTCCGAAGCGATGCTGTTCGCGTCCCAGACCCTCCATGCGTTCAGCTTCGCCCTGTTCCACTCCGCGGCCATCGCCCTGCTCTTCCAACTCTACAGCGCCCGCCGCCTCTCACAGCAGTTTTTCTTCGGGATATCGTACGGTCTTGGGGGATTTGTGGGCGCACTGGGGGCGGGGGTACTCTACCAGTACACCCCGCCGCTGCTGTTTGCGGGAGGGGCCCTCGCGGCAGCCGGAGCGACCCTGGCATTTTTACGTTACCGACACCTCAATAATCAATAATCAGCGACGCCAGAAAAGTACGGTCCGTGCTTTTCGAAGGGGGGGGAGGGGTATTGACGTAATCCACCTTGTAGCTCACACCCATCGAGAGGCTGGCGTTGATTTTCGTCTCCAGCGCGGTTTTGCTGTAGGCGAAGCTTTGATCGGTATCCTCCAGGTTCACCCGGTACGTTGCTTCCTGGATAAACTTCAGGTTCTCCGCCATTTGCCAGCGGTAGATCCCGCCTAGTTTGGCCGACATATATCCTTCTGCGGCCAATGACTCGGGCTTGTCGCGGGCGTAAAGGAGGTTCCCCTGCACGTTAAGCTTGTGGCGGGGTTCCTCAAGGAGCTTGATCCCCATCCCCGGCCCTGTATAGGCCTGGTAGTCGAAACCGCTGAAACGGTCTTCTTTATACCCGATCAGGTAATTCAGCGACACGCGGGGGCAGAACTGATAGTCGTAGTTCAGCTCGGTCGACCATTTGTCTTTCGACGTCTCCCCGTTGTCACTTGATTTGTAGGCATTGAGGTGGGCACGGAAAATGTGCAGATCCACCGACGTTTTGGCCCGCCCTTCGTAAGCGAGCGATGTTGTATTGGTATTCCCTTTCGTATTAATGTACGAAAACTCGCTGTGGGTCACGATTTCACCCCCCAAGAGGGCCGCTCCCATCAGACATGCCGCCGTTCCTGCCCTAATCATTTTTCCCCTTCGTTGATGACGTGCGTCACCATCTGCGGGAACGGCACGGTGATGCGGTGTCGGTCAAACGCCTCTTTGACCGATTCGACGACCTCGAATCGCGTCGTCCAGTAATCCTCCACCCGGACCCACGGACGCACCACCAGCTGAACGGAGTTCTGGGCCAGCTCGCCGACGGCGACGAGGGGTTCAGGCTCTTTGAGCACCTTGGGATGGGCCTGTAAAATCTCCGTGATGACGTTTTTGGCCAGCTTCATGTCGTCCTTGTAATCGATGTCGAACACCATGTCGACCCGGCGGGTTTCGTTGCCCGTGTAATTGATGATGTTCCCGGCGATCAGTGCCCCGTTGGGGATGATAACGGTGCGGTTGTCTACCGTGGTGAGGGTCGTGGAGAAAAGGTTAATCCCCTTGACACTCCCCTCTACCCCCGATACCAGGATGTAATCCCCGACTTTGAAAGGGCGGAATACGATGATCAGTACCGCGGCCCCGACGTTGGAGAGGGTATCTTTGAGCGCCAGTCCGATCGCGAGTCCGGCCGCACCGAAGACGGCGACGAAGGAGGTGGTGTTGATCCCCAGATTGCTCGCCGCCGCGACGATGATCGCGATCATCAGCACGACGTTCAGCGCATTCCCGGCAAAACTCACCAGCGTCGGATCGACCTGCGCACGGTCCATCCCCCGGCGCATCAGCGCCACCAGCTTTCCGACGATCCATTTCCCGATGAAAAAAATCGCCAGCGCACCGAGAATCTTCAGCCCGTATTCGGTCCCGTAACGGATCGCGACGTCGGTGTAGCGTTCGACGGTATCGACCTGTTTTTCCAGTGTTTGCAGCATGATGGGGCTCCTAGCGGTATTCGACGATCTGCTTCATCTCAAGCCGTTTGTGTTCCCCCGGCGTGTTGACGCGGTAACCGAACGCGCAGATCAGCGCCACGCTGTGCCCCTCCTCCAGATCCAGGATCGCCTCGACCTCTTCGCGGTCAAACCCCTCTATGGGACAGCTGTCGATCCCCAGGGTCGCCGCATAGGTCATCATGTTGGCGCAGGCAATGTAGCACTGTTTGGCGGTCCAGTTGCGCAGAAGCACCTCATCGCACTCGATCGGTTCGAGGTAGTTTTTGTAAACGCCCAGATAGGTATTCACCGCCTCCTCGTCGAGTCCCCGGCGGTTGAACATTTTACGCACATAGGGGGTCTCGCTGCGCACCGAATCATCATCGGTCGTGAAAATCACCAGTTCGCTCGCCTCGACGATCTGGTTTTGGTTCCAGCACGAGGGCTTGAGCGCCTTGCGCAGGTTCGAGTTGCGCACGACGATGAGCCGCCACGGCTCCATCCCGAAGGAGGAGGGGGACATCCGGGCCACTTCGAGGATCGATTCGAACGTCTCGGCCGGGATTGTTTTTTCGGATTCGAAACGTTTGCAGGCGTGACGAAATTCCATCGCTTTTAAAAATTCGGACATAGTTTCCTCCGGTGTTGTTCTATCGTATCCGCTATTCTAACGTAGAGTTCTTTATGCGGGGTAACGATTCTGTCGATCAGAACACGGTACCGGAGCCAGTTTCCCCATACCCGCCGCGAAGCCTCTGGGCGTCCCCTGCGGATCAGTTCGAAACTCACCGCCGCGTTGATGCACCCTTTCCAGAAACGAACCTCGTCGTCATCCTCGAAACGGCGGGGATGCCACAACGTTTCAAGATCCTCGTGGGCGTCGTAGTAGCGCCCCTCCGCGAGCGAACGCTCAAACGCTTCAAACGCACCTGTTATACCCGCAGATGCTTGCGCCAATACCCTCTCCCTCCCCGCAGACTGATGCACACATGGTTCGGAAATTTGGCCCGGAACTCCCCCAGCCGCTCTTTGGAGCTTTTGCCGCTGTCGCAGTAAAAGACGAAAACGCTCCCCTCCGGTTCGTTTTTGAGCAGCGGGGGGGCGTAAACGACCGTCTCGGTCCCGTCGATGGGGTTGAGGATCGTATCGATCAGCAGCACCCTGACCCCCTGCGCTTCAAGCTCTTTTTTGTTGCGCAGAAACTCCTCCTGCGTCCATTCGTCGGCGTTCATATCGACCATGCCGCCCTCCCGCGGAATCATTTTGCGAAAGTGTATCCAACCTACAAAAGGGTGCAGCTTAGAATTTTTGGCTACACTTACGTCATGGCAAAGAAAAAGAAAAAAATGATCAAACTCAACCAGCACATCCGCCAGTTTTTCGGCGATGAGGGGTTTGACGAGGGGATCGAGCGGGTCCCGACCGACGTGCTGATCGCGCTGGCCCATACGATCGGCATTTTCAACGGCACGACCGACAAGCCCTCGCTGATCAAAACGTTCCGACGTCTGTGGTCGGAGGGGGAGGCCGACATTCGCGCCCTGATCGTCGAATTTTTCCGCCACGAGGGGAAAACCTACCCCAATCCCCAGCCCAAAGAGAAACCGCACGAGAGGGAAGAGAAGATCGACGAACTGCTCGAGGGGTTCGAAATCACTGCCCAGGAGCGGCGCGACCTCCACGCCGCCTTCATCGACACCCGCACCCGAAAAATCACCCCCGAGCGGATAGCGGCCAAGATCGAGCATCTGCGCTACCTTCGCAAACGCGAGGAGCTCGAAAAAGCGCTGGAGGGGAAAATCGACTACGACGACCGGCTGGAGTTTTACGCCTCGATCGTCTATACGGTGGGGCCGGAGCGATTTACCAAAATCCACATCCTCAAAACCCCTCCGCTCGATGAGACGCGGCTCCATGAAGAGAGCCTCGAAACCCTGGTGGACGAGATCACGGCACTCAAACAGGGCCTAACGGAGCAAAAACAGGAGCAAACCGAACGTTTTATCGCTTCACTGAGCGATCACCGCTATCTCAGCCAAAACGAGATCGTTTCCGCCCTCAAAAGCGCCCCGCCCGCCCTCAGCGAAAGTTCCGTCCCCCTCCCCCTTCCGGTCCTGATGCGGGTGCTGGAAAGCCTCGCGCCGGGGATGCACCTGAGCCAACACGGCGATGACCTGCTCTGTGAGACGGTCCACGTGATTCCCCTTCCCCATTCGGCGCAGACGCTCGAATACACGGCCCACCAAACTCTCGATCTCTCCCGAATCACCGAAGCGATCTGGAAACAAGAACCGATCGATCCCTCCGCCCTGATCGGCGAAGCGGTCGAGGAGGAAAAACGGCTCTTTTACGCCCAGCTCGATACGCTGGTCGCAGAGTGTCGCGAACGTTCGCGTCTCCTCGCCCCGGAAGAAGAGCGTCTTTACGCCCTCGTCATCGATACGCTCCTCCCGTTCCTCTCCGGGACGCTCCACATCAGCGCGAAAACGTCCCGGCGGGTCCTGTTTGCCTTTGACCAGGCGATTGCGGGGGAACTGCTGCGCCGCCAGCGCCAGGAGCTCCTCGCCCGCACCGTCCGCGATTTCAAAAACCTCTTCCCTCTCGCCCGCTCCCTGCGCCGGCGGCTGATCTTTCACACCGGCCCCACCAACAGCGGCAAAACCTACACCGCATTCGAGCATCTGCGGCGCGCGGGGACGGGATACTATCTCGCCCCGCTGCGGCTGCTGGCGCTGGAGGGGTATGAGACCCTCCGGGAACACGGGGTGAGCGCCTCGCTCATCACGGGGGAAGAGCAGCTCATCGATGAGGACGCCACCCACATCAGCTCCACCATCGAGATGCTGAGTTTTGAAACCGAGGCAGACGTCTGCGTCATCGACGAGGTGCAGATGATCGGCGACCGGGACCGGGGATGGGCGTGGGCGAACGCCATCATCGGCGCTCCGGCCAAAACGGTTATCATGACCGGTTCCCCCAATGCCCGCGAAGCGGTCGTCGCGCTGGCCGAATACCTCGGCGAGCCGCTGGAAATCGTCGAGTTCGAACGCAAAAATCCCCTCGAGCTCCTGAGCGCACCGACCCCGCTGAGCGCCATCGAAAAAGGGACGGCCGTCATCGCCTTTTCACGCGCCAATGCCCTGCGGCTCAAACAGCAGCTCTCCCGCACCTGGCGCACCAGCGTCATCTACGGCAACCTCAGCCCCGAAGTGCGCCGGGAGGAGGCGCGCCGCTTCCGGGAGGGGGAGACGGAGATCCTCGTCGCGACCGACGCGATCAGCATGGGGCTCAACCTGCCGATCAAAACGCTGCTGTTTTCGCGCGCCGACAAATTCGACGGGATCGACCAGCGCACCCTCAGCGTAAGCGAGATTCAGCAAATCGCCGGAAGGGCCGGGCGTTACGGTCTCTCCGAAAAAGGGTACGTCGGGGCCATCGACGCCCCCACGCTCAAAACCATTGCCCGTCTCTACCCCCAGAAAGCCGAGCCGGTCCCGATCCCCTTCAACGTCATGGCCAACTTCGACCATATCCGGCTCGTCGCGAACATCCTCGAGGAGAAATCGCTCGGCGCGATCATTTCCTTTTTCGCCCTTAACATGAAATTCGAAGGGCCGTTCCGCGCCGCCAACCTCGAATCGATGCAGGAGGCTTCGGCCATCGTGGACCGGTACGACCTCGACATGCGGACCAAATACACCCTCGCCACGGCGCCGCTGGCGACCGGTTCCCCCTTTGTGATGGGCGCCTTCGAGCGCTACGTCCGCGCGCTGGAGCAGAAAAAACCGATCGCCTACATCCCCCCGCGCCATCTGGGGAGCCACGCCTTTACGATGGACGAACTCCTCGACGCGGAAGACCGGATCAAGGAGATCAGCCTCTACCTGTGGCTCTCGTACCGTCTGGGAGAATATTTCATCGACGCCGAAAAGGCCCGTTCGTTCCGCGGCGAGCTCAACCGTTACATCGAGAACTCCCTCCAGCAAAGCCACTTCGTCCCCCGCTGCAAAACGTGCGGCAAACCCCTCCCCTCAGCCTACGAATTCAGCATCTGCCAGAGCTGCTTCAACAAACTCAACCGCACCAAACGCGAAGCGTCGCGCCCTGCCGAAAAGCGTCCTCCCCTAAAACGCCGTTAGCAGATCATCGTGCCGCTGCATCCGGATGAACGCGTCGACGATCTCCATATCGAGATGGTGGCGCATCGTCTTTTTCATCAGCATGAGCGAGTCGTACGAACTCAGCCGCTCCTTGTAGGGGCGCTGGGTGGAGAGGGCGTCGAAAACATCGCACACCCCGATGATCCGGGCAAACAGGGTGATCCGTTCCCCGCTCAGCCCGTCGGGGTAACCGCTGCCGTCGAGTTTTTCGTGGTGATGGCGGATCCCATCGAGAATCCGGCGGTCCTTGATCCCGATCCTCACGGCGATCGCGTACCCGAAAACGGGATGGTTTTTCATCGCTTCATATTCGGCGTAGTTCAGCGCCCCTTTTTTGTTTGTAATTTCCGGGTCGACACGGCTTTTCCCCAGGTCGTGCAGCAGCGCCGATATCCCCAGCTCCTCCAGCGTCTGCGCAGAGAGCTCCATGTACGATCCCAGACAGAGCGAATAGATGCAGACGTTGATCGAGTGGGTGTGGGTGTAGTAGTCGTACGCCGTGATCCTGATCAGCGATTCGACCGCGTGGTTGTCGCTGAAGATCGTGTCGACGAACGTATTGACCACCTTTTTGGATTTGGGGACATTTTCAAGCTCTTCGGGGTTTTCGAACATCTCATCGAGGATAACCGAGGCCTGGCGGTAGATGACGGCTGCTTTTTTCGCGATGGCAATCCGCTCATTCCGGGCCACCGCCTGGATAATCGCATCCACAAACCGATCGTAAAGGGGGAGATCCTCGGCCCGGATATAGACCGTTCGCAACCGGTCGATCTCTTTTTTGACCCCGGCATCGAGCGGCGTGTTTCTGGACCACAGGAGGTTTTTTTGGGAAGTGTTGACGTGGCCGCCGTAGAGATCGAATTCGAGAATGTCCCCGATCTCCAGCAGCCATTTCTCGATCGAGAGGTATTCCCCCTCTTCGGTATGGATGACGCGGTGGATGCGGATCGGTTTGCGTCCCATCCCCTCTCCGATCTAGACCAGCAGATCCGAATAGTCGTGCAACGAAGGGTTTAAAAAGATTTTTCCCTCCCGCACGTTCAAACGACCGTCCTCGGCCCCCGCCGTAACAAAACGGCTCTTGATCTTTTTTTTCTCTTTGTCTTTGATCCGCTTGAGCTTCAAAAACGCCTTGAGGGAGATCCACTCCCCCTCGCTTTCGACGACGTCGGCGTTGATCGCCTCTTCGACGACCGTTTCGGGGGAGGCGTGGGAGAGGAACTTCGTCGCCACGACGTGCAGCACGCTGCGCAGCTGGGCGTCGCGTTCCTTGTAGATCTGCTCGATCTTGACCCGCTCGTCAATCAGCATCTGCTCGCGCTGGTCGCGCAGGCGGGTCGTCTCTTTTTCGAGGGTATCGACCTTTTCGCGGAGCCGCTCGTTCTCCTGTTCAATGTAGCGGGTGTAGCGGTCGGCTTCGACGGCCGCTTCCGAAGAGGTCGCTTTGGCCGTCGCCACCGCCACGAATTTGACCCCGTTTTCGACGATGCAATCCAGGCTTCCGCGCCGGATACGGTTATGGATCGCCTCCTTGGAGACGCCGAAATGGTCCGCCGCCTCGGCGATCGTCATCTTTTTCATCGGTGATCCTTTAGCGGAAATTGTCGAAGACGAGGGGTGCTTCCCACTCCATACCCTTGATCGTCGCCATGATTTTCTGGAGTTCGTCGATCTGCTTGGATTTGACGCGGATGTGGTCCCCCTCGATCGCGGCGGTCGCCTTGGTCTTCATGTTCTTGATCTCGGCGACGATCTTTTTGGCCTCTTTGGAATCGATCGCGTCGACGATCTTGTAGGTCGCCTTGCGGGTTCCGCCGCTCGCATCTTCGGTTTTGAGCTCGTTCAAAACCTTGGAGGAGAGCCCCCGCTTGATGAGGCGGCCGATGACGATGTCTTTGAGGGCGTCGAGTTTGTTGTCGCTGGAGGCGAGGAGGATGAGCAGTTTCTCTTTTTCACGGTAGGTGATCTCGTAGGTGATCCCCTTGAAATCGTACCGGCCGATCACCTCTTTTTCGGCCTGGGCGATGGCGTCCTTGAACGCCTGGAGATCGATTTTTGCGGAGATGTCGAGAGAGTGTTCTGATGCCATGTTCTGTCCTGATGCTTTAATAACACCAAGTATAACATATCCACACTTGGCTAAAACATCGGTGAACCAAAATCGAGCCCCCCGCCGAACATCGCCGCGGCATTGGGATCGGAATATCCCATCATGGAAGCCTTGGTGCGAAGCATCGAAATATCCTGTTTGGGGGCGATCCCCTGCGGGCAGACGGGGACGCACTCGCCGCATAGGGTGCAGTCCCATATCCCGTTAGTCTGTACGGCGGCCATCTTGTCGACGCAGGAGGTTTCGCGCGGGTCACTGACGTAGCGCCAGACGCGGGTGAGGGCAAAAGGGCCCAGAAAAGCGGGATTCACCGCGTACACCGGGCAGGCACTGTAGCACGACCCGCAGAGGATGCAGTCGCTCTGGAGGGCAATCCGCTCCATCTCCCCCTCGCTCACGCGCCCCTCGTCCACCCCCTCGCTCGCCGCACGGGCGGTCCGGTTGCAGTGTTCGATATGGGCCGAATCGACGACGAGGTCGCGGATCACGCGGACGTTCCGGATCGGCTCGACGCTGTCCCCGTCGTTTGGTTTGTATTCGCACATCAGCGCTTCACGGCCGTTGACGCGGACCGCGCAGCTGCCGCACACCCCGCTGCGGCAACCGTGGGCGTAGGTGAGGGTCGGGTCGAGTTTCGTTTTGATATGGTTCAGTACCGCCAGAAGCGTCACCCCATCTAACGCGACGTTATAGGTCTGGAACTCGTCCGTTTGGGAACGTTTTACTTTAATTTCCATCAGTCACACCA
>CAZBIR010000033.1:14095-22009 GCA_964491035.1 uncultured Sulfuricurvum sp.
GTCTGGAACTCGTCCGTTTGGGAACGTTTTACTTTAATTTCCATCAGTCACACCACTCCCGCTCGTTCTCTTCTTCGTCATCGTCGTATAGCTCTTCGTCGTCCGAGCATCGGACGGTCGGTTTCATTTCATGAAATCGGCACATAATACTCCATCCTCCTTCCACGCGATCGTGTGGGCCCCGAACATCGCGTCGTTGCGCGCGGGGGCGTCGCTGCGGTAGTGCGCTCCCCGGCTCTCGACGCGGCTGATCGCGCTCACCACGATGATTTCGGCCAGCTCGATCTTGTTCCCGAATTCGATGAATTCGACGAGGTTCGTATTGCACGTTTTGGATTTGTCGCGCGGTCCCATGAACGGAAGTTCCTTCTGCATCTGCCGGATCGCCCCGAGCACCGCCTTGAGCCCCATATCATCGCGCACCAGACCGACGTTGTTATAGAAGATGTTGGCCAGCATCTCCTGCTTCTGGTAAAAGTCGATCTGGTTGGTGAAATACATGACGCCGCGGATGAAATTGGCATCTTTGGCGTACTGGGGGTTCTCCAGTGCCGGGGCGGGAGCGGCGGCTCCGTATTCGGCCGCGTTGCGCCCGCACTCGCGCCCGAAAACGACGAGTTCGAGGAGTGAATTGCCCCCCAGCCGGTTCGCGCCGTGGGTGCGGTGATGGGCACATTCGCCGACGGCGAACAGCCCCTGCACCGAGCTCATGCACCGTGCATCCACCTCGATTCCCCCCATGCTGTAATGGGCGGCGGGCTTGATCGGGATCAGCTCGCACGCCGGGTCGATCCCCTCGTAGATCCGGGCCAGCTTGCGCTCCTGCGGGAGCTCGCGGTCGATGAACGCCTCCCCGAGGTGGCGGATATCGAGATAGACCGCGCCGTTTTTGGCCATCTCGTCGTGGATCGCGCGGGCGACGACATCGCGCGGGGCGAGCTCGTCGGTAAAACGGTCCCCCTGCGCATCGACGAGATATCCCCCCGCACCGCGCGCGCTTTCGGAAATGAGGATCGAGGAGCTTTTCAGCGCCGTCGGGTGAAACTGGACGAATTCCATATCGGCCAGCCGCGCCCCCGCGCGCACCGCCGCGGCCAGCCCGTCCCCGCTGGCCTGGACCGCGTTGGTCGAGTGTTTGCCATAAATCGCGCCGTATCCTCCGGTCGCGAGGATCACCGCATCGGCGCGGATCTCTTCGACGTCGCCCGTTTCGACGTTCAAAAACGTCCCCCCCAGAACACGGTTCGCTTCGCGATCGACGATCAGGTTGAGCAAAAACCTCTCGTTTCGAAACTCGATCCCCGCTTTAAGGCACTGATCGTACAGCGTGTGGAGGAGCTTGAGCCCCGTGTAATCCTGCGCGTGGCACGCCCTGGGCGCACTCGCCCCCCCCAGGCGGCGGCGGGAAATCTCCCCGCTTTCGTCACGGCTGAAAGGGAGTCCCACCGCATTGCACCAGCGCACCGCCTCGGGGGCGTTTTCACACAGGAACGCAATCCGCGCTTCATCCCCCAACCCGGCAGAGGAGCGGAGGGTGTCGGCGATGTGATCCTCAACCGAATCCTCTCCCCCCAGTACGGCGTTCATCCCCCCCTGCGCCATCGAGGTCTGCGAACGGGTCGGGAGGGTTTTGGAGGCGACGACCACCTCTGAGCCCGCTTCACGGGCGGAGAGGGCGCTCACCAGCCCCGCACCGCCTCCGCCGATAATCAATACTTTTGCCATCCGATCCCTTTTTACCGCATTCTTTGATGAAATGCAATCCATATTCCTGCGGATTGTAGCGAAACGGTTTTTAGGAGTTGCTCAACGCAACGGCGGCAGCCGAAAATTTAAGAGAAATTCCATTAAGGTTAACGCAATGAAGCCTGCTATAAAATCGGTAAACCGTCGACGTGCCGAACCGGCGTTGACACTCTTGGTAAAACGCAACCATCTCTCAGGGAGTTCCCTATGAAAAGCTTCTCCATCGCCGCACTTTTTTTACTGAGCGCCCTGACGTTTTTCACCGGATGCCAGGAACGCGATCAAAACCCCTCCTCGCCCGCCGTCATGAAGCCCTACACGGGGCAGTCGATCGTCCTCATCGTCCCGACCCTGGAGGCCAGGCTGATCCGGGGGCCGATTCTGGACGAAGTCGAGGCTTTCGAACAAAAGACGGGGGGCAAGGTCCGCGTCGTCACCCCAAGCTGGAACGAAACGATCGAGAAAATCGACCAGTCGCTCACCGATCCCAATCTCAACTACGATATTTTCGTCGTGATTTCGATGTGGAACGGTACCCTGCTGGGGAACAACCATATCGAACCGATTCCCGATTCGGTCAAACAACAGATCGACTGGGAAGACATCCTCCCCATCTACCGCAATACCGTCCTCTCCTGGAACGGAAAAGGCTATGGCCTCCCCTACGACGGGGACTGCATCAATCTCTACTACCGCAAAGATCTTTTTGAGGACCCCAAAAACCGCACCGCTTTCCAGAAACGCTACGGCTACCCCCTCGCCCCTCCCGAAACCTGGCAGGCGTTTCGGGACATGGCCGAGTTTTTCAACGGCTGGGATTGGGATCATGATGGCAAACCCGAATACGGCATGGCGGGGCTGAGGGTCAAAAACGATATCTCGATGCTCCAGTTTTTTGCCCAGGCCGCCGCGTACGCCAAACACCCCGACGACAAAGCCTATTATTTCGATCCCGAGACGATGAAACCCCGCATCAACAATCCCGCCTTTGTCAAAGCGCTGGAAGATTACGTCGATTTCATGCGGTTCGGTCCTCCGGGGATGGCAAGTTTCGCGGGGCACGATGTTCGCAACGCGTTTGCGTCGGGGGAAGTCGCCATGGCGATGGATTGGGCCGATATGGGGATTTTTGCCGCCAACTCCCCCGTCTCCATCGTCAAAGACAAAGTCGGCTACGCCCAGATACCCGGTTCGCAGCGGGTCTACAACGCCCAAACCCACCGGTGGGAGAAACGGCCCAACCGGGTCTCCTCGATCAGCGGCAACTGGATGTTTCTGGTCAACAAGGAATCCAAAAACAAAGAGCTCGCGTTTGCATTCGCCGCCCACATGACCTCCAAAGAGATGACCAAAAAACTGACCGCCACCAACGGAACGGCCGTCAACCCCTCCCGCTATTCCCACTTCAACGACCCCGCGTCGTGGAACAGCGCGGGATTCTCCACCCCCTCGGCCAAAGCATATCTCGACGAGATCACCGTGTCGCTGAAAAATCCCAACGTCGTCTACGACATTACGATTCCCGGGGCCGGCGAGTATTACCGCTCGATCGACGAGTATGCCTACAAAGCCCTCATGGGGGAGATGAAACCCCAGGAGGCGATGGATAAGGCGGCGGCCGAATGGGAAAAAATCACCGATAGAATCGGACGGGAAAAGCAAAGTTCTTTCTATAAGTCTTCGCTGAACTGACCATGCAAAACGTCCTGACACTGCGGAAAATCGCCAATCTCAGCTTCGTCACCATATTGGGAGGATCCGTCATCGTCGGAGCCCTGCTGGTGCTGCTGCTGCGCGATTACGAGCGGATCATGGCCGACCGGGAGCTCAGCAAATCGGCTTACGAAGCCCTCTTTGTCCTCAAATACGATACCGAGCGGCTGCTGACGACATCGGACCTGGAACGCCAGCAACAAACCCTCGTCCAGTCCGGATCGGCGTTCGAAAAGCACTTCATGGCCCTTGCCCCCCAGATAGGGGACAAAAAAGAGTGGGTCGAATTCAAAAACATCATCCTCGCGGAACTGGGCGGAGTGCAGACAATTCTGGGCGACGAGGTGTTTTCAAAACAGAACATGATGGAAAAATCGCTGTTGCGACGGCTGGGAGAGGGGCTCAACGCCAATGAAAACAGCGCCTATTACATCAAAATCCGGGACCTGAACAACAAGATCGTCTACCTCAAGCAGTACGAGGATTTTCTCCTCGAGGAGCTTTACGCCTACCAGCTTGTCAAATCACAGCAGGCAGACGCCCACCTCGCCAATGCCAAAGCGTTACTGATCCTTGTTATCATCATAACCTTCGTCCTCCTTATCATCCTGGCCTATTTCGTCTCCAGAAGCATCAAAAAAGCCGAAAACAACCTGCTGGGGATACAGGAAAACCTCAAAAACGCCCTGAGTGAACTGGAAGAGAAACAAAAAATCCTCGTTAAACAAAAAGACATCCTCAGCCATTCCGCCCATTATGACTCCCTCACCGGCATTCCGAACCGGCTTAATTTTGTCAAAAAACTCAACCACCACATCCGCCAAAACCAGCCGTTTGCCGTCTGGTTCATCGACCTGGACCGCTTCAAGGAGATCAACGACTCTTTCGGCCACAGCATCGGGGACGGCGTCTTGCAGGAGGTGGCGGAGCGTCTGGAAAAAACCATAGGACTGGAGTCGGTTGCCCGTTTCGGCGGCGATGAATTTGCGATCATCGTGGAGCACGCGCATTCCAGAAACGATACCGAAGGGATCATCCGTGATTTTCTATCGAGACTGGCCGATCCGATGAACGTCGGGGGATATGAAATTTTCGTCACCTGCAGCGCGGGAGCAAGCTTTTTCCCCAGCGACGCCCAAAGCGCCGAAGAGCTCCTTCGAAACGCCGATTCGGCGATGTACCAGGCCAAAGAAGAGGGGAAAAACACCTACCAGTTTTACACGCAGGAGATGACGCAAAGGGCGTACGAGCGGCTGACGCTGGAGAACAGCCTGCGCAAAGCCCTCGTCAACAACGAATTCATCCTCTACTATCAGCCCCAGGTGGATATGGCCCGGGAACAAATCATCGGCTTCGAGGCGCTGATACGGTGGAACAACCCCGAATTCGGAATGGTCTCTCCGGCGAAATTCATCCCGATCGCCGAAGAGACCGGGCTGATCGTCGAGATCGGCGAATGGGTGATCGAAGAGGCATCCCGACAGATCGCCCGGTGGCGGGGAGAAGGGCTTAACCCCGGCTACATCGCGGTCAATATTTCGGCCAAACAGCTGATACACGGCAACCTCGAAAAGGTGATCCCCGCGATCCTCGAAAAACACGGCTGCACGCCCCGGTGCATCGAGCTGGAGCTCACCGAAAGCATCATCATGAACAACCCCGAATACTCCAAAAACATCCTCACGCAGCTCTCCAAAATGGGATTCAACCTCGCCATCGATGATTTCGGAACCGGCTACTCTTCCCTCGCTTATCTGAAAAATCTGCCGATGAACAAACTCAAAATCGACAAATCGTTCGTGGACAACCTCCCCGAGGATCAGGCCGACGGCGAAATCGTCAAATCGATCATCCACCTTGCCACAGGGTTGAATCTCAAGATCGTCGCCGAAGGGATCGAGACCGAAAAGCAGGGGGCGTTTTTGCTGCGGGAGGGGTGCCCGATCGCGCAGGGGTACCATTATTACAAACCCCTTCCCGCATCGGAAGCGGCAAGGGTACTGGCCCCCGCCGATCCGGCAGGGTGATTTTCAGTCGTTCTTTATCAACATCGTCTTATAAATAGTAACAGCAGTCATATTATTATTTTCCGGAAACCTACCGCAGGACAGCATCATGAAAAAATCGATCTGGTTCCTCATCTCCCTCGCAGCAGCCCTCTACGGGCTTGACAACGAATTCGGAACGACCGGGTACGGACGGATTCAGACCTCATTTCCGGAGGGCAAAGAGAGCGTCTGTTTCAAAGCTCCCGGGGCAGGAAGCAAATACCGCCTCGGCAACGAATGCGAGACATGGATAGAAACGGCCCTCTATTACGATATCAAACTCGATAACGGCGTCGTTATCCATAACCAGTTCCGTCCCGTGTTCAGCGGCCCCAACGGCCGCGAAATCGACTATCTCCAAACCGACGAACTCTACAGCGAAATTTCGAATCTCTTCGACAACCCCGTATCGTTCTGGATCGGGCGACGGTTTTACAAACGCTACGACTCCCACATGAGCGACTATTTCTTTTTGAATATGAGCGGCGACGGCGCGGGGATCAGCAATCTGGATCTGGGGGGAGTGAGCCTCTCGTACAGCTTTCTCTACGACCGTCTCAACCCCCAGACGGTGGCGGGAGATGAAAAAGTGCTGATGCAAAGCCATGATCTGCGTTTTAGGACACCGCTTCCCAGGGGGGAGGCGACCTTGTTTCTCAACTACATGACCTCCGAGGGGAAAACGTTTGCCACCGGGGAAACCCTCGCCGAGGCGGACGGATACGCGATCGGGTTTCTCTACCACGACCAAAAAATTTCCGAAGAGCTTTTCGGGATGAAGGGGGAGAACATCACCGCATTGCTCTACGGCAAAGGGCTCGCCCGGGGGGCGGGAGCCGTCTCCCCCCTCCGGCAGGATGCGCTGATCGATACGATGCTCAACGCAACGGGCAAAATCGGGCACTCCCGCACCTGGAAGGTGATCAACTACGGCGCGTTTGAAAACGATACGTTCGGCGTCATGAGCAACCTCGTCTACGAGCGCAAAGACGATAGCGGTTTTACCCGGACCGATCAGGAGTGGTTCTCTTTCGGGATCCGCCCCTACTGGTTTTTCCACCCCAACAGCCGCCTCCTCCTCGAAGCGGGTTACGATCACGTCCATGACAGAATCAACGCGACCCGCTACGCGCTGGGCAAAGCGACGGCGGCACTGGAATTCGCCCTCCGCAAAGGGGTATGGGAACGCCCGGTTCTCCGTTTTTACGTTACGGGTTCAACGTGGAGCGACAGTGCCAAAGGGCTGATCGGAGGCGACTATTACGCCGATCAGACCTCCGGAAACAACGCGGGGGTCCAGATAGAGTACTGGTGGTAGAGGGTTATTTATCCCTTTTGCCTTATAATAGCGTCACCCTACCTGGCCGGTGGGGGTTCTTGAACAACACGATACCAACACGAAAGAGACTTCCCCGGTGAAGGTTTTTATCCCCGCATCATGAGCTTTGAAACTCTCCTCTCCGTTTTGGGCATCTACCTCTTCATCGCCGTCGGTTTCGGCGCCAAATGGGCGTTCAAGGAAAAAATCGACGACCGCACGATCACGCTGCTGAGCGTCTATTTCCTCCAGATTTTCCTCACCTTCTGGGGTCTGCTCAAACGTCCCATCGACACCGGTCTCCTCGCCGCCCCCGGCCTCTACCTGGGGATCACCCTCCTCTCGCTGCTGCTGATGATCCCCCTCTCGCGGATGCTCTTCACCGATACCAAAGAGCGCTCGATCGCCACCGTCGCCGCCCTGATCGGCAACACGGGGAATCTCGGGATTCCGCTGGGGATTGCCCTCTTCGGCGAGGAGAGCGTCCCCTACACGACCCTCATCAACCTCGTAAACGTCTTCGTCGTCTACACGATCGGGGTGTTCTACTATTCGCGCGGCGAATTCAGCGTCAAAGGCTCGCTCCTGAACATCCTCAAACTCCCCATCCTCTGGGCGGCGATGCTCGCCATCCTCCTGAACCTTACAGGCTACGTCCCCGGCCCCGCCGTCGACAAAACGCTGATGATGGGAGCGTACGCGTCGATGACGATGCAGCTCGTGCTGTTTGGGATCTACCTCTATGGGATCACACTCGCCGAAATCAACCTGCGCCTGAGCGCATGGGTGGGAGGGACCAAATTTCTGCTGATACCGCTCCTGACGTTTGGTGTCTTGCAATACGTCGAACTGGATCCGATGGTGAAGGGGATTTTGTTTTTGGAGCTGTTAGTACCGCTGGCGGTGGCGAACGTCAACCTCGCCTCGCTCTACAACTGCGCTCCCCGCACCGTCACGGCGCAGGTTTTTCTGACGTCGGCCGCGTTTTTGGGGATTGCGTTGCTGCTTCCTACGCTGTTACGAATGTTCTGATGTTTTCCGCCGTTGCCGCAATGAGCCGTTCACGCGCTTCGCGCGAGGTCCAGGCGA
>CAZBIR010000034.1:0-21408 GCA_964491035.1 uncultured Sulfuricurvum sp.
TCCTTGGCCATGCTTTTACCGCGCGTTTTGGCGAGGCCGTCGGTGGCGGGGGGTTCGAATCCCGCGACGGGGACGATCTCGACGTTTTTCCCCAGCATCGTCACGATTTTTTTCCACGAGAGCGATTCGGCGGCCGAGAGGAGGGTGATTGCCAGCCCCTCGTTCCCCGCACGCCCCGTCCGCCCGATACGGTGGATGTAATCGGAGGCGATGTGGGGGATGTCGTAGTTGATGACTACGCCGAGTCCCTCGATGTCGAGACCCCGCGCGGCGATGTCGGTCGCGACGAGGATACGGGTTTTCCCTTCGCGGAAATCGCGCAGCGCCCGGTCGCGGGCACCGTGTTTTTTATCGCCGTGGATCGTGACGCACTCCAGTCCGCTGTCGCGGAGGTAGTCGCTCACCTCATCCGCGGTCCCTTTGGTCCGGGTGAAGACGAGGACGCTCTCGTAGTTTTTCGAGCCGATCAGGTAGGAGAGGAGCTCGCTCTTGCGCTCTTTTTCGACCGGATGAACGACCTGGCGGATCGTCGCATCGGCGGCTTTGAGGTTGTCCACCTCCACCAGCTGCGGTTTGCGCAGGATCGTCTCGGAGAGGCGCTTGACCGAGCCAGTCATCGTCGCCGAGAAGAGGACCGTCTGGCGGGTCTGGGGGAGGAGGTCGATGATCTGCTCGATCTCGCGGATGAATCCCATATCCATGATCGTGTCGGCTTCGTCCATGACGAGGAATTTCACCTGCGAGAGGGGAATGTGCCCCTGCTTGTTCAGCTCGATGAGACGGCCGGGGGTGGCGATGAGGATGTCGGCGCCTTTGGAGAGCGAAGCGATCTGTTTTTCCATACTCACCCCGCCGAAGACATTGAGGATGCGCAGATTCGTCCCCAGCGCGTAGGAGCGGATGGCCCGGGTCATCTGGGTCGCCAGTTCGCGGGTGGGGACGAGGATCAGGGCGCGGACGCGGGAAACCTCATCCGGATTCCCCTCCCCCAGCTGCTGGAGGATCGGGAGGGCGAACGCCGCCGTTTTCCCCGTCCCGGTCTGGGCGGCGCCCAGGATGTCGCGCCCCCGAAGCATCAGGGGGATCGCCTTGGACTGGATGGGGGTGGGGGTAGTGTAGCCGAGTGCGGCGAGGTTGGACTGAAGTGTGGGGTTCAATGACGAAAAGGGCATGAATCCTCCGATTTAGGTATTGAGATGGGAGAATCATACCCGTTTCGTCCTTAGCCCCCCGCAAAATGGTCCGATTTTTGCTACGATAGCGCAATCGATACATGGGAGAAAATGAGTGAAAGCATTAGCGCTTTTGGTAACCGCCATCACGTTGTCATGGGGAAGTGCCGTGACCAAGGGGATCGTCCTGGACAAAGAGACCCAAAAACCGATCGCCAGCGCCATCGTCATCTCGGGTAACAAAGAGTACCGGACCGACGAGAAGGGGGCTTTTTCGGTTCCCGCTTCCAAAGTCATCGGGGTCCGCGCGATCGGGTACGAGCGGAAGTTCTACAAAAGCGGCGGCAAGATGTTTCTAAGCCCCATCACCCCCAAAGCCCTCTACCTCTCCAGTTTCGGGGCGACGAGCTCCAAACTGATGGGGAACGCCAAAGAGCTGATCAACTCAACCGAGATCAATGCCCTCGTCATCGACATCAAGATGGACCGCGGCCAGATCGCCTACCGCACCTCCAACCCCACCGCGAACAAAATCGGGGCGCAGGAGGTCATCCTGTTCAAAAACCTCCCCAAATTCGTCGCAGACCTCAAAGCACAGGGGATCTACACGATCGCCCGGATCGTCACCTTCAAAGACTCCCCCTTCGTCGAAGCCCACCCCCATCTGGGCGTACGGCGCAGCGACGGGAGCCTCTTCAAGGATAAAGAACAGCTTTACTGGATCGACGCATCGCGCCGTGAGTCGTGGGACTACCCCATCGCGATCGCCAAAGAGTCGGCTGCCGCGGGATTTGATGAGATCCAGTTTGACTACATCCGCTTCCCCGACGCGAGGGGGGTAAAATTCTCCGTCGAAAACACCCAGGCCGAGCGGGTCAAGGCGATCACCGGCTTTCTGGAAAAAGCGCGCCGCGAACTGACCCCCTACAACGTCTTTGTCTCGGCCGACATCTTCGGCTACGTCAGCTGGCATAATGCCGACATCGAGATCGGGCAGCGGGTCGACGCGATCGCCCCCTTCGTCGATTACATGTGTCCGATGCTCTACCCCAGCGGGTTCAATGCCGGTATCCCCGGATACCCAAACCCCGTCGCGGCGAACTACGAGATCGTCAAGCTCTCCCTCGACAAGGCGCTGGAAAAAGCGGGAACCTCCCCCAAGGCGTTTCGCCCCTGGCTCCAGGCGTTCCGCGACTACGCGTTCGACCGCCGCATCTACGGCGAGCAGGAGATCCGCGACCAGATCCGCGCGAGCGAGGACTTCGGCAGCAACGGCTGGATCCTCTGGAACCCCCGCAACGTCTACACTGCCGCCGGGCTGATCCGCCTCAACCAGAGCGTATCGGAGAATGCCAAAAGCGATCCCGCCAAACCTGCCAAGCCCGCCTCCTGAGGATGACTCCGATCCTTTCGAATCTCCCGATCGGGGAAGTTCTCCCCCGGATCCGGGAATCCCTTCATCAAAACAGCCGTCTGATTCTCCAGGCCCCTCCGGGGGCGGGGAAGACGACCGCCGTCCCTCTCTCTTTACTGAATGAACCCTGGCTGGAGGGGAAAAAGATCCTGATGCTCCAGCCCCGGCGTCTCGCCGCCCGCACCGCCGCCGTGCGGATGGCGGAGCTGTTGGGTGAAGAGATCGGAAAACGGGTCGGCTACCACATCCGCGGCGAGCGCAAATCCTCGAAACAGACCAAAGTCCTCGTCATCACCGAGGGGATTCTCACCCGCTATCTCCAAAGCGACCCGGGTCTGGAGGAGGCGGCCCTCGTCATCTTCGACGAGTTCCACGAACGGAACCTCCACAGCGACCTCTCCCTGGCCTTTGCCCTCCAGTCGCAGGAGGTGCTGCGCGAGGATCTGAAACTCCTCGTCATGTCCGCAACGCTGGACACGCGCGGGCTGGGCGAGCTGCTGGAGAACCCGCCGATCCTCTCCAGCGAGGGGCGCAGCTATCCCGTCGAGTTCACCTACCTCTCCCCGACCGCGACAAGCCCCTCCCCCCGAGAAATCGTCGCCGAAGCACACAAAACCCTCCTCACCGCCCTCCAAAACGACGAAGGGGACATCCTCGTTTTTCTCCCCGGGGAGCGGGAGATCCGGGAGCTGGAGTCGCGTCTGGCCGATTATGCCGCAGAGTCGAACAGCGACCTGCTGATCGTTCCCCTCTACGGCAATCTCTCCAAAGAGGAGCAGCACCGCGCCATCCTCCCCGCGCCCAAGCGCAAAATCGTCCTTGCGACCAACATCGCCGAAACGAGCCTCACGATCGAGGGGATCCGCATCGTCGTCGACACGGGGTTCGAGAGGGTTTCGTGTTTCGATCCCCATAGCGGGATGGAGCGGCTCGTGACGCAGAGGATCTCCCGCGCCTCGGCAGACCAGCGCGCCGGACGCTCAGGACGGACCGCGCCGGGGAGATGCTACCGCTTATGGAGCGAGTATGCCCATCACACCCTACCCCCCCACCGCCCCCCCGATATCCTCACGGCCGACCTCACCCCGCTGGCCCTCGAACTCGCGGGGTGGGGAAGCGACGGGCTTCGCTGGATCGATCCCCCTGCCCCCGCGGCCCTCTCCCATGCACGGGAGCTGCTCGCAGAGCTGGGAGCGCTGGAAGAGGGTTCGATCACCCCCCACGGCCGCGCCCTTCTCGCCGCCCCGCTCCATCCCCGTCTGGCCCACATGATCGAGCGCTCCGTCGGGCTCGGACAGGAAGGCGAGGCGATCCTCCTCGCCGCGCTCCTCTCCGATCGGGACATTTTACGCGCCGAAGAGCGCCACAGCGACCTCTTCGAGCGGTTCTGGATCCTGCGTGAAGCGATCGTGACCAGACGGACCCCTCCCCACCTGCACACCCTCATACAGAACGTCCGGGAGATTTCGGCGCGGACGGGGAAAACGGTCAGCTTTGTCGAAGATCCCCGCGAAACGCTCCCCCTGCTCCTCTCGTTCGCCTACCCCGACCGGATCGCACGCGCCCGCGGCGGTGGGAAGTTTCTCACGAGCGGCGGCAAGGAGGTCTTCCTCCCCCCAAGCGATCCCCTTGCCAAAGAGGAGTGGCTCGTCGTCGCCCGGAGTGATGGGAAATCGACGAGCGCGCGGGTCCATCTGGCCCTCCCTGCCTCGCTCGATCTCCTGCGTCTCCACCATAGCGAGACGTTCGGCGCCCGGGAACGGGTCGCCTGGAACCCCAAAGAGAAACGGGTCGAAGCGCGCGTCATCGAGCGGCTCGGGGCAATCACCCTCTCCGAACGTCCCCTCGCAACCCCCGATCCCGAACAGATAAAGACGGCGCTGCTTGAAGGATTCCGCATACACGGCCTGGACGCGGTGTGGGACGAACCGATCCGGTCTCTCCAACACCGCCTCGTCGCCTTCGGCCGCCACCGCCCGCAGCTGTGCGGGATCGATTTTTCCGACGCTGCGCTGCTGGAGCACCTCGAGGAGTGGCTCCTCCCCCATCTGGGACCGGAGCGATCCCTCGAGGAGTGCAAAAACCTGAAGTGGGAGACGATCCTCCTCTCAGCCCTTTCGTGGGAAAGCCGGCACGAGCTGGAACGGCTCCTCCCCGGCCATTTCACCGCCCCCACCGGGAGCCGGATCGAGATCGACTACACCGATCCGGGCGCCCCCGTACTCCCGGTTCGAATACAGGAGATGTTCGGCACGTCGATCCATCCCGCCGTGCTCTCGGGGGAGCTTCCCCTCACGATCCACCTCCTCTCCCCGGCCCAGCGCCCCATCCAGGTGACCCGCGACCTCACAGGGTTCTGGAGCGGTTCGTACGCCGAGGTGAAAAAAGAGCTCAGGGGGCGCTACCCCAAGCACTTCTGGCCCGACGACCCCGCCACCGCGCAGGCGACGAAAAAAACGAAAAAATATATGGATAGCCAAGCCGCAGAAGATTGCGGGAAGATTAAATCGTAACGCGGTCTTCGAGGGCGCGGGTGAGCGAGAGGATATCGACGTTTTCGAGGCTCACCCCCGTCGGGACCCCCTGCGCGATCCGGGTAAACCGGACGTTGCAGTCGGCGAGCTTGTCCTCGAGATAGAGGATCACCCCCTGATTCGCGATCGAGGGGGTCAGGGCGAAAATCACCTCCCGGATACCGCTGCGCACCACATCGCGCAGATGGGTGACATCGAGCGCTTCAAGCGAATCAAGGACGAAATAGCGCCCGTCAAAGAGGCCGTTCTCCTCGAACGTGAGGATGTCCTTGGCGTTCTCGACGATGCAGAGCAGTTCATGGTTACGGTGTTCATCGCTGCAGATGGGGCACAGCTCGTCTTCGCTCAGCCCCCCGCACGAGCGGCATTTTTTGAGGCTGGTGATCGCGTTTTCGATCGCGTGGGCGAGCTTGAGTGCCCCGAAACTGTCGTTCATCACCATATGGTAGGCCAGACGGGTCGCCGATTTCTGCCCGATCGTCGGGAGGCTCTGGAGGGCGTCTACAAGACGGCTGAATTTTTCGAGCGATTTGTTCATAACGGTATTATACACCAAAACCACACTTTAGTCCAACAGACTCAATTAAGCTAACACGCCATTTGGTATGGTATAATTCGCAAAAAATTCATTCTATGATGACGGAGCAACTGCGTGGAAGCATTGAGCTATTATGAGATTTTAGAGGTGAGCCGCAACGCCAACGGCGACGAGATCAAAAAAGCCTACCGGAAAATGGCCAAACTCTACCATCCCGACCGCAATCCCGGCGATCCCGAAGCCGAACACAAGTTCAAACTCTGCAACGAAGCCTACCAGGTTCTCAGCGATGAGAAGCAGCGCGCGGTCTACGACCGCTACGGCAAAGAGGGGCTGCAGGGGGGCATGGGCGGCTCCCGTGGCGGGTTCGGCGGATTTGACGATCTGGGCAGCATCTTCGAAGAGATGTTCAACGGCTTCGGCGGAGGCGGACGCCGCAGTTCCCGTGCCCCATCGGACAAGTTTCCCCTCGACCTCGGGGTCGAGATGCGGATCAGCTTCAAAGAAGCGGTTTTCGGATGCGAAAAAGAGATCACCTTCACCAGCAAAACCTCGTGCAAAAGCTGTAAAGGGACCGGGGCCAAAGACGCCAAGGTAACCGCCTGTTCCCAGTGCGGAGGCAAGGGGCAGGTCTACATGCGCCAGGGGTTCATGACTTTCTCCCAGACGTGCCCGGCGTGTCAGGGCGAGGGGACCACGGCGAGTGAAAAATGTCCCGACTGTAAAGGCAAAAGCTACACCGAAACGCAGGAGAAGGTGACGGTCAAGGTCCCCGCCGGGATCGACACCGGTAACCGTCTACGCGTCTCCGGGCGCGGCAACACGGGCAAAAGCGGCGTCCGGGGCGATCTGTACGTCACCTTCGACGTGGAAGAAGATTCCCACTTTATCCGCAACGGCAACGACGTCTACCTCGAAGTGCCCGTTTTCTTCACCCAGGCGGTGCTGGGCGAAGCCATCACGATCCCATCGCTCAAAGGCGAACTCACCCTCGAACTCGAAACAGGGACCAAAGACACCCAGCAGTACCGCTTCCGAGGCGAAGGGATCGCCGACGTCCACGGACGGGGCAAAGGGGACCTCATTGCACAGGTACGCCTCACCTACCCCAGCCGCCTGAACTCCGAGCAAGAAGAGTTGCTGCATAAACTCCAGGAGAGCTTTGGCATCGAGTCCAAGCCCCACGAAAGCCTCTTTGAATCGGCTTTTGAAAAAGTCAAGGGGTGGTTTAAATAACCCCCCGTTTTTCCTTCCTCTCCGCTCTGTAGCAATCCATTACGCTTTCAACGTATTACATCATCTCAGCAAAGTATGCCGTAGACTCTGTCGTCCATAGAATTCAAGTATCGAAAAGAAGACCCGCCGCACCGGCGGGAAAGAGGAAAAAGAGGTTAAGCGGTTTTACGTTTCGGATACGCCATCGCGATCACGATCGCGATGATCGCGTAGGTGACGGGGACGAAATCGGGGACGGGGACCGGGTCGCCCTTGGCGTACGAGTGGAGCCCCGCGAGATAATAGTTAACCCCGAAATAGGTCATCAGTACCGACGTGAACGCGAGCAGGGAGACGACGCTGAAGATGTAGTCGCTGTACGCCCCTTTGATAAAGCGCAGGTGGATGACGACGGCATAGACGAGGATCGTCACGAGGGCCCACGTCTCCTTGGGGTCCCATCCCCAGTAGCGCCCCCAGCTCTCGTTCGCCCAGACGCCGCCGAGGAAGTTTCCGATCGTAAGGAGGACCAGACCGATGATGAGACTCATCTCGTTGATCGCATTGAGCTCTTTGATCGCGAGGTTCAGCCGCGTGACGTTTTCACCCCGCTTGAGGATGAAGAGGATCAGGGTGATCATCCCCAGCAGCGCACCAAGTCCCAGAAACCCATAACTGGCCGTAATCATCGAGACGTGGATCGAGAGCCAGTACGACTGGAGTACCGGGACGAGGTTGGTCACCTGCGGGTCCATCCAGTTGAGATGGGCGACAAAGAGGATCAGCCCCGTCAGGATCGAGGTTGCCGCCATCGTCATGACCGAACGGCGCGAGAAGAGGAACCCGGCGAGGACGGTGGCCCACGCGATATAGATCATCGATTCGTACCCGTTCGACCAGGGGGCATGCCCCGAGATGTACCAGCGCATTCCAAGGCCCGCCGTATGGGCGAGGAAAAAGAGGACGAGCAGAGCAAACGACACTTTGCCGAACCATTCGAGCCTAAAGGCGGGTTTGAGGATTTTGACGAACGATACGATGAGCAGTACGAATCCGACGACGAAATAGAGCGGCCAGAGCTGCTCAAAAATATTCGCCTTGTTGTAGAGGATTTCGATGTTGCGTTTCGAATCGCTCGGATAGACGCTCGCCCCCACGAAACGCTGGTATTTCTCTATCCGCGCCAGTGCCTCGTCGGCCTTGGCCCAGTCTCCCGTTTTGATCCCCTCGTCGATGGAACCGAAATAGCCTACCGCCAGAAGACGTACCATCTCGGATTCTTTGGGCTGCAGCGTCTGAAGGGCCTCGATCGTCGCATCCCATTTGTGGTTTTTATCCGCCGGACGGGGCCACATCCGGACCAGGGAACCGGTATAAACCATGTAGGCGACGTTGACCCGCTCATCCACCTGCAACAGCGCCTTGTCGAGCTTGTCACGCTTGCCGGGGGCTTTGCGGTTGGCCTCGTCGACGAGCTGGGCAAGTTTATACCCGGCGATCTCGTCAGGGAACTCGAAAAACTGCGAGAAAGCGGCCGTTTTCGCCGTCTCCGGGAGGCCGATAAGCTTGTTGATTTCCTGGTCTCCCGTACGGATAATGGCAATTTCGCGCCATGCGTCGGGACGGAGCATCATCCCCAGCACTACCTGGTTCGCGGAAAGCCCCATAAACGTATCGTGACGGTTCAGCTTGGCGAGGATTTCACGGGTCAGGGTATCCATCGGTTTCATCCGTCCGCTGGAATCCTGGACAACGAGACGGCCGAACCGCTCGGCATGGGCACGGTCGAACGCTTTGGCCGTCTGGATGACAGGGTTGGTCTCATCCGCAGCCCTCACATCCGGGGCACTGACAAGCACCGCCGCTGCCACCACAAGGACGGCCGCCGCTTTGGAAGCGTTCATCCCTTTGAGTTTTTCACCCAGCGCATGGAAACGGCCCGTTTTGACAAACAGTATCCCGAACATCCCCACCGCAAGGAGAAAATAGCCGATGTAGGTGATGAGGGTTCCGGGATCACGGTTGACCGAGAGGACCGTTCCCAGTTCGTCCGGGTCGTAGGAAGACTGGAAGAAACGGTACCCCTGATAATCGAGTACGTGGTTCATGTAGATCCGAAAATCGAAATTTTTCTTGTTGGCCTCATCCACAACCGTCACTTCGCTTGCGTACGAGGAGGGGGACATCGAGCCCGGATAGCGTTCGAGCTGGAAATCGCGCAGCGCAACCGCAAAAGGGAGCTTCCGCTCGATCGATCCGTAAGAGACCTCGACCACCGTATCGCCGAGTTCGACCTTCTGCGACTCGCCGACCTCTCCGGGAGTGCCCAGCACCGTCGTGCGCGCCGCATTTTCCCCTTTTTCGAGGGCAATGCTCAGGGCGTCTGAACCTTTCATCATCGGAGCCTTCGAAGGGAGCGATACCAGTTTCTTCGACGCTTTGGGGAGGAAATTGCGCAGGACGAACCCGCTTTGTGCGCTCTGGTAGAGGGTACGGGTCGCGAATTCATGCTTTCCGGCATTGAGCGGAGCGCTTTGCTGCGTATCCATACTGAGCGTCATCAGTGCCTGGGGAGCGTCCATATAGGCTTTCTCCCCCTCGACGCTGATCGATACGACCGGTTTGTCGAACGTTTTCCCCGAATTGAAATCGAGGACGAGATCGTTCGCTTCGACGTAATCCCCCTCGGACAGTTCCATCTGCTGTGCCCCAGAGGGGCCCGTTACCATCAGCTCGAACAGCGCTTTGCCCTTCGGATCGGCAACCGCCTGGTAAGAGGCGTCTCCCAGGTACGACTCGAGTTTTACCTCGATCGTCTCCCCCTCCACCGCGAGGGTCCGCTCGAAGCGGTTTTCGGAACGTTTCGAGAGATAGAGGCTCTCCTGGAACGTGTAGGTCTGATCCCCTTTATGAACGACAAAAGAGAGATAGGGCTCGGCGCTTACGATCGCGTCATTTTGTTCCCCTTCCCGAATGTGCATCATCCCCTCATACCCGACGTAACGGGTGAGCGCGGCACCGATCAGGATGATCAGAAATGCCGCATGGAATAAAAAGACAAGCGATTTTGTCTTTTGCGCCATTTTAAACCGGACGATGTTGAGGGTCAGATTAAGGGCCAACAGCCCCAGCAGCACCTCGAACCACCGCGCGTTGTAAACGTCGGCTTTGGCACTCATCGTGCCGTAGTCGTTCTCGATAAACGTCGCGTATCCGATCGCGACGGCAAAAATTCCCATCAAAACGGCCATCGTTTTCATGGAACCCAAAAGGGAGAGTAATCTGTTCATTAATTAAGACCTGTCCTGAAATATCGTGCAATTGTAGTCGCACTATGGTAAATGTGTGTTAATTGGGTATTAATCCCTACACGCCCTCGAGAATCATCGCCTCGGCGACCCGCTTGAACGCCGCGATGTTCGCCCCGTCGACAAAATTGCGCTCGACCCCGTACTCCTTGGCCGTGAGCGAAACCCGCTTGTAGATCTGGGCCATCAGTTCCTGAAGTTTGCGGTCCACCTTGTCGTAGTCCCACTTCTCCATCGAGGCGTTCTGGCTCATCTCGAACTCGCTCACCGCCACCCCCCCGGCGTTGGAGGCTTTCCCCGGCGAAAAGAGGACCCCTTCTTGCTGGAGCAGTTCGATGGCGGCGGGTTCGCTGGGCATGTTCGCCCCCTCCACGACGGCGACGCAGCCGTTTTCGATGAGGGCCGCCGCGTCGGTGCGGCTGAGTTCATTCTGTGTCGCGCACGGGAAGGCGGCAAAACAGGGGATACGCCAGATCGCATGCCCCCCTTCGGGATAATCGGCTTTTGCCGTGTAGATCGATCCGGGGACCCGAGAAGCGTATTCGGCCAGCGAGGCTCTACGGCCGTTTGCCTTGAGCTCGCGCACGACGGCCAGATCAATCCCGCGCGGGTCGTAGATCGCCCCCTCGCTGTCGCTGCATGTGAGGACAATCGCCCCCATCTGCTGGAGTTTTTCGATCGTGTGGAGCGCCACGTTCCCCGCCCCGCTCACGGTGCAGGCTTTCCCCTCCAGTGACTCCTGGAGTTCTTGTTTGAGCATCTCGGCGGCGAAATAGACGACCCCGTATCCCGTCGCCTGCGGGCGCAGCAGCGACCCCCCGAACTCGTAGGGCTTGCCGCTCAGCACCCCGTCGTAGTTGCGGGTGATCCGCTTGTACTCGCCGTAGAGGTAGCCGATCTCCCGGCTTCCTACCCCGATGTCCCCCGCCGGAACGTCGACACGGGCGCCGATATACTGGTAAAGCTCGCGCATAAAAGCGCGGCAGAACTTCATGATCTCAAAATCGCTCTTCCCCTTGGGATCGAAATCGCTCCCCCCCTTGGCCCCGCCGATCGGAAGCCCCGTGAGGGAGTTTTTGAAAATCTGCTCGAACGCGAGGAATTTGAGCACTCCCGTGTTGACGGTAGGGTGAAACCGCAGCCCCCCCTTATAGGGTCCCAGCGAGTTGTTGAACTGGATCCGGTAACCGTTGTTGATGTGAACACGGCTCTGATCGTCGACCCACTGCACCTTGAACTGGATCACCCGGTCGGGGGTGACAAGCCGCTCGAGGATCGCGTAGCGCTCGTAGCGCGGGTCGCTGCGCACGATCGGTTCCAACGACGTGAGCACCTCGCTCACCGCCTGTAAAAAGGTGTTGTCGGTATTGCAATTCGAAGCTTTGAGGTTCGTGAGGATGTTTTCGACCATAAAAATTCCTTATTGAATATTCATTGCTTCATCATTCCGCTGTAGGCAGGATTCCAGTGAATCAATGCTTGCAACCTGCACACAGCGACGAGCAATCAAGCTATTGCATATTGTTTGATAACGCCCTGACACAAGGTTTTAAACTTCGGCAAACCGATACGGATGATCCATTCGATTATGGCGAGATTTACCCCTTCATAATCATGGGCAATATAGGTACGAACATCGTAAATACCTTTTATATCTTCGATATCAAATGCTTCGAGGATGTGGGTTGCGTTTTCGTGTTTGAGCTTATTGAATTGTTCCGCAATCGCGGTGAGATGCATCAAAATCGCGGGGCGTTTGGTAACGGCATCTTCTAAAGCTCTGGTTATGCTTCCCGCTTCTTCGACAATCTCTTCGATGTATTCGATTTTTTCGAGGACGAGATAGATCTTACTGATCGACTCTTTAGACATAAATCGCCCGATCAATGATAAATTTTTTAGCTGTTTTCCCCATCCCCGTACGATCTGCCAGATCGACTTTCGCTCCGAGTGCATTGCTCAGTTCATTTTGGATTTGGCGGATACGTTCAAAGGATTTAAAACCGTATTTTGAGGCGAATTGCGGTGTCGCTTCGACGAGTATGTCGATGTCACTTTTCGCATCGGCATCGTCACGTGAATACGATCCAAAGAGAGCTTCGATCAAAAATCCCTCTTGTGCATACGTGCTTTTGACATTTCTAAGATAATCCAAAATTTGTTCTTTATTCATGAGAACGATTATAGCAAATTATCAATTCGAAAGGTGAATAGTTCTATGGTTCGACCAACTCACCACGAACGGGAAGAAAATTACTTCAACTCACCCCAGTGACTCCCGATATGCATCGAGGTTTTGAGCGGGATACGGAGTTTCATAATATCCTCCATCACCTCGACAAAATGGCTCGCATACACTTCCGCCACATCCTCATCCACCTCGAAAATCAGTTCGTCGTGGATTTGTAACAGCATTTTGGCACGGAGATTTTCGGTGCGGATCATCGTATCGATGGCGTTCATCGAGAGTTTGATGAGATCGGAGGCGGAGCCTTGGAACACCGTATTGACCGATTCGCGCTCGTAGGCCGCTTTGAGCATCGGGGTGGCGGAGCCGAAATCGAAATAGCGCCGCCGTCCCAGCAGCGTTTCAACGTACCCCACCGCTTTGGCCTGTTCCACGATCCCGCTGAAATACCCTTTGACGCTCGGGAAGGTCTCGAAATAGCGTTCGATGATCTCCTTGGCCTCTTTGGTCGTAATCCCTAACGTATCGGAGAGTTTCTTCTGCCCCATCCCGTAGAGGAGACCGAAATTGACCGTCTTGGCGATGGGTCGTTTGGCGTGGGCCTCGGCTTCGCCGAACAGGGCGATCGCCGTCTGGAGGTGGATGTCCTTCCCTTCCCGGAACGCCTCGACGAGAACGTCATCGCCGCTGAAGTGGGCCAGCAGCCTCAGCTCGATCTGCGAATAGTCGATCCCGATCAGTTTTTTCCCCGCAGGGGCGACGAACGCTTCGCGGATACGCATCCCCAGCGCCGTTTTGACGGGGATATTTTGGAGGTTCGGATTTTTGGAGCTGAGCCGCCCTGTCGCGGTCCCCGTCTGGACAAACGAGGTATAGATACGGGATGCCGGATCGTTTTGCGCCAGCGCAATCAGCGGTTCGATGTAGGTCGAATAGAGCTTATGGTATTCGCGGTACTGCAACAGCAACGGGATCATCGGGTGGGCGTTTTTAAGTCCCTCAAGCACCTGCTCATCGGTACTGTACCCCGTTTTGGTCTTTTTGCCGTGCGGGAGGTTTAGCGTTTCAAACAAAATCACCCCGAGCTGTTTGGGGGAGTTGAGATTGAACACCGTGCCGCACGCAGTGTGGATTTGCTCGGTGAGGGTAGCGATCTCGGATGCCACCTCTTTTTTAAACGTCTCCAGCACCGCCGTATCGACGGCAATCCCCTCTTTCTCCATCCCCAGCAATGTCAATGTAAAAGGGAACTCGACGTTGAACGCCTCATCGAGCGCTTCCTGACCCCCTTTGAGGAGGAGCTGTTCACATAGTACCTCATAGAGGCGGTAGGTGATAAACGCATCCTCCCCCGCGTAGCGGCACGCATCCTCGATCGCGACCGAGGCGAAGTTCTCCCCTTTTTTGACCGTGTCCTTGAAATGGATCATCTCATGGTGCAAAAGGTTCTGGGCGAGGTTGTCCATAGAGAGCGAACGCGATGAATCGGTGAGCCACGCCAGTACCATCGTATCGGCATAAATGGAGAGCCGTTCGACGCCCAAAAATCGGGTGACGAAATGGAGATCGAATTTGATGTTATGCCCGATCACACGACGCTCGAATATCGCCAGAATCGCTTGTCCGGCCACCTCAAGCGAAACCTGATCTCCCACCCCGAGGTAGCTGTGCATCATCGGGACGTAATACCCCGTTTTGCCATCGGTGCTAAAGCTGAACCCGACCAGATGGTCTTTGGTCGGATCGAGTCCCGTCGTCTCGGTATCGAAGGCTACGATCGCATCGCGGGGGAGCGCTTGGACGACTCTCATCAGCGCTTCATCGGTGTCGAGGAGGACGCTGCACCCCTCACTCATTTCACATTTCGCTTTTTCTGCTTTTTCGGTTTTTGCAGGTGCGGCAGAGGGCTGCGACTCCTCGAACAACGCTTTGGCTTTGAGGGTGCGCAGCACCGCGTTCATCTCGTAATGGACGAGGTCGTCGTAGATGGGGAGAAAAGGGTTCTCGAAATGCATCGCGAACTGCGCGAAATCGAGCGGTTCGAGGACGTCGCCGCGCAGTTTGACCAGTTCCCGGGAACGGAACGCGTCGTCGCGGTACGTCCCGAGCAGCCCCCGTATCCGCGGCGGGGTCACCTCGTCCAGGCGTGCGTAGAGCTCATCGAGACTGCCAAACTGTGAGAGGAGTTTCTGGGCCGTCACTTTGCCAATCCCCTTGACCCCCGGAACGTTGTCGGCGCTGTCGCCGATGAGGGCCTGGTAGTCGATAAACTGGCTCGGATGGACACCGTATTTTTCATCGCAGTGGCGTTCGTTGAGAACCTTTTTGCTGATCGCGTCGACGAGGACGACCGCGTCGTCCTCGATCAGCTGGTAGAGATCCTTGTCGTGCGAAACGATCCGCACGAGGAACCCTTTCTCGCGGGCCTGCGCGACGACGGAGGCGATCATGTCGTCGGCCTCGAACCCTTCGCGGGAGAGGGATCGGTATCCCATTTTTCGAATCCAGTCGATCGCGACCGGAAGCTGCTGTTTGAGTTCTTCGGGGGCGGGGGAGCGGTTGGCCTTGTATAGCGGGTCGATCTGCGCGCGGAAACTGGGTCCGGGGGCATCGAGGGCGAAGATCAGGTAATCGCTGCTGTGGTCTTTGTGAAGCGAAGCGATAAAATTGATAAACCCCGTCAGCAGTCCCGTCGGGAAGCCGTGCCGGTTCGAGAGGGGAGGAAGGGCGTAAAAACTACGGAAAAAAAATCCGAACGTATCGATAATCGTAACGGTAGGCTGTCCCATCGCGCAACTTTTTACGCGCGGATTTTGTCAAGGATGAAATCGATCGCCCCTTGAAGTTTGGCCGTATCGTACCCCGCCGCTTCCGCTTTTTTGAGACCGAAAGCCATCGCATGATCGCCAAAGGGGTTGTTGATCGGGATGATCGTCTTGATGATGTGAAGTGCCGTGGCGAATTCCCGCACCTCTTCGGGAGCATTCTCGGGGGCATCGGAATATTCGATCATTTCGACAAACTCCCTGTCGAAATTCCAGTGGGTGAACACGGCCGCCGTCACTGTCGCGGTGGTCTCCTCGACGTAGGAGCGCTCCACTTTCGAAATATCGATCGCCGTTTCGATGTCCGATTTGAAGTTGGTCACCAGGTCCTCCTGGATGATGTCACTGGCAATCACGATCTTCCCGGTCTCCTGCAAAAACGACGCGAGAAACAGCTTGTCGGCTTTGGCACGATCGATCTGCATATACCAGCGATGGCTCATCGCCGCCTGCATTGACGACACTTCCGCAAACCGCTCCGAGGTGATCCCGTAGGGTTCCATATCGACGTTGAGGAGTTTTCGAACCGAGTTTCCGATCCCGATGGAGCGGGTCATGCTCATCCCGAACAATGCGACCGCCTGAGCGACGTTCGTAATCTCACGGCGAAAACTGTAAAGGGGGGAATTGGCCGCTTTGAGAAGGTTCGCGACGATCATCGGGTCGTGCTCGACGACTTTAACCAGATCCTGAATGGAGGAATCGGGGTCGTTGCAGACCCGCTGCATATCGATCACCGTTTTGGGAAGCGGCGGCAGCGATTTGATACTGTTGATCATCGAACTTTTCATTGATTGTCCTCGTGCACGAAAAAAACTACCATGATTATACCCTATTCAGTTCCAGAGCGAGATATTTTCCGGTGAAACTTCCCGTTTTTTCCCACTCTTCCGCCACCGTTTCGGGCGATCCTTCGGCAACGAGCAACCCGCCGCCGCTTCCCCCCTCGGGCCCCATGTCGATGATCCAGTCGGCGTTTTTGATCATGTCGAGGTTGTGCTCGATGACGAGCACCGAATTGCCCAGTTCAACGAAGTTATGCAGCACCTTGGTGAGGCGATTGACGTCGTCGAAGTGCAGCCCCGTCGTCGGCTCATCCAGAATATAGAGGGTCGATCCCGTATCCTTGCGGCTGAGCTCCTTGGCGAGCTTGATCCGCTGCGCCTCCCCGCCCGAGAGGGTCACGGCGTTCTGCCCCAGGGTGATGTAGTCCAGCCCCACGTCGCTGAGCGTCTGCAAGATCGCCTTGATCTTGGGGATCGGGGCGAAAAACTCCAGCGCCTCCCCGACGCTCATGTTCAGCACGTCGGAGATCGTTTTGCCTTTGTACTCCACCTGCAGGGTCTGGAGGTTGTAGCGGCTGCCGTGACACGCGTCACATTTGACCATGATGTCGGGGAGAAAGTGCATCTCGATCTTGATCTCCCCTTCCCCCTGGCATTTTTCGCACCGCCCTCCCTTGACGTTGAAACTGAAGCGCGATGCGGTATAGCCGCGGATCTGCGCCTCCTTCGTTTTGGCAAAGAGGTTTCGGATCTCGTCCATCACCCCCGTGTAGGTGGCCGGATTGGAGCGCGGCGTCCGTCCGATGGGGCTCTGGTCGAGGTAGATCACCTTGTCGAGCTTCTCCAGCCCCTCCACCTCGACCCCCGCGATCCGGTTGACCTTGCGCGCATGGTTGAGGATTTCGCGCGTCACCGGGAGGAGTGTCTGAAGGATCAGCGAGCTTTTCCCGCTCCCGCTCACCCCGGTGACGCAGACGAAATTTTGCAGTGGAATCCGGACGTCGAGGTTCCTGATATTATTCAATGAAACGTTTTTGATCCCCATCCACGCCTCCTGGGGACGGCGGTAGAAATACTTGATCTGTTTACGCCCCGAGAGGTAGTCGGCGGTGAGGGTATGGCTCTGTTTGAGCTCCGCCAGCGTCCCGGCAAAAACGACGTTCCCCCCGAATTTCCCGGCCCCGGGTCCGATGTCGACGATAAAATCGGCGTGCTCGATCGTCTCCTTGTCATGTTCGACGACGATGACGGTGTTCCCCTTCTCCTGCAAGGAGCGGAGCGTCCGGATCAGTTTGAGGGTGTCGCGCTCGTGCAGCCCGATGCTCGGTTCGTCCAAAACGTACATCACCCCCGTCAGGCCGCTGCCGATCTGGCTGGCAATCCGGATCCGCTGCGCCTCGCCGCCGCTGATGGTACGGGCGTCGCGGCTGAGGGAGAGGTACCCCAGCCCCACGTCGTAGAGGAAAAAGAGGCGCTCGCGGATTTCGTTCAGGATGGGGGCGGCGATCATCGCGTTCTGCTCGCTCAGGTAAGCAAACGTTTGCGGCTCGGCGAACCACTCGTACGTCTCCTTCAACGGCAGCGAAATCACCTCGCCGATCCCCTTTTCCGCGACCCGGACGGCGAGCGATTCGCGCTTGAGACGGTGGGAACTACAGACGCTGCAGGGCTTTTCGGACATGTAATCGGCGAGGTCTTTTTCGTCCTTGAAAATGTCGTAGGCGATCCGGACGATCCCCGGCCATACCCGCGTAATCGGGTGATCTTGCCATTTGAATTCCACCTCGGTCACGCTGCCGTGCAGGATCGCCTTTTTCTGGTGTTCCTCGAGGGTGTAGAACGGGACGGTGATATCGATCTTCTCCGCGGCGCAGAACGCTTTGAGGAAGGTGAAATAGTATCCTTTGTTGAAACCGTAGACGATCTTGATCGCCCCTTTTTCGATCGGGAGCTCGGAATCGATGATCTTGTCGTAATCCAGGGCGTATCGGATCCCCAGCCCGTCGCACTCGGGGCACGCCCCCTTGGGAGAGTTGAACGAGAAGGTGAGCGGTTCGAGAGGGTCAAAACTCACCTTGCAGTCGAAACAGGCACTGTGTTCGCTGTAATGGACCAGTGCGTCCCGCAGCCCCAGTTCCTCATGATTCTGGATCTCGATCTCCACCTCCCCGTAGCTCTCTTTGAGGGCTTTTTCGACATCCTGCGCGATCCGGTCGTGATTGTCGGCGCGCACCACGAGGCGGTCGATGACGACCTTGAGGGTATGTTTTTTCGTCTTGGCCAGATCGATCTCCTCATCCAGGCGCACCATGACCCCATCGATCATCGCCCGGACGTACCCCTTATGGCGGAGCGATTCGAGGATGTCGGCGAAGGAGCCCTTCTTCTCCCGCACGAGAGGCGCGAGAATCACGATCTTGGCGTTTTCGGGAAGTTTGAGGACCTGGTCGATAATGTCCTGCGCCGACATCTTCGAAATCTTCTTGCCGCAGAGGTGGCAGTGCTGTATCCCGACGCGGGCATAGAGAAGACGGAGGTAGTCGTAGATCTCGGTGATCGTCCCGACCGTCGAGCGGGGATTTTTGGAGGTCGTCTTCTGGTCGATCGCGATGGCCGGGGTGAGCCCTTCGATCTTGTCGACGTCGGGTTTGCCGACCCGGTCGAGGAACTGACGAGCATAGGACGAGAGCGATTCGATGTAGCGGCGCTGTCCCTCGGCATAGAGGGTATCGAACGCGAGCGTCGATTTCCCGCTCCCGCTGATCCCGGTACAGACCACGAGGGAATTTTTCGGGATCTCCAGCGAGATGTTTTTGAGATTGTGCTCTTTCGCACCGATGATTTTGATCGTATCCATAGATTTACCCCGCGAGTAGTTTATAAGCCGTAACGGCAAAAATGATAACGTAAAACAGGAGGAGAACCTGCTTGTACCGGCCCACTTTGACCCGGTTGAGCAGCGCGATCCCCAGCATGATTCCCACCAGCGAGGAGAGGGCCATCACCGCCCCCGCCTGAAAGTTGACCAGCCCGAGCCACGCGAGGGTCGCAAATGCCGCCACCGACGTGAACATGACGTAAAACAGCCCAACGGCGGAAGCTTTTTTGAGGGGAAAACCCATAAAGCTCACCAGGATCGGGGTCATCAGGATCGATCCCCCTACCCCGAGCATCCCCGAGAAAACCCCCACCCCGGCACCGATGCCGGTGTAGAGGGGGCGGTTCAGGACCTCGCCGCGCGTCGGAACGGGGGGCGAAAACGCCAGCCGCCCCAGCGTAAAAGCGACGATGGAGAGAAACAGCCACTCCAGCACGGTGGCATCGAGGATTTTCACCAGATACCCCCCGATCATCGCCCCGGCGATCCCCCCGTATCCGAAATACTGGACGCTGCCCGCTTCATAGGTCTGCCGGCGCTTGTGGATCCAGGCGGCCGCCAGCGACCCGGCCACCATCTGCATGACCGATATCCCGATCGCTTCTTTGATCCCGAATCCCAGGTACAGGAGGATCGGGACGCTGACCGTCCCTCCGCCGATGCCGAAAAATCCCGACAGTGTCCCCACTCCGATTCCCAAAAGTGCCAGTTCCAGTGTCATGCGCCCGCTTTTGTTGAACTATCGATCGCGCGATTATACCCCGTAACGCCTTCAGGGAACCCTTTGGGAATCGGTTTGTTTTACGCTATAATGATTTGTGATAGAACCTAAAATATAGCAGAAACAACAGGGATACAATGGATATGTTACCGATTATCGTCGAAGCCGCAGCCAATTTTTGCATCCACCAGATCCGCCTCCCTTACGAAATCACTCCCGAACCCCCTAAAAAGAGAACGCTTTTTGCTTCCATCGATATCGAAGCCGACGGAAGCCGCCATCGTGCCTACATCGGATGCGATCAAAGCCTGATCCAGGCGGTAACCGAAATTTTCCTCGGGGAAGACGAAAGCGACGAACAGACGCTCGCCGACATGCTGCTGGAAATGACCAACATGATCGTCGGCAGCGCCAAAGTACTGGCATCCGAAGCGTATAACACCTCGATGATGATCGCGACACCGTTTTCCGTCGCCGAGGAACTCTCGCAAATCCGGCCCGATGCGTTGCAATGCATCGGGATCAACGGCGGCGAATTGACGATTGCACTAAAAAGGCTCTAAAGAATGGACGAAACGTTATCAACCGAAGAAGAAAGTTCCCTTCACCATGAAGCCCTCCCGGTCGATCTCGAAAAAGAGCTCGCATGGATGGATTATGAAGGGCTTTTGGATATGGAGGTCGAATTTGTCGCCGATCTGGGGCAAACGACCATGACGCTGGGGGAAATCCTCAAACTCAAAAAAGGGGATCCCATCGACCTGGGCAAACCGGCCGGGGAGAGCGTCGAGGCCTACGTCAACCGCCGGATCATCGGCAAAGGGGAAGTAATGGTCTACGAAAAAAACCTCGCGATCCGTATCAATGAAGTGCTCGATTCGAGTGCCGTGCTCTATTATCTGTCGAAAGAGAGACTATGAAATATTTACTCGCCCTTCTTATCCTCCCCTCGCTGCTGTGGGGAGCCAAGATCCTGAGCTACAACGTCTATGACCGCAACGACCGCGTCGACGTGATGCTCACCTTCGACACCCCCTACGAAGGGGTACTGCGCCAGAACCGGCAGGGAGACACGATCGTCATCAAACTCGAAGAAGCCTTCATCGAAACCCAAAAGGTCAAAAACGTCAATTCCCCCTACCTCAACCGCCTCACCATCGCTCCGCAGGGTGAACAGCTCGAAATCGTCGCCAAAGTCTCCCCCGACGTCACGATGCAGGCTTCCAAGACCTCCGATTCGTACGGTCTGCGCCTCCGATTCATGACGGCGGCGGGAATCGGCGCAGTCACCTCGTCCGCCCCCGTCGATGAGACTTCCCTTTCAGGCCTTCCGACCAAAAACGGCAACGAATTCGAACAAAGCTATTACGTCGTCATCGCCATTCTCGTCATCGGGATCGCCGTATTGCTGTGGCTCAAACAAAACATCGCCAAGCGAACCGGCCCGATGCAAAACGCTCAAGCCCCCAAAGCGCCGTGGCTGTTCAACAAACCCGCACCCGAAGTGCAAACAATCACCCCGGCCGCTCCCTCAGCACCATCCAAAGGGGGCGATACCGGCGGCATCCACATCCGCTTCCAAAAAAGCCTCGACGCCACCAACAGCGTCGCGATGCTCGATTACGGCACCCAGAGCTACCTCGTGCTGCTGGGGAACAATACCGTGCTGCTGGACAAATTCCAGGACAATATTCCGGTCACCCAAAACGAATTCGAAAGCCTGCTCCACTCCAAACACCGCGAACTCGACGGATTCTTCCAGCTCGCCCCCGCCCAGGACGAGGTATTCGACACCTACAAGGAAAAAGCGTCAGGGGGATACTGATCCCC
>CAZBIR010000035.1:0-6807 GCA_964491035.1 uncultured Sulfuricurvum sp.
GTCGGCAAATAGCGTAAATGTTCGGGGGTTACTTTCATACCGCGATTGTACGGTGAGGAGTCTTACAAAGAGGTTCAAGCTACGTTATAATCCTCAAATGGAAAACAATCTGAACCAAGAGATCATCGAACATCTGATGCATCCCAAAAACTACGGCCCTCTGGAAAATGCGAGCGGCGTCGGCGTCGGCCACAGCGAGCAAAGCGGCGAATTCGTTATCCTCTACCTCGACTGCGAGGGGGAAAAGATCCAAAATATCGGCTATGCGACCAACGGCTGCCACGACACGGTCGTGCTGGGATCGATGTTCACCGAAATGATCAAAGGAGAAAGCCTCTCTTACGGCTTCACCGCCGCACAGAAGCTTCGCGAAAAGGTCGCGCTGGGCCCTGTCAAACAGCAAGCCTGTGCCCACATGGTCCTCACCGCTTTCGAAGCGGCACAGATCCATCAGCAACACAAACGCGAAGGCTCGGACGAAGAGCTTCACGCCATCGAGATTGGGATGAAATGCGAGGGGGAATCGTGATCGACGCGGCGCTGCTTCGGCACAAACACCAGCTGTGGCTCCGTTTGGCGTTTCTCTCGTTTGCCTCACCCGATCCGCAGATCAAAAACCGCCTCTACGAATTTTCCCAGATCGGATTCCGCCACCTCAAATGGCTTTCCGAAATGCTCTACGCCAATGCCCTGTCGTACGATTATCATCGGGAAAGTACCTTCGGAATCGAATACGGCACATTCGATGAGGGGCTGCATGCCGCCATCGCTGAACTCGACTCCCTCGACAAGCTTTATGAGGGTTCGGTGCTGTGCGAGCGGATGCGCACCGACGAGCGCTTCATCCGTACGTATCTCACCGAGTGCGTCGGGACAGTGGCAGGAACACTCGACGCGTTTGACCGCTCACGCCGCTGGCCCGACGCACCGCTTAGCGCCGAACAGACCGACGCGCTGACGCTGTTTTTGTTCGAAGAGAGTTACAAGGAATACGAGCTGATCCTGATCTATCTCTACCGTCTCGCCCGCGCAACCACTGCCGCGCAAAGTTCCTCCTTCACCGATCTGATCGACGAATCGCATTTCCACCTCCGCTCGTTCGGCGAGATGATGGCGAAAATGGGGATTTTGGCGCTGCCGCGCGAACTGCATCCGCGCACCTACGAGATCGCCGATATGGAAAAATTCCTCCGCAGCGGAATCATCGAAGAGGAAAACGCGAAAGAAGAGTGCCGACGCCTTTCATCACTCATCACCGATGAAAAGCTCTCGGCGTTTTTCGAGTTCATCAATTTCCAGGAGAGCTACCACATCGAAATCATGAAAAAACTGTTAAAGGAAAAAGAATGGAACAGCTAAACACCAGCGGGGCCGATCTCCTGATTTTCGGGATCCTCCTCGCCATCGTCGGATTTATCCTCACCCGCAAAAAAAAATCATAACCTACTTAAGCAAGGCGACCGGGGAGATATAAGCTCCCTGAAACCGCATAATTCCGAATTTTTTAAGCGCTTCGAGCTGTTTGGACTCTTCGACGTTAATCGCAATGATATCGATCCCCATGCTTTTGGCCAGGATATTGAGACTTTCACGGGCACTCCCCGTCTCCTGGTCGTAGAGCAGGTCCTGTAGATAGGTGACGTTGGACTTGATGTAGTCGGGGCGGACCGACTGCAGGTATTCGGCCCCTTTTTCAGGAAGGACGAAATGGTCGATTCCGAAACGGCAGCCGAATTTTTTGACCATCGAGGCGAGAATCTCAACCGACTCCAGTTCGTGCAGCACCACCGCGTTGCTCACTTCGAACCACAGCATGGCATCGTTCCGGCGACGGAACGCGTCGAGCCGTTCGCGCAGCCATTCGCGGTTCTCCCGTTTTCTGACGAAATCACGGCTCAGGTTGATCGCCGTCCCCGACATCGAGTTTTTTTCATCCAGATGGGCCAGTACTTTTTCGATGACGTAGCGATCAAGGGTATCGATCATCCCCAGCCGCGAAGCGACAGGGATGAAATAGCCTGCGGCACGGATCGTCCCCTCCCGATCCAGCAGACGCAGCAGTATCTCTTCGTGCAGCACTTTGAGATTTTCGTCGCGGTATTCCACGACGCTCTGAAACGCCAGGAGTACGCGCGATTCGGCGATGGAACGCTGCAATTCCTGACGCCATTCGTCATGCCCCAGCACGAGTGCGTCGGCTTCGTTCTGATCGGTCTGAATCGTAAAATTACCCCGGCTTTTGGCCTGAGTCACCGTGTAATCCGCGCGAGAAAGGAGCGATTTGAGGGTATCCTTGGCACTGTAATCACCGATTCCGCATCCCAGCAACGCACACTTTTCAAACCCGTTTTCAAGCGTCCCGACGCTTTCGCGCATCCGGTCTACGATCGAGCGGACGTGTTTTTCGATCTCCGGCGTACCCAGCGAGGGGACGATAATTACAAAATCGTTTTCGTTGAGCCGCGCGATGAGGACATTGGGTTCGGAGAACTCCCCCTGCACTTCCGACGCGAAACGTCCGATCAGCTTGCTGTAGGTCTCGAACCCGAGCTCTTTTTTGAGTTTTTCGAGCCCCTCAAGGCTGAAAATCGCGTAAGCGCCCGAACACAGCGACGTATCCCCGTGCAGATAATCGGGGAGCTTGGCGGTGAGGTAGCGGCGGTTGTGGAGTTTCGTCTCGGCGTCGATGTAGAGGAGTTCGTGGTAGCGGCGCAGCGTCTCGTTTTCCCGGTCGAAAATATCCTTGACCTTGGAAACCATCGCGTTCATCGCCTGCGTGACCGAACGAAACTCCGTAGTAAAGGGCATTTTCTCCTCGATGATGAACTCGTTATCGATAATCGCCGTGGCCTGTTTCTTGATCCGTGAGAGGGCCTTCAGACTCAGCTTGAGCAGCAGGTACAGCACGCCAAACACCAGAATCCCGATCAGTACGAACGTCTGGACGAGGTCGATGAGGGTGAGGTAAAGCTGACGGTACGCATGCCCCGTATGGCCACTCACTTCAAGGGTTCCAAAACGGTTCCATCCGATCATGATGTCGCTTTTGACGGTAGCGTTGTCAATCCGGACTTTGTCGACAAACCATTGCGGTACGTCGCGTATCTGCACCTTCGTCTCCCGGACGTAGAGGGGTTTTCCCTCGATGTCAATGAGGGCGATCCGCTCGTAGTAACCGCTGTCGTAGATCGCGTTGATCATCGTCTCCATCGTCGCCGTGTCGGAGGGATCGGAGACTTTCGAGAGGGAGAGACCCAGCGAATGGGCGGTGTTTTTGGCATCGGTATAGAGCTGGTTCTGGACAAACTCGGTCGCCGATTTGAAGTTCAACATCATGACCGAAACGAGGATCACCCCCAGAAAAAGGGTCAGCATGATCGCCAGTTGTTTAAATAGACTCATTGATTCACTCCTTGTTTCGTTTAATCACGAGCTCATCCCACGGCCGTGTCTGCCGGGTCGAAGCGGGGACCAGTTTCCCGATCTGGGCCTGTTTGGCGTTAAACAGCTCATCCCCGCTGAAACTGTAGATCGGCACCAGGTCGCTGCGCTGCGATGCGGGGAGGATCTTGTAGTTGTAGTTGTCGAGTACCATCGGCGTCGAACGGGGGGTTTCGTAGTAGGTCAGCACCAAGTGGGCCGTGTTGTAGCGCAGCGATTTGGCATACGTCATAAAGAGCTTCGATGTCGGAACCCCCAGCTCTTTGAGGGTAAAATACTTGGCGATGACGAAATCCTCGCAGTCCCCCTGATCCTTGCCGATAAACTCCAGCCGCGTCGCCCAGTAATCGCTTGTCCCCCATACTTTTTTATCGGAGACGTAGGGGGTCTGGTTGAAAAAATCGTTCACCTTCTCCAGTTTCCCCATCTCGTCCAGATCCCGCGCCTCGTTCATCATCTGCACGAGGGCAAACGCCCGGCGTTTCGCGAACACCCCGTATTCGCGCTCGATTTTATCCAGAAACGCTTTGGCAATGGAAAATTCGGGGGAACTGCTGAGGATGGCGGCAACCGCCGCCGCGAGGGCGAAAAGGGCAAGCGTCTTTTTCATACCCTTATCATAGCGTAATTAGATGGTATGCGTCACATCGGTTTCGATTTTGAGGGTTACCGTCATATCCTTGTCATGGTAAACATCAAAAGTATGCTGCGTACCGTTGATCGTTTCCTGCACACCCGTTTGCGTTATGCTCAGAGCCGCATCCACGGTTACACTGTCCGTATTATCACCCAGAATATAGAGGATGTTATTTGCATCCGTCACATCCATGACATCGTTCAGTGTCAGATTCAGGTTATGGTTAGATCCCAGATCGATTGCTTCGATATTATGCAGGTTTTCAAGATTCACCATATCCGAAGCCGTATCAGACGTGATAAGAACCGTATCAAACCCGGCTCCGCCGTCGATCAGGATATCCGCGGCGTCGTAGATGAGGGTGTCGTCTCCGGCACCGCCTTCGATATGATCCTGACCCAAACCGCCAAAAATGTTATCGTTACCGTCATTCCCCAAAATTACATCGTTTACAGTCGTACCGCTAAGTTGATCGTCCCCTGATGTCCCGCTAATAGGAGTTTCGGACACATAACCTGCATTTCCGATTTTAATATTCAAGACGGCAGTATCGTTGTCACCATCCGCTTGTGTCAATTTATAGGTAAAAGAATCTTCCTGGCCAACAGTCGCCGATGATAAAGGCGTATAGGTATAAGAACCGTCATTTTTCATCGACAGCGTTCCGTGATTGCCTGCGATTGTAATACCGTTTGCAGTCGTATCAACAAACGAAGTACCGTTGTAAACGGACAATACGGCCCCTTCGGCGCCAAGTGCATCAGTAGCTCCCCACCCGTCCGTACTCGAAATGAGATTCATCCCGTCGTTCAAGACATTACCGCTTGCCGCAGTAATCTGATACATCGTTATGTTTGAAACGGTAACTATATAATCGCCCATCGATGTTTTGTCGTTGGCCGTGAAATAAAATCGATAGCTACCATTCTGCGTCACCGGATCTGAAACGATCGAAGCGCTTGTCCCCGAAGAACCGGAGTCAACGCTGTTCCACTTATTACTGTAATATCGTTGCAGTTGCCATGTGAAATCTGAATCACTTGAATTTTTACCCGTTACATCAATATCGAATTCTACAAACGAACCAGTAGTCATATCAAACGCTGCAGAAGTATAGGTTCCTGACACTGCCAGCTTGCTGGAAGCAGTATCATCATCCAATGTAATTGGCCCCGAAAGAATCGTTGTCGATTGAATCACAGCTCCGTTTTCATTGTCATACGCGCTGACTTCACTGCTGTCTTTAACCGTAAGTGTAAAAGTACTATGAACAACATCACCGTCACTGTCTTTCACAGAGAAATTGATGACGGCGGAAAGGTCATCGGCCAGGTCAACCGTTGAACCGGTGAATTTATAATGCCCATCTCCGTATATAACGACATTTCCTACATTTCCAAGATCAAATGAATACGAATCACTCGCCGATGTAAAGATATGCGACTGCGTTCCGTAGCTGGCCGCATAAATCGGCGTTCCATCTACCCACCATCCATCTGCACCTGAAACAGCGGCAATCGCACCTCCCCCGTTATTAACCAATGAACCCTCCAGGACCTGGGCAACCGGTTTCGTACTCAACATGGCATTGCTCAAGTCACTCGAACTTTCCAAAACCATGACGTTGCCATCCGAACTGGTCGTTGCATTTGTTGCATCGACATACGTTCCGGCAACTTCCCCACCCGTCCAGGCAATGGGTTCAAGATGATACGTCGTGGTCACCCCATCAAATCCGATCGCATACGACTCGGAAAATCCGTTATTGCTCAAGAAGTTGTACCAGGCACTTTCTTCCCCGATACCACCGACATCTTTATCCGATTCCATGATACCTTTCGAGCCGGTTCCATTGTTTTCGTTTGGCTGACCGTCACTCACAAAAATGGAGATCAAACGGTCTCCCCCTTCGGGTGGTGCTTTAAACGAAGAAGTCACTTTCGCGATAGCAGCATCGTAATCGGTCCCGCCAATATCTCGATAAGTGCTGCCATTGTACACACGATTTACTGCTTCCATAGCTGAGATTTTGTCCGTGTACCATTCTCCATTATTCTCGACCGTAGCTCCCTGAGCAAACGAGACAATAAATACCGCATGTACCGACCCGTTGTCAAACAGATCCGCAATACCATCCTTAACAGCCTGTTTTGCTGCACTGGTCATACTACCGGAACGATCAAGGATAAAGACGATATCATCTTTGGCCGTTGTGGTGCTCGAAGTTCCTTCTGTAACAGAAATCCCGCCCGGAGATACACTTGGTACATCATCGAGGACAAGCACATTGATTGAGCCATTGGCTGTGATCCCACTGTTGTCCGTAACAATGAGTGGTATCGTTATTTCATCGGTTGTCCCTTCATATGTTGCAGCATTAAGCGTGTAAACATAATCGACGACACCCGTGGCACTCTCATAACCCGTGATTTTCATGATCCCATTCGCCACAGCGATATCGCCAATATTGCCAACATCAGCCAACTGAGCTGCCGTAATGACACTTGATCCGATCGTAATAGATGCCAGTCCGGCGCTTGCGGTGATCGTAAAACTACCGCCTGCACTTTCCGACGTAGCATCTGGATTCGAACCAATGGAAAGCGCACTTTCATCTACCGTCAGATGACCGTATTCAGAACCGTTCATGTCGTTGATTGTGATGGATGGAGCTTCGTCCACCGCGTTCACGCCCACGTTCACGGTAATCGGATCCGAAACGTTACCGT
>CAZBIR010000035.1:6907-21381 GCA_964491035.1 uncultured Sulfuricurvum sp.
GACCCTCGTCTACCGTCGCGCTGTCGTTTTGACCCAATGGTTTGGTGTCGTCCACCGCGTTCACGCCCACGTTCACGGTAATCGGATCCGAAACGTTACCGTCCTGGTCGGCAATCGTATAGGTAAAGCTGTCGCTCGTCGTCTCGCTGCCGTCATGGAGATAATCGACCGTTCCGTCGTTGTTCACGGTAATCGTACCGTTCGCAGGTGCGCTCGTGATGACGATGCTCGTCAGATCCAAACCGCTCTCGCTGTCGCTGTCGTTTCCGGCCACGTTGATGGTAACCGTTTGACCCTCGTCTACCGTCGCGCTGTCGTTTTGACCCAATGGTTTGGTGTCGTCCACATTGTTTTCGCTCAATGCAACCGTGATATCAGTCCTATTGCTATTATCGCTGACGCTCACCGTGAGGCTATGAACGTTAGCCAACGCTTCGTAATTATTGGCCGCCGCCGCCGCACCTGCTTCCGTGAGGCTGATGTTCCCGTTCGCATCGATCTCGAACCAGCCGTTATCGTTGCCGCTGCTAATGCTGTAGGTCACGTTTGCGCTGTCGACATCGGTCGCTTTGACCGTTCCGATCACCGCCGTCTCTAGGCTGTTTTCATTATACTCAAAGCTGTAGCTGGCGACCGTAGTACCTGGATTGTTAGGATCAACAAATACCGGTGCATCATCGGTCCCGACCACACTCAGCGTCACCGTTTTATATTCAGAATAGCGCGATTCATTATTTGCCGCGACCACAGTTCCGTCATCCACACGATACTGGAAAGTGATCAAAGCCGTCTCTCCGGCACTCAACGCATTGAAATCACCACTGATAGCGTATTTGCCCGATACAGCATCAAGGAGCGAAACTGAGAGTCCGGTAACTTTTGCGTTGCTGGACTCGACGCTGTTTTGATCGATTTCATACACATGCGTATCATTTACGTCATGATCCACAACATCTGATAGTGCCCCGCTGAAAGTATTTTGTCCGTTCTGGGCTTCATTTTGCGTTACACTGATATCACTGACCACCGGGCGGTCATTGGTTCCCGTGATCGTAACCGTCACGGTGGCCGGTTCACTGACAGATGATTCATTGACACCGTCACTTCCATCGAATCCGTGACCATCATCTGCCACATACTGGAATGTGACCGTTACCGTCTCCCCTGCCCCCAACGCATTGAAATTACCCGATAGGGTATAATCCCCGCTAGCGGGATCGATAGTAACCGCTATTGCCGAAATATCGGCTACATCGATATCGGAGGATTGCAATGCAACCGTGTTATCTACAAGCGCGTAGGTATGGGTATCTGCCGTGTCGATATCGGTTGCGGTAGCCAGGTTTCCGCTAAATGTGCTTATCTCATCATTTGTGCCGCCAATAGCATCCATCGATTCATAAACAGTATGATTCCCGCTTACATCTTCAATAGTATTCTGAATATAAATTTTGGCTGCATCGATATAATTTTGAAACTGAGGAACATTGTAAAGCCATGAGGGATTGAAATAAGCCGACAACGGCATCGTAGAGTAAATAACTGTTCCTGAACCGTATTCGTAAGAAAAAGCCACTACCTGATCAGCATTTGTTGACGTAAGCAATATTTTCGCACCTGCGGGTAGAGAATTAATATTAAATGCACCGTGATGAGAAGAATTGCCTCCGTCCAAAGAAGTATTATGTAAATTACCAGTACTACCGTCTGCCAATTCCTGGGCATCTGTTCCCAGATTAATGTCATCGTCCACACTACTGATGAAAGTCAATGTTGTTCCCAGGCCTGGTAAAATAGCATTGGCTTCATGCGGGCTTCCATCGTTAATAATCAATGTCATTCCATTGAATACGGCATCATGAATATTTGATAAATTTGCAGAAAACTCAGCATTCGTAGAATATTTATCAATATACAGAACATTCAAATCACTTAATTCATTAATATCAAGCGTCTCAATATCACGTGCAGTAAAGTTCCCCGCCTCTAAGATTTCTTTTTGAATCTGTGTTCCTGATCCTGCTTGCATATCATAATATCCAACCAGTCCATCAAAGCCGCCCGGAGTATTACCATCGATATCATTAACAACCGGCCGATCGTTTGCCGGATTCACCGTAATCGACACTTCATAGCGGTTCGTTCCGCCGTTTCCATCGGATACGGTGTAAGCAAACCAGTCCGTTCCGTTATAGTTGGCATCGGGCGTGTAGGTATAGGTGCCGTCAGGGTTAATGACAACGGTGCCGTGATCGGCTTCTCCTTCGATCGCCAGCGCGTACGTGACACTATCACCGTCTGCATCCTCGGCTACAGGCAGGTTGCCGGCATAAGTTCCGTCTTCATCCAGCGTAATTTCGGTTGCTGAGGCGACCGGGGCATCGTTGACCGGAGCAACCGCAATCGATACGAGATAAGTGTTGATACCGCCGTTTCCGTCGGATACGGTGTATGAAAAACCGTCCAAGCCGTTGTAATTCGAATTTGGAGTATAGGTATAGGTCCCATCCGCATTGACGACAACCGTACCGTTTTGGGCCTGTCCGACCAGAGCGTACGTTACCAAATCGCCATCGGCATCGGTCGCTGTCGGCAGAATGCCGCTATAAACGCCGTCCTCATCCAGTGTAATCTCGGTATTCGCGGCAACCGGAGCGCTGTTGGTCTCCGTAAGGATCGTTTCAATACCGGTTTCGAGTTCTTCTGTTGTGGTTGCGGGCGCCTGAGGCGTGGCATCGAGCAGCGTATTGACATCCCGGACCAATCCGTCGCGTTCAAAAAACGTATCCCCGATCCGTTCGGAATTGGAGACTTCCTGACCTGCCGCAGTTTCATCACCGGCAGCTACGGTGTCATTAGCAACGGTATTGGAATCCAGGGCCAGAGCTTCCTGCATCGACTCGCGATGAACGATCGCATCTTCCTGCGCAAACAGTCCTTTGAGGACCGATGTGTCAAAGTTGAGTGCCCGGTTTCCGGCGATGACGAGATCTCCTGCACCTTCGAATGCCATATCAATGATGATTTTGGCACTGGAAGGATTATTGGGCGCACCGTAAACGACTTCCCCCAAATGTATCGCATCACCCGCTTTGAGCTGACGAATGTTCCCTTTTGCGTCTTTGACGAAAAAAGTACCCTGTTCAAACGCTTTTACGTACCCGATCACTCGTGCCATATGGATTCCTATGATTTTTGTTGGATTTTGATGGTTTTATTGTAGCGAAGAAGAGAGGCTAAATCTATTGTACCTGAGTACAATACGATAATACAAAGGAGTGGCGGAGAGAGCTCCGCCGCTCCGGGTTTAGATCGTGTCCTGGATCACCTGTTCAACTTTTACCGTTACCGTGGGATCAACCGCATCGTTCGTATAAACGTCAAACGTGTAGGTCGTACCGTTGATGGTCTCAACTACCGGGATTGCACTTTTTACCCACCCTTCAGTGTTGAGGAAATCGACCCTGTCACCGCTTTCTCCCACGATATAAAGATGGTTATTGCTGTCGGTCATCTGAACGACATCGTTGATGGAAATATTCGTCAGATCATGATTGCCCGATCCCAGATCGATCACTTCGATATTACTGATTGGGTTATTAGCGGAATTCAAATGACTAAAGTTGATATCATCATCTTCACTCAGGACAAGCGTATCGAATCCGCTTCCGCCATCAAGCGTCGTATCACCCCGTAGATTGCTGCCTGACGTTCTAAAATCACTCACGAGGGTATCATCTCCCTCACCACCGTACAATCGATCGTTCCCTTCTCCACCGACGATGTAATCGTTTCCGCTTCCACCGGAGAGGGTATCGTTTCCATCGGCTCCATAGATGAAATCATCGCTGCTGCTTCCCGTATAGATATTGACACTATCGGTACCGAAATAGTTGACACCGACCGTACCGGTATCGGTATTCACTGTGATCGCAGCCGTCGAACCGGAAACATCGCCGTCCATGTCAACGACACTGTAACCGAAGTTATCGGTGTAACTGCTCTCCACGACGGAAGGGGCGGTATAACTGTATTCCCCGGTATCCAGATCGATCGCTACAACGGCATCGTTTGCCGTCGTTATCGTCAGAATATGTGTCGAGCTGTCAAACGTCGAGGCATCCGTTCCACTGACGCTTACCGTCCCCGCAATCTGATCATACGTGTAGGTGGTTCCATTGTGGGTAATTGACTGGATATATCCCCCATCCGCTCCGAGAATACCGCTCTCGCTTCCGGTAATATTACCGGTCAGCGGAACCTGCAGTACCGTGGCCGTCAGCAGGCTGGAAAGCTGGCTGAGATTTGTCACCACCGTTGCCGGGTATTCAGCTCCGCTGATGCCGTCATACGCAATCGGCTGCAAATGGGACTGGGAAAGCCCTGTCCCCATACCAAAGGCATAGGATTTCACATCGTTTGCATTCAGCCACTCTTCCCATTTTCCCTCTTCAGCGGTACTGATCCCCAGATTGGAGCTGTTGCCCGGAATCGAAGGCCAGTCCATGCTGTCCGTCGGTTTCCCGTCGGACAGGAAATAAGAGATGTTTTGCCCGTCTCCAATTTTGCCGCCGCCGCCAAAAGCATTCATTGCCGTCAACAATGCGGCATCGTAATCGGTATTTCCACCTGCCGAAAGCTGCGTCAACAACATTTTGGCACTGTCCGCATCGACCCAGGAAGTCGAAAGGGCCTGTGCGCTACTGTTGAAGGTTACGATCATAACCTTGACATCACCCAAAGCCTCATACTGGGAGATCAGATCGGCAATCGACTGTTTGGCCAGGGTCAGACGGCTCATTCCTCCGACTCCGGATCCATCGGCCATACTGCCCGATACGTCCAGAATAAACATCAGATTCGTATCGACCGAGCGGGCGTCCATAGATACATCTACCGGCAACGCGGTCGGCGTATCATCGGTAATGACAAGCTGAATCTGTCCGACATTCGTATCCCCATCGCTGTCTTTGATACTCAAATCAACGGTACGGGTGACCGTATCGTCGGTCGGTTCGATAACGGTGGACGTCAGCGTATAGGTATAGCTGACCGCCCCTGTCACGCTGTCATAATGAGTCAATACGAGCGTCCCGTTATCTACCGGGATGATAATCGGCGTGGATGGGGTCAGCGTGGAGAGTTCCGCAGCCAAAATTTCCCGTCCTCCTACCGTAATGGAATCCAGGCCGTCGGGCGCGTGGAGGGTAAACGTATTGCTCGCCGTTTCTGCCATCGAGAGAGGGTCCGAACCGCTTAGCAAAGCACTTTCATCAACCCCGACGCTGCTGCCGAGAATGATAGGGATGTTATTGCTGTCGACGGCAATCGTAACAACACCGCCGGCGGTATCACCGTCCGCATCGGTCAAGGTATACGGTGCATCAAACGCAACATCTACCGTATAGTCATAATAGTCGATGATTCCGCCCATACCGATCCGGAACGACCCTTCTACACCCGAAAGTTCAATATCGGTGATGTAAGCAAAATTATCGGGTTTGGCGATTACCACATCCCCGTTTCCGCTGCTGGCATAATTGCCGTTATAGGTAACCAGATTGCCATCCGCATCCATCCCCGTCAAAACATAACTGAACGAATAGGCCCCACCTCCCTGGCTATTGATATGGAAAGTCACTTCATTGATATGTGCATCTTCCAACGGTGATGCCGTTTCGGTAAACGAGATAAAGAGTTTTTCGCCCGCATCAATCCAGTTATTACCGATTCCGATGTAATTGGCGTTGGTATTGACTGTCGACGCGCTTCCTCCCGCTGCCTGGGAAGTCAGGGTCATATCAATATCCTCTCCAAATCCCAATACCCGCATATCGACATTCCCCGCTTTAACAACGGCGGCCCCTTCATAAGTTGTCAGCACCCCGATCGGATCTCCGCCTGTAACGGCAAAACTGTATGCTGGATTATACGCATCGTTCAGCGTCGAAGGATCAATCGTGAGGGTAATGTACACCGTGTCCCCGATACTGCCGGTCAGTACATTGCCGTTGGTACTGAACACCAGAGGCTGACCGTTCACGTAATAAGTGGGTAATCCTTCTGTTGACCAGGTAACCGACGTTATATCGTTCGAGACTACCGCATCGGTCAAAAAACCGTTCTCACTGAAATTGCCGTCATTGTCGGGGACGATGACGTACGGACTGTCGGTGACTGTCGGAGCATCATCATTTACGCTAACGCTGAAAGCTTCCGACCCGACGCCTGAAACCTGCAGGGTAAAGTTAAGCAGTTCGTTTTCCGTTTCCCCCTGAAGTGTCGGGAGATGGTCAATCGGCGCGGACTGGGTAAAGGTATACCCCGTATTGTCTGCATTCACACGCAGCGTAAAGACGACTGCTTCGCTTTGCACCGTGCTGACCGTCAGTGTTTTGGTCACAGAATCCCAGACGCTCACTACCCCTTCCCCTCCGGAAGTCACTCCTGCCGTATCAAAAAGTACTTCGACCGTTTCGGAAGCGGCAACGCCGGAAATTGCCCCTTCATGGGCAATATCATTTTGATCTCCCGCATCGATATTAAACCGAACATCGTCGTCATCCGAAACGGCACCTTTGACCCCGATCCGGTCGTCATCGGCAATAACCGTCTCCACGCTGACCGATCCCGCTTCCAAATGCTCATAATTTCCGCCCGGTGTCGCCGGGAGGGATACGGAAACCTGATAGCTTTCGGTCCCTTCTGCAAACATATCCTGTGCAATTACCACACTGAATATCGCCTGATGTTGACCGCTCAGAATCGTGACGGTCCCGGCAGGATATGTTTCAATATCACCCGTTTCGGTGTTGATATGCGTTAACGTCACATTGAGGGTCAAATCCCCTTCAGGAGCATGATTCACGCTTACCGTATAGGTTGCGGTTGAGCCTTCTTCAACCGAAGCCGGACCGCTCAGGCTAACCGTTGTTGTATCGATCGTATCACCCACGCTGACTAATGCCGTATCGCTGATATCCATCTGGTCGTATGCCCCGCCGCTTGTACTACTGATACCGACGGTATAACTTCCCGGATCGATGTAGACGTCTTCGCCGTTGGGGACAAGAAACGGTGTAGAAATACCGCTCGTCGCCCCTACCGGAATCGTGATCGTCGCTCCATTATCCAGCACAATGACAAGCGGAGAACCGGTTACCGGCGAATTGACCGTCGCTTGAATCACCGCATAATTCCCTTCCAATACGATCTCTCCCTCGATACCGACGGCATCGGAGAGGGTCACAACATCCGTTACGGGGGAAGTATCAGATGGGGTCAGCAATATTTCCGATCCCTCAGCCGTAATACCGGCCCCGCCGGGCACAGTTGTGCGTAAATCGGTTGTGACGTCGGTAATCGCCCCATCCCGGGCCGAAAAGGTATCCCCAACGTACTCCGTATTGGTCACCTCCTCACCAGCTGCCGTCTCGTCTCCCGCCGCCGTCTCCTCGGTTGCCACAACCTCATCCGGCGAGACAGCAGAAACCGACGCTTTGGTGCTGGCAGTCAAATCCAGCCCCTCTTTCATGGAATTGACATGGATAACCGCGTCGTGATTACTGAATATGCCAGCCAGGAACGGAGCGCTTAACTGCAGTGCTCCATCCCCTCCGATCACCAGATCCCCGGCTCCGCTTAGCAGCACGTCGATAACAATCTTTGCATCCGCGCCGTTTGCATAGGCGCCATAGACATGATCACCGTCCCTGATCGCTTCACCCGCTTTGAGCTGATGGGCTTCACCTTGAGCGTTTCTAACGTAATAAACACCGTTCTCGACCGATTTTACTAAACCGACTGTGCGTGCCATGTTGTCCTCCTTGGAGAAATATCTACTTCCATTGTAACGCAGAAATAAAAGAAAAGCGTTTATTTTTTTTCATAAAATAAACCGGATTTGATGCCTGACATTTCAAAGAGCTCCACAGCCCCTGAAATAGGAGTCTGAACCCATTTTATCTATCGTCAGAGTTCCCGGAAACCAATCTTTGCAGATACATCTCGACCTCCGCATTGACCGCAATCGTTCCGTTGTGATGACCGAAAATCCCTTCGAGCACGGCCGGATCGAATATCAGTGCCCCGTTGCGGGTGAGCAGAATATCACCTATCCCCTCGCAGGTGACTTCGATAACTATCCCCGCATTGAGTGGATTATCCTGTGCCCCGAATACCCGGTCGCCGATATGAATCATATCTCCCGATTCCAGCTTTCGGATATGCGAAGTTGCGTCTTTCACAAAAAACGAACCTTCCAGTAACCTTTTCACCTCTGCAATGACCTGTTCCATAAGTGCTCCTTGGAAAAACAAGGCTATAGGGTAGATTGTAACCAAAACATGAAAAAAGAAAAAAGGAGACCGATCCGGGAAACGAAACTTACCGGTGAAGCAAAAGCGAAAGGGCAAGACGGTCTTTGACGCCCAGTTTTTGATAGATGGCGGCCGCATGAGCCTTGACCGTTCGAATAGTGATATCGAGCTCCCCGGAAATTTCGTGATGGGTGGCACCGTTGCCCAGCATCAGAGCCACTTCCTTCTCGCGCTGGGTGAGAGAGTCCAGAAGCGGCGGAGGGGCTTCCCCCTTATTCCCGATTTCGCGGATTTGATCGATCATCCGGGTAATGAAATCGGGGAGAAGCCATACCTTCCCCTCCCGGAGTGCCTGATGGGCCGAAAGGAGATGCGATTCGTGCATCAGGGCATTACCGTACCCCATCGCGCCCAGCCCCAGATAGCGCTGCGCATCGACATACCCCGGCGTCGAGGAAAGGACAAAAACACGGGCCGAGGAGATAAAAACCGATTCAGGGTTATCCATCGCTTCGAGCATTCGGTCGAGTATCATTATGATGGCCGGTACCTCACCGTTCAAATGCAGGTGTGACACGGCTTGAGGATTCGCATGTGCAAGGATCGATTCCCACCGCTGCAACATGTTCTCCTCATCGGCCATCAAATAAAGTTTCATTCATCGCTCCGAAAAAGTGTACTGTTTGGCTTTGAGAATGGGTTTGAGAATGTACTCGAGAATCGTCTTTTTCCCGGTTACGATGTCAACATTGACCATCATTCCGGGGATGATTTTGAGCGGTTTTTCCCTGCTGCCGAGATATTTTTTATCGGTCTGGATTTTGACGACATAATAAACGTCGTCGTTTTTGTCGGTTACCGTATCGGGGCTGATTGTCACCACTTTCCCCTCCAGCGAGCCGTAGATCGAAAAATCGTACGCCGTTACCTTGACGACGGCTCTTTGCCCCGGGTAAATAAAGGCGATATCGGAAGGCTTAATTTTGGCTTCGACCAAAAGCCCCCCCTCGGTGGGGACGATTTCGATCAGGTTGTCCCCGGGTTTGATAACTCCGCCGACCGTATTGACGTAAATTTTCTGGACGATACCGTTGATCGGCGATTTGATCGACGTCCGCGTCACCTGGTCGGCCAGCGCCGCACTTTCGACGTTGACCCGGCTATACTCCGTTTCGGCTTCATTGAGCTCCTGCTGCGCTTTCATCCGGAATTCCGACTGGGTTTCTCGGATTTTACTGCTAATCTGGCTCATCGCGGCATTCAGCCGTGGAATCGAGGCGATAATGGCGTTATGCCGTTCGGTGATGTCGCTGAGTTCGCGCTGCAGTTTCAAAAATTCAACTTTCGGCTTGATCCCCTGGGCAACGAGCGGCTCGGAGATGGCCACCTCTTCTTTGATCAGCGCAAGAGCCCGCCGCTGTTCGGTAATCCGTCCCTGCGCCTCGAGTTTTTCATTCTGCTTCTGGACATACTGGTCGTTAAGCCCCTGAATCAGTGAACGGAGCCGATCCTGATTCGAATAATACAGGCTCCGCTCTTCCATGATCTGCCGGGGAAGTTTGGCCATATCATCGGCCGTAGGGGAAAAAGATCCCCCCGTCGCTTCCGCACGGAGACGGACGATTTTAGCCCGGAGTTCGGCCCATTTGTACTGTGAGCTCTCATAATTGGCGGCCGTCTTGACGTTGTCAACCCGAAGCAGAACATCGCCGTCTTTGACTTTTTGCCCCTCTTTGACCATGATCTCGCTGACCATCCCCCCCTCAAGGTGCTGGATCATCTGGTTTTCCCCGCCGGGGATAACTTTGCCATTACCCCGAACCAGCTCGTCGATAGGGGCGAAAGCGGCCCACAGCAGCAGGATCGTCACCGTGATGATCCAGAACAAAAGGATGAAACGGAGTTTCCGGGGCGAATCTTCCAGCACCGCAGTGGAGAGGCTGCGCATGAACTGATAATCTTCGTTACCGAACTCGAAATGTTTTTCGCTTCGACTCATATCGTCCCCCCCGAAAGTTTCGCCAGTACCTGATCTTTGGGACCGTCAAGATAGATTCTCCCCTCGTTCATCACGATAATGCGATCCACCAGGGATAGAACCGAATTCTTCTGTGTGATGAAAATTGCCGTTTTATCTTCGACATAGGTTTTGAGATTGGCAATCAGGCGATTTTCGCTCACCTGATCCATCGAATGGGTCGGCTCGTCCATCACCACGATCGGCGATTCAAACAAAATGGCCCGGGCGATACCGATCGTCTGGCGCTGACCGCCGGAAAGCCCCATTCCCCGTTCGCCGATCGGCATTTCATACCCTTTGGGATGGCGCCGGATAAATTCGTCCGCCCCCGATATGATGGCGGCGCGAAGCATCTGTTCGTCGCTGGCATGGGTTGAGCGGTAGGTGATGTTGTCTTTGGCGTTCCCTTTGAACAGGGTGATATCCTGGGAAACGTATGAAACGTTTTTACGCAAATCGGCCGGGTCAATCTGCTGGATATCGATCCCGTCGATCAGAATCGAACCGTTGCTCGGTTCATAGAGATGAAGAAGGAGTTTTGCGATCGTACTTTTACCCGATCCCATTCTCCCGATGATGGCCACCTTTTCCCCCGGTTTGATCGTAAAGGAAACGTGATTGATCGCGTTATGATCGCTGTCGTCGTAGGCAAAACTGACGTCAGTAAATACGATTTCACCGTGTACTTGCGGGCGGGCAATGAATTTTTTGCCGTGGGGGCGTTCCATCGGCTGCGAAATGATCGCGTTGATAATATCGTACGCCGATTTGGCGTCGGAATAGTTGGCGATCAGGGCGGCCACCTGCCCCATCGGAGCAACGGCGCGCGAAGAAATGATGATGATGGCGATCATCCCCCCCATCGTCAATTCGTGCGCGCTGATCAGATAGACCCCGACGATGACCGAGAGGATCGTTGTCAATTGGATCAAAAATCCCGTCACCGTCGAAATCGACGTCGAAATCATCCGGGATTTGAGACTTTTCTGGGCAATTTCTCCGGTCGCTTCTTCCCAGGCCCACTGCACCTGTCCGCTTGCCCCAAGAGTTTTGAGAGTCTCGATATTCTGAAGCGCCTCGACGAGGATGGAGCTCTTCGCGGCGGCGGCTTTGTGGGTCTCTTCGATGCTTTCGCGCAGGGGAACCCGTACCGTCAGGGCATAGGCGAGGATCAATAGCATCATCACGATCGGTACGACAACGATCCATCCCCCGATATAGCCGATTACAAACAAGAATAAGATAGCAAACGGAAAATCGACGACGGCGGTAAGGGTCGCGTTGGTCAGAAACATCCGGATGGCATCGAAATCCTTGAGATTGCTCGCAAACGATCCGACCGATTTGGGATGAACCGCCATTTTCAGGTCCATCACCTTTTCAAAAATGATCGACGACATGATGATGTCGCTTTTTTTACCGGCATTTTCGAGGAGAATGGCCCGGGTGAATTTCAAAAACGTATCGAGTACGTAAACGATCAGCACCCCGACTGCAAAGACCCACAGTGTCTCGGTGGCGTTGTTGGGAATGACCCGGTCATACACGCTCATCGTAAAAAGAGGGCTGGCCAGGACGAAAAGATTGACCAGTACCGTCGCGTAGATAACGTCGCGGTAGATGTTTTTCGAAAGGCGCAGGGTATCCCAGAACCAGTGTTTGGCCTTCATATTGAGCGTCAGGGAGTCGTTTTCGTTGTAGACAAACGGTTTTTTAATCAAAAAAGCAAATCCCGAATACTCCGCCTCGAGCATTTCGACGGACACCGTCTCTTCGACCGCTTCTTCGGCCGGCAGAACGATCTGGCAGTTTTTGCGGTCCGGCGAAATGGAGGCCAGGATGCAGGCCTCGGAGTTGTTCAGCAGCAAAATCATCGGAAGCTGGAGCGGCGAAATATCCGAGAGTTTGCGGGATATCAGGGTACTTTTGAGCCCGGCGCGGCTTGCGGCGCGAGAAAAAAGAGACTTGGAAGATTTGAGACTGTAAAGACGCATCTCCGCGCTTTTTGGATCGATGGGGAGCCCCGATATCAGGGCTTCGGCGGTATAAGGCTTATGATACAGCCGGGTAAATAATACAAGGCATTGCAAAAGCGGATCAATTCCGAATGCGACGCCTTCAGGGTCTGCAACGCGTTCAGCCATTTACACCGACCCCTTTTTCCTGCTAAAAAACACTTATTTTCCCCTTTTATTGATCACGTTTATACGGACCGTCCTGACGATCGGCAAAAATGAGGTTATCAACCTCCCCGTCACTGTCGCGGCGGTTATCCAGGACATTCAATCCCGCCTTTTGTACATAAGGATCAGCTTTGGAGCCCAGTACGTGCTGTACCATCGACCCCATCGAATCGAGGATACGGTAATAGGCGAATAACAGATCATGCTCGGCCCGGACAATCTGCTGTTCGGCGGCAATGTAATCGTTCTGGGCGACAAGCAGGTCAAGCAGCGTCCGGCGCCCCAGGTCGTACTCTTTCTGGTAGAGTTCGAGGGTTTTGGATGAAGTAGCCTTGTAACGCTTGAGGTGTTCGAGCTGTTCACTGAGATAGGTTTTGGCCGACCATGCCAGCTCTCCTTGCTCATCCAGGCGGCGGACGGTCTCGCGTTTGTTTTCATTTTCCTGATATACCTGACTCAGGTTTTTCTGAATTTGCGATTCATCCGCCCCACCCCGGTAGAGGTTGTAGGTGAGGTTGAGTCCGATGCTGCGACGCTCGTCTTTTCCGTCCACCCCACTGATGTCGTTTGCCCAGGAAGCCCGTGCAAAAGCATCAATTTTCGGATAGTAGTTTTTGTAGGCTGCTTCACGTTTTGCGTGGGCGGCTTTGATGTTGTAATCACGTACCAGGATCGAGGGGTTGTGACTGCGGGCGTACGCTTTCATCTCTTCGAGCGTTACGGGAATATTACCCGAGAACTCGGTGTCCTTGACCTCTTCCACGCTCACCGGGCGTCCCAGAACCCGCTCAAGGTTATAGAGCGAATCATCCAGGTTGTTTTTGGCCACAACGTAATTCGAACGGGCCAGCGACAGTGACGTATCGGCTTTTTCCGATTCAGACCGGGTCGTCATCCCAGCTTCGTAGAGTTTGTTGACCTTGGCGTAAATCTCTTCGTTGAACTCGACGTTTGCCTTGGCGATGCACAGAAGATCGCGGTTTTTGAGGACCGTAATGTACTGCGTGACAAAATTATAGGCCGCATCATTGGCATTTTCGACGTAATGATTGGCCGCTGCGAGGATGCGGGCCTTGTTGTAATCGGCTTCGTACACCGTCCCGAACCCGTTAAACAGATTCTGGGTCAGCATCAAAGAATGCTCGTAACTGCTCAGTGAGCGGCTTTCAAAACCGGTATTGCTGTTCTTGGTCCGTTCGCGGGCTACACTGGCCGAATAATCCAGACTCGGGAGGTATTGGGCCTCGGTCGTTCGCAGATCTTCCAGCGTCGCGCGGTAATTATGCAGCCGTTCGAGAACGACGGGATGGGTTGAGAGGACTTCGTCGACCCCCTCTTGCAGCGTCAATGCGTTAAGCGCCGAGAAAGCGCACAGTGAGAGTGTCACCGCAATCGTTTTCATGTTTGACATTTTTCACTCCTCATCGGTAGTTTGATCGATTTGAATCCAAAAACGGCGAAACCGCTCTGGATACCTCCACTTTCATCATTCTACTCGAAAAAAAAGTGATTTCAGATTAAATTTTCATTTTTTTGGTTTTTGCTACTTTCAAACTCAATATGTGCTACAATGTGAACAAGTCCAACTCAAGGGAGAACCCGTACCATGCAGTCTCTATCCAAATGTACAGCCGCAGTGCTCATACTCGGCATCAGCATGACCCTTTCGGCACAGGAAAGCATTACGTACACCGACAGCGGAACTGCGCAGACGATGAACGTGGAGGCTAAACAGTTTGCCCCCAATTACCCTGATGCATGCCAGGGTAAAAAGGCCGCCGAGCCCGTTGCGGCTCCCGCACCCAAACCGGTAGCACCGGCACCGGTCGCCGCAGCACCCGACACGGATAAAGACGGGGTCGTCGATGAAAAAGACAAATGTCCGAACACCCCCCATGCCTACAAAGTCGACCCGGACGGGTGCCCGGTCCATGTCAGTCTGCATATCAATTT